>NZ_JBFUIL010000032.1:0-353 GCF_056401895.1 Sphingomonas sp. P4_D12 | reverse complement strand
GTCACGGTCGACATCTCGGGCGCGAGCAGCTCGGCCGGCGGTGAGGGCATCTTCGTTCGCGATACGGCCGCAGGCGGCAATATCAGCGTCACCACCGGCGCAGTGACCGCGCTGACGGCGGGCAAGGACGGGATCGACGTTCAGGCGCAGACGCTGACCGGCAATGTGACCGAAGTAGCGAACGGCGACATCAACGCGGGCAATGCCGGCATGGTGGCGGCGATCCTCAACGCGGCGGGCACCGGCAATATCGACGTGACCGCCAACGGCGCAATCACCGCGCGGTTCGGCATCGACGCCGAGAATTTCGGATCAGGCAATACGACGGTCACCACCGTCGGCCCGGTCAATGT
>NZ_JBFUIL010000031.1:0-402 GCF_056401895.1 Sphingomonas sp. P4_D12 | reverse complement strand
TCGCCTATCTGGTCGACGCCTATGGTGGCCGGGTCAGCGAGCGCGATCCGCTCAACTACGCGCTGTTCATCACCTTTTTCCCGCACCTGATCGCCGGGCCGATCACGCATCATCGCGAGATGCTCGCGCAATTCAGCGCGCCCGACCGCTTCCGGCCGCGCTGGGACCTGGTCGCGATCGGACTCACCTTGTTCCTCATCGGATTGTTCAAGAAGGTGATGGTCGCCGATCCGCTCGGCGTCGCGGTGCGGCCGATCTTCGTGCAGGCAGAGATCGGCGGCGTACAATTCATCCAGGCATGGACCGGCGCATTATCCTACGCGCTGCAAATCTATTTCGACTTTTCCGGCTATACCGACATGGCGATCGGCCTCGGGCTGCTCTTCGGCATTTCGCTGCCGC
>NZ_JBFUIL010000030.1:0-547 GCF_056401895.1 Sphingomonas sp. P4_D12 | reverse complement strand
GGCGAGAAGGTGATGCCGTCGAACCTGGCCGAGTTCCTGCCCACGCATCCCAATCTCGGGCTGTCGCCGGGCACCAGCCAGTCGATGAAGCAGGCCGGCCTGTCACTGCGGGAAATCGAAATTCTCGCCTGTCTGGTGAGCGGGCACCCCAACAAGATCATCTCGCGCCAGCTCGAGATCAGCGAGGCGACGGTGAAGGTCCATGTGAAGGCCATTCTTCGCAAGGTCGGCGTCCAGAACAGGACCCAGGCCGCCATCTGGGCGGTCGGCGAGCGATTGAACGAGACGCTTTCATCGCACCCTCCCTGTGGCAAGATACGCAACGGCGCCGGTCAGGCTTCGCCCCAACTCGGCTGACCTCCCGCTCGCCATTTCGTTCTTCACTTTCCGGCAAGTCGCCTATCTGGTCGACGCCTATGGTGGCCGGGTCAGCGAGCGCGATCCGCTCAACTACGCGCTGTTCATCACCTTTTTCCCGCACCTGATCGCCGGGCCGATCACGCATCATCGCGAGATGCTCGCGCAATTCAGCAGCGCGCCCGACCGC
>NZ_JBFUIL010000029.1:0-725 GCF_056401895.1 Sphingomonas sp. P4_D12 | reverse complement strand
GCCGGCATGGTGGCGGCGATCCTCAACGCGGCGGGCACCGGCAATATCGACGTGACCGCCAACGGCGCAATCACCGCGCGGTTCGGCATCGACGCCGAGAATTTCGGATCAGGCAATACGACGGTCACCACCGTCGGCCCGGTCAATGTCACGACGGGTAACGGCATCTTTGCGTTGACGACGGGCGGCAACGTCTCGGTTACCGCGGGCGATGTCACCGCGGCCAGCAACACCGCGATCATCGCGCAGCAGACCAAGGTCGCGGGCGCGGGCAATGTCGATGTGACCGCGGGCAACGTCTCGGGCACGACCGGCATCGATGCGCACAACTTTGGCACTGGTACCGTCAGTGTCACCGCCAACGGCACGGTGACGGGTACGTTTGCCGAGGGCATCAAGGCAGTCGGCAACGACGCGGTGACGATCTCGGTCGCTGACACGGTGACGGGCGCGACGCGCGGCCTGAGCCTGGTTGGCGGGACTGGCGGCGCGGGCAACATCAGCGTCACCGGGACCGGCGGGTTCGTCGGCGGGACCGGCGATGCGGCGAACATCCTGAACAATGGTTCGGGCAATGTCACGGTCGACATCTCGGGCGCGAGCAGCTCGGCCGGCGGTGAGGGCATCTTCGTTCGCGATACGGCCGCAGGCGGCAATATCAGCGTCACCACCGGCGCAGTGACCGCGCTGACGGCGGGCAAGGACGGGATCGACGTTCAGGCGCA
>NZ_JBFUIL010000028.1:0-925 GCF_056401895.1 Sphingomonas sp. P4_D12 | reverse complement strand
ATCACTAGAGATTCGGACGATGCCGCGATGATGTAGCCGTAAACGCCTTCGCGGAAACAGCTGACCATTTCGTCGAAATCGAACACATCGGCCATTACTGCCAGCCGATAGCCGGGGAACCGCTCGGCAAGTTCCGCGGGATGGTACCCCGTCTTGGCGTCCGCGAGGCCGTCCATCAGCAGAATGTGGACGACGTCGCTGCCGTCGTCATCGACCGCTTCGACGTCGCTGAGCTGGCTCGCGTCGACCGCGGCTTCCAGTACGTCAAATCCGTTTTCGGTCAGTATTCTCTGTAACCCGTCCAGAGCGATTCGATTGGGCCCGAGCAAGGCAATCTTGATGCGAGGTGTCATTAGATAGCCTCCAGAATCACGAGTTTATTGCTATAATGATCCTCATGAAAGGCCTCTGCTCTCGGCTGTTGATAAATAGTAGCAAAACTCAATTTCCTTATTATGGGCACTAAGTGTGATAATAAGCTAAATTAGTCAAAAAGTATTATTGATATTAAGCGAATTTACTTACGTATATGTACTTATATATTTCGAGCATCGTGGTTGACGCCCTGGAGTTTCCGGTATTGGATTGTCCGGCGCCCTCGTCGTCTCAGCCTCGATGGCTAACGCTCTGAATTCTACGCGACGTCCCGAATGGGGCGGGATCAATCGTCTCGTGAATGATTCCGGTGGTGAGGTCGCGGCGTCCGGATTTGGGGGAGGCTGTCGATGTGTGTTCTGATCATCGGCAACATGGGATATGTCGGCCCCTTCGCTCGCGCGGCAGCGAAATGCCGAAGAGCAGCCCGAGGCCGATCGCCATGTCGGTATAGCCGGAAAAGTCGAAATAGATTTGCAGCGCGTAGGATAATGCGCCGGTCCATGCCTGGATGAATTGTACGCCGCCGATCTCTGCCTGCACGAAGATC
>NZ_JBFUIL010000027.1:0-1054 GCF_056401895.1 Sphingomonas sp. P4_D12 | reverse complement strand
CATGTGCACCAACTCGGCCTCGTCGGCCGCCGCCATCACGACGAAGTTGGGGAGCGTCGCCAGATAGGTGACATCGAAGCTGCCGGCATGGGTCGCGCCATCGGCCCCGACCAGGCCGGCGCGGTCGATCGCGAAGCGGACGGGCAGGTTCTGGATCGCGACGTCATGGACGACCTGATCATAAGCCCGCTGCAGGAACGTCGAATAGATCGCGCAGAATGGCCGCATGCCTTGTGCGGCAAGGCCGGCGGCAAAGGTCACCGCATGCTGTTCGGCAATGCCGACATCGAAGGTGCGGTCGGGGAACGCCTTGGCGAAGCGGTCGATGCCCGTGCCCGAGGGCATGGCGGCAGTGATCGCGACGATGGTCGGGTCGCGTGTCGCATCCTTGATCAGCTGGTCGGCGAAGACGTTCTGGTAAGCCGGCGGCCCCGGCGGCGCCTTGGCCTGGGCGCCGGTGATCACGTCGAACTTCTGGACGCCATGATATTTGTCGGCCGCTGCCTCGGCCGGGCCATAGCCCTTGCCCTTCTTGGTCACGACATGGACCAGGATCGGACCGTGCTCGCTGTCGCGGACATTCTCCAGCACCGGGATCAGATGGTCGAGATTGTGCCCGTCGATCGGCCCGACATAATAAAAGCCCAGTTCCTCGAACAACGTGCCCCCGGTGACCCAGCCGCGGGTCAGTTCCTCGGCCTTTTGCGCGGCATTGTGGACCCGACGCGACACCTTGGCGGTGATCCGCTTGGCCAGGCTCCGCAAGCCCAGATATTCGCTCGAACTGACCATCCGCGCGAGATAGGCCGACARSCCSCCGACCGGCGGCGCGATCGACATGTCATTGTCGTTGAGGATGACGACGAGGCGATTACCCGCTCCTTCGGCATTGTTCATCGCCTCGTACGCCATGCCCGCCGACATCGCGCCGTCGCCGATCACCGCGATCGCCTTGCCGGGTCTCCCCGCCAGCTTGTTGGCGATGGCGAACCCCAGGGCCGCCGAGATCGAGGTCGAGCTATGCGCCGCGCCGAACGGGTCGTATTCGCTCTCG
>NZ_JBFUIL010000026.1:0-1061 GCF_056401895.1 Sphingomonas sp. P4_D12 | reverse complement strand
ATCGGCGAGAAGGTGATGCCGTCGAACCTGGCCGAGTTCCTGCCCACGCATCCCAATCTCGGGCTGTCGCCGGGCACCAGCCAGTCGATGAAGCAGGCCGGCCTGTCACTGCGGGAAATCGAAATTCTCGCCTGTCTGGTGAGCGGGCAACCCAACAAGATCATCTCGCGCCAGCTCGAGATCAGCGAGGCGACGGTGAAGATCCATGTGAAGGCCATTCTTCGCAAGGTCGGCGTCCAGAACAGGACCCAGGCCGCCATCTGGGCGATCGGCGAGCGATTGAACGAGACACTTTCATCGCATCCTCCCTGTGGCAAGATCCGCAACGGCGCCGATCGGGCTTTACCGTAGCTCGACTGACAGGCACCGCGCCGAGGGCGGCGCGCGGGGAATTACGGGTTAATTCGTCCTAAACGCTGCGGGCGTCGCACCGGCGATGCTAGACTTCGTCGCGATCGCAGCGATCAGATCGAGTCAACAAACTCGGGTCATTCGATCGGGGCAAGCAAAACGGGGGAATTTGGACCATGCTGTTCAATTCCAGCGAGTTCATATCGCTGTTCCTGCCCGTCGTCTTCGTCGGTTTCATCGTCATCGCCCGATTCAATCAACCGCGCCTCGCCGCGGCCTGGCTTACCGTTGCGTCATTGGTGTTCTACAGCTGGTGGCGCTGGCAGAACCTGCCGCTGCTGTTGACCAGCATGGGGGTCAATTACTGGCTCGGCGGCCTACTCATACGGCGGCAGAGCAAGCTTACGCTCGCGCTTGGCATCGGTTTTAACGTCTGCCTGCTCGGCTATTTCAAATACACGATGTTCGCCCTGGAAACGACGCGGGAATTGTTCGGCGGCGACTGGCAGGTGCCGCACGTCATCCTCCCGCTCGCCATTTCGTTCTTCACTTTCCAGCAAATCGCCTATCTGGTCGACGCCTATGGTGGCCGGGTCAGCGAGCGCGATCCGCTCAACTACGCGCTGTTCATCACCTTTTTCCCGCACCTGATCGCCGGGCCGATCACGCATCATCGCGAGATGCTCGCGCAATTCAGCGCGCCCGACCGC
>NZ_JBFUIL010000025.1:0-1213 GCF_056401895.1 Sphingomonas sp. P4_D12 | reverse complement strand
CGGTTCAGCGCGATCCGTGTCGCGCGACCGCTGGACTGGCGCACCAGCGCGATCAGCCCGCTGACATGCGCGACCGCATAGGAACTGCCATTGACGAGGTACCATTTACCCCCCGGTTGTGTCGTCGGCACGTCGCGRCCGGGCGCAATGTACACGCGCGCGGGCAAAGACTGCAAAGATTCGTCGGCGACGGCGATGACGCCRGGCAAGGATGCGGGGAATCCTCCCTGGGGCAGCGACGGATCGAATGCCGCGACCACAGAGACGTTGCGCGATATCGCRATGGCGATCAGCCGGGCGAGTAGCGGGTCTGCCGGCCCGGCGAGGCTGAGGTTGATCACCTCGGCATTGTGGTCGATCGCGAATTGCAGCGCGCGCGCCAGGCTGAGACTGTTGCAAAGCGTAGGGCCGGCGGCGGTCTGCCAGCACGCCCGCAACGCCATCATCCGCGCGTCGGGCGCGATCCCGGCGATGCCGATGCCGTTTCCCGCCTTGGCACCGACGATGCCGGCAACGCCGGTGCCATGCGCCTCGCTGGGGACGGTGCGGCGCCCGGAATCAGGATTGGCGACGAAATCGAGATTGGCGGTGAACTGGCCGGCAAGGTCGGGATGCGCAACGTCGATCTTGCTGTCGATGATGGCGACGGAAACGTTGCGGCCGGTGGCGATGCGGTGGAGGTCGGCGAGCCGCCAGGCKAYGGCRGCGGGCTCKGCYCGRAAGAGAGGGTCGTTGAGCGCGGCCCCGGCGGGCGAGCCGCGCGCCTGGTACAGTTGCAGCGGCTGCGACCAGGCGACCCCCGGCTCCTTCGACACCTGGGCGATCGCCGCGTCGAGCGCCCTGCCATCGGGCACGCGCATGACATAGCAATCGACCCCGATCAGCGGCATCGGCCAGCCATCGACCAGCTTCAGCCCGTTGCGCCGCGCGATTCCTGCCGCCATGCGCCGCCGCGCGGCCATCGCCGTCGTGTCACCGTAACTGCCGCCGTAGCTCCCGCCGGGSCGRTAATGCGGCGGCGCCATCTTGAGCATCACCAGGATCTGGCGATCGGCGTCGGCGGTCGGCCGCTCCTGCGTATGGCCCGGCGTCACCACGCCGAGCGCGGCGGCACCGCACAAGGCCAGGCAGAGCCGGAACCATCCGCGCCAGGTCATGGCTGCGATCCAGGGTCGATCGGCTCGGCCAGCACGACCTGCGGCGTGGCGCGCAG
>NZ_JBFUIL010000024.1:0-1373 GCF_056401895.1 Sphingomonas sp. P4_D12 | reverse complement strand
CTTAATGTCCTGCCTAGACGGGGAATGGAATTTTGCCCGCTCGCGGTTCGCCGTGTCGGGACTGCCGCTCTCCATGAAGACAGCGGCCGGCGCCATGCCCCATCGACGGAGAATTGGCCATGCGGGTCCGCCCGCAGGGTCGCTTTGAATTATGGTAACGCGGGCAACAACATCAGACTGAGGCTTGGAAATTTAAGCTCCCGCCCCGTAACTCATCACTAAAATGAGTGCGATCCAATTAGCCCTTTCGGACCTTTCATCTCCGGCGCGCACGCAGCTGCGACGCGATAACCAGGACGAACCAAATACCTGTGCACACACAGAAAATCGTCAGCAGCTTCCAATATTGCGCCGACACAGCCGCGGCGGGATCGTCGAGCCAATGGAGGAGGACCACGTCTTTTACCGAGGTCAGATGATAGGCCTGTTCGGCGCGTGCGATCGCTTTGCGGATATCCTCGTCCGACGATGACACGACGCGCACGCCGGCGCGGGAAGGACGTGACCAGTCGGAACGAGCTATGTCGGAATTCGGGCCGCTGGTGACCGCCCAGGCCGTGATCGGCCGATCCGATGTCCAGCCGTCTCCGACGATCGGCGCGATGCCTAGTCTGTAGAGTTCGTGGTTGATGCCCTTGGAACCGCCATAAACCGGCAGATCCCAGTCGGCCTGGGCCAACACTCGCCCGTCGGTAAAATAGAAAATAGCGGCTGCCGGATAGTCGGCCGCCTGATCCACGCGGATGCCGCGAACCGTCGAACCGAACAGCGGTGTCTCGATGGAGGTCGCGCCAATCCCTGCGATCGCGCATAACACCAGTCCGCTGAACGCCAGAAAAAAGCTGTCCCGCAACAGCAGCAGAAAACCCAATCCGGCGATCACCGACGCGATCATCGCCGGCATCCAACCGCCCGCATTTGTCAGGATCGCGCTCGTCGCGATGGTGACAGCGAACAGCGGAACCGCGATGATGACCGGGCGCGGGTTTGCGAAGCCTATTCGACTTTGATGGCTGGTCGAAGTGGAGGCGCGTGGCATGGTCGCCGGATAGACTAGCAGTCCTGGCCCCGTCCGAAAGACAGCTTTCGCGTTTACATGCCGGCCCCGAATGCCATAATCGGAATGCATGGCAGTCGCCCCGACGGCGCCCCAGTCGCCGCTGCCCCGATTGACTTCCCCGCAAATCCCCGTATAGGCGCGCCCTCGCAGGCGGGCTTTGGCCCTCCCCTGCGTTACCGTCCGAGACAGCAGGTGCGGGTTTCCCGCTTAATGTCCTGCCTAGACGGGGAATGGAATTTTGCCCGCTCGCGGTTCGCCGTGTCGGGACTGCCGCTCTCCATGAAGACAGCGGCCGGCGCCATGCCCCATCGAC
>NZ_JBFUIL010000023.1:0-1819 GCF_056401895.1 Sphingomonas sp. P4_D12 | reverse complement strand
GCCGGCATGGTGGCGGCGATCCTCAACGCGGCGGGCACCGGCAATATCGACGTGACCGCCAACGGCGCAATCACCGCGCGGTTCGGCATCGACGCCGAGAATTTCGGATCAGGCAATACGACGGTCACCACCGTCGGCCCGGTCAATGTGACGACGGGTAACGGCATCTTTGCGTTGGCCACCGGCGGCAACGTCTCGGTTACCGCGGGCGACGTCACCGCGGCCAGCAACACCGCGATCATCGCGCAGCAGACCAAGGTCGCCGGTGCGGGCAATGTCGATGTGACCGCGGGCAACGTCTCGGGCACGACCGGCATCGATGCGCACAACTTTGGCACGGGTACCGTCAGCGTCACCGCCAACGGCACGGTGACGGGCACGTTTGCCGAGGGCATCAAGGCAGTCGGCAACGACGCGGTGACGGTGAGCGTCGCCGATACGGTGACGGGCGCGACGCGCGGCCTGAGCCTGGTTGGCGGGACTGGCGGCGCGGGCAACATCAGCGTGACCGGGACCGGCGGGTTCGTCGGCGGCACTGGCGACGCGGCGAACATCCTGAACAACGGTTCGGGCACCGTCACGGTCGACATTTCGGGCGCGAGCAGTTCGGCCGGAGGCGAAGGCATCAAGGTGCGTGACACCGCGGCCGGCGGCGATATCAGCATCACCACCGGTGCGGTTACCGCGCTGACCGCGGGCATGGACGCGATCGACGTCCAGAGCCAATCGCTGACCGGCAACGTGACCGAAGTAGCGAACGGCGACATCAATGCGGGCAATGCCGGCATGGTGGCGGCGATCCTCAACGCGGCCGGCACCGGCAATATCGACGTGACCGCCAACGGCGCGATGACGGCGCGGTTTGGCGTGGACGCCGAGAATTTCGGGTCGGGCAATACGACTGTCACCACCGTCGGTCCGGTCAATGTGACGACCGGTAACGGCATCTTTGCGTTGACGACGGGCGGCAACGTCTCGGTCACCGCGGGCGACGTCACCTCGACCGGCAACACGGCGATCATCGCGCAGCAGATCAAGGTCGCGGGCGCGGGCAATGTCGATGTGACCGCGGGCAACGTTTCGGGCACGACCGGCATCGATGCGCACAATTTCGGCACCGGCACGGTCAGCGTGGCAGCCAATGGCACGGTGACCGGCACGGCGGCCGAGGGCATCAAGGCAGTCGGCAACGACGCGGTAACGGTGACCGTCGCCGATACGGTCACCGGCGCGACCAACGGTCTGACCCTGATCGGCGGCACCGGTGGCGCGGGCAATATCTCGGTCACCGGCACCGGCGGCTTCTTCGGCGGAACTGGCGACGGCGCCAATATCCTCAACAACGGTTCGGGCACGGTCACCTTCAATATCTCGGGTGCCAGCGGTTCGACCGCCGGCAACGGCATCATCGTTCGCGATACCGCGGTTGGCGGCGACATCAGCGTCACGACCGGCGCGGTGACGGCGCTGGCGGTCGGCAAGAACGCGATCGATGTGCAGAGCCAGTCCCTGACCGCCAATGTCACTGAGGTGGCCAATGGCGATATCCAGGCGGGCAATGCCGGCATGGTGGCTGCCATCTTCCCGGCAGCGGCGACCGGCAATATCGACGTGACCGCGAATGGCGCGATTACCGCGCGGTTCGGCATCGACGCCGAGAATTTCGGCACCGGCAATACCACGGTCACGACCGTCGGCCCGGTCAACGTTACCACCGGCAATGGCATCTACGCCCAGACCTCCGGCGGCAACGTCACGGTCACCGCGGGCGATGTCACCTCGACCGGCAACACCGCGATCGTCGCGCAGCAGGCTGATG
>NZ_JBFUIL010000022.1:0-7433 GCF_056401895.1 Sphingomonas sp. P4_D12 | reverse complement strand
CTCCCCCACCCGACCGCCCAACAGCGTATTCTATGGGTGGTCGGGTGGGGGAGCGGGCCGGTGCCGGACGTTCGGCAATAGCCGAACTAAACAACCCCCTGAATTTCGTGGTTAAACGCCGTTAACCATTTGTTGACCGCTCGCCCCCCAAGGTAGCCCGGCCAAAGGGATAAAGGGGTGGCGACGATGGGCAGCAGCCTGAAGAATGCGCAGTTCCTGATCGAAAGCCGGCTGAGCGATGCCGCGCGGGGCGATTGGAATGCGTGCTACGATCTCGGGGTCGATTATTCGACCGGCGCGAACGGCGTCGATCTCGATCTGGTCGAGGCGCACAAATGGTTCAACCTCGCCGCGTCGCGCGGCGGCCATGAAGGCGCGCGCTATTGCCGCGCCGAAGTGGCCGATGAAATGACCGCACGAGAGATTGCGGAGGCGCAGACGCGTGCCCGGTCGTGGTTGAACGAAACGAGCAGCCGGGCCGCGTAACCGCCGTCATCCCAGACTCGTCCCCGCACCCGCCGCGCCGTCTGACAAATCGTCATCCCAGCGAAAGCTGGGATCTCAAGCAATTGAGATTCTGCGCGAGACCCCAGCTTTCGCTGGGGTGACGATTACTCGCTGGGGCGACGACTATTTCGCCGCCGCCTTCTTCTTGGCCGGCGCCTTCTTCGCAGCAGCCTTCTTCGCCGGAGCCTTTTTCGCCCCGCGCTTCCCCTTGCCGCCGGCCGGTGCCGCGGCTGCGCGCGTGTCGATCAATTGCGCCGCTTCCTCCAACGTCAGCTGATCCTTGTCGATCGTCTTGGGCAAGGTCGCGTTGGTCGTGCCGTCGGTGACATAGGCGCCATAGCGCCCTTCCATCAGCTTGATCTCGAGTTCGGTGCGCGGATGCGTGCCGAGCACCTTCAACGGCTCGCGCGATCCGCGCGCCGGACGGCCGCCATTCGCCGCCGCTTCGGCCAGTTTGACCACTGCCGCGTTCATCCCGGTCTCGAACACTTCGGCGGTCGACTGCAGCCGGGCATATTTGCCGTCATGCGCCAGATAGGGACCATAGCGCCCGATCGACGCGGTGATCATGTTGCCGCTCTCGGGATGCGCGCCGATTTCGCGCGGCAGGCTCAGCAGCTTCAATGCCCAGTCGAGATCGAGTTCGATATCCTTGGGAATCGACGCGCGCTTGGCATCCTTGCCCTCGCCGAGCTGGATATACGGTCCGAACCGGCCTGCCTTGCGCTCGACTTCCAGCCCCGTCTCGGGATCCTTGCCCAGCGATTCGGGACCGCTGTCCTCACCGTCCGCAGCACCCGCCTGGGCGAAGCGGCGGGTATATTTGCATTCGGGATAGTTGGAGCAGGCGATGAACGCGCCGAACCGGCCGCCGCGCAGCGACAATTGGCCCAACCCGCAATTGGGGCACAGCCGCGGATCGCCGCCATCGGCCTTGTCGGGGAAGAGGTAAGGCGCGAGGAACTGGTCGAGCTGCTGCGTCACTTCGGACGGCTTGAATTCCATCACCTCGGCGGTGCGCGGCTTGAAGTCGCGCCAGAACGCCTCGAGCACTTTCTGCCATTGTGCGCGGCCGCCCGAAATCTCGTCGAGTTCGTCCTCGAGCCCGGCGGTGAAGTCGAAGCTGACATATTTCTCGAAAAAGCGTTCGAGGAAGGCGGTTACCAGCCGGCCCGATTCCTCGGCGAAGAAGCGATTCTTCTCGACGCGGACGTAGTCGCGGTCCTTGAGCGTCTGGATGATCGAGGCATAAGTCGACGGCCGCCCGATGCCGAGCTCCTCGAGCCGCTTGACCAGCGACGCTTCGGAGAAGCGCGGCGGCGGCTGGGTGAAATGCTGTTCGGCAGTGACGTCGCGCTTGGCCGGCACGTCGCCGTCGCGCAGGCGCGGCAGGCGGCGCGATTCCTCATCGCCCTCGTCGTCACGGCCTTCCTCGTACAGCGCGAGATAGCCGGGGAAGAGTACGACCTGCCCGGTCGCGCGCAAGCCGTGGCGGCCGGTGCCGTCGGCGAGGTCGATCGTGGTGCGCTCCATCTGCGCCGAGGCCATCTGGCTCGCCATGGCGCGCTTCCAGACCAGCTCGTAGAGCCGGGCATGGTCGCCCGACCCGGCATGGTCGCGGCGGAAATCGGTCGGGCGGATCGCCTCATGCGCTTCCTGCGCGTTCTTGGCCTTGGTCTGGTATTGGCGCGGCTTGTCGGGGACGTAATTGGCGGCATAGCGCTCGGTGATCGCCTTGCGCGCGTCGGAAATGGCGCTGCCGTCCATCTGGACGCCGTCGGTCCGCATATAGGTGATCGCGCCATCCTCGTAGAGCGCCTGGGCGATGCGCATCGTGTGGCTGGCCGAGAAGCCGAGCTTGCGCGCGGCCTCCTGCTGCAGGGTCGAGGTGGTGAAGGGCGGCGGCGGGTTGCGCGTGGCGGGCTTGGTCTCGACCGACTGGACGGTGAAGCGGCCATTCTCGACGTCCGCTTTCGCCTTGAGCGCGTCGCCTTCCTTGCCGATCGACAAGCGGTCGAGCTTCTCGCCGTTCCACTTGATCAGCCGCGCGGTGAACGGCGTGCCGTCCTGCTCCAGGGTGGCGGCGACCGACCAATATTCCTGGCTGACAAAGGCTTCGATCTCGCGCTCGCGGTCGACGATCAGGCGCAAGGCGACCGACTGGACGCGGCCCGCCGACTTGGCGCCGGGGAGCTTGCGCCACAAAACGGGGGAGAGCGTGAAGCCGACCAGATAATCGAGCGCGCGGCGGGCGCGATAGGCGTCGATCAGGTCCTCGTCGAGCTGACGCGGATGCTTCATCGCCTCGGTCACGGTCGCCTTGGTGATCGCGTTGAAGGTGACGCGCTCGACCTGCTTGGGCAGCGCCTTGCGGTTGCGCAGGACTTCCTGGACGTGCCACGAAATCGCCTCGCCCTCGCGATCGGGGTCGGTCGCCAGGATCAGGCGGTCGGCCTTCTTGGCCTCGTCGGTGATCGCCTTGAGCTGCTTCGCCTTGTCGGCGTAATTTTCCCAATCCATCGCGAAGCCGGAATCGGGATCGACCGATCCGTCCTTGGGCGGCAAGTCGCGGACATGGCCGTAGCTCGCGAGAACGCGATAGTCGCTGCCCAGATATTTCTCGATGGTTTTCGCCTTGGCGGGCGATTCGACGATGACAAGCTGCATGGCGATGAAAAGCGATCCTTACGTGTACGCGCGAGGATGGGGAGCCCCGATGATGCCCGTCAAGCCGGGGCCTTGAGGCTCCGCCAGGCGAGGAAGAAGGCAATTCCCAGGATGAGGTCGCCGTTCGTCACGGCAAAGGTGGAGGTCGGCGCGCGTCCGTTCAACCATAGAATGAGGCTGGGGATCCAGAATCCGAATTTGGCCACTGCGGCGAGCGGCATGAAGGCGCGGTAGCCGACCGGGTCGCCGCCGATCGTCCAATAGACCAATTGCCACGCCGCGGCGGCGCCGACGAAACCATAATAATAGATCGGATGGTCGAGCATCGCTGCCGGTGCCGCGACCTGCCGCTCGAGGAAATAGAGCGGCACCAGGACGATCAGGCCGTAGATGGCTGCGGCGCGGAACAGCCAGCGGGCGGCCCTGGGAGTCATGCGAACACCTCGTTCGATTGGTTTCGAGAAATCGGTTACCGATGATTCTGTGTTTCGCATATCTCTGCCGATCAGCCGCCGCGACCTGAAAGGTCGTCATGCCGGGCTCGTCCCGGCATCCACTGTGCAGGTTAGCGCATAACTGGAGCTTCTTTTCCCGGGCTTGCCGCCCGGTGGCGTTCGAGCGAGATCGTGTCCCCCGGACACGATCTTGGCTTGCTGGGGGCAAGCCAAAGCTCGAACGGGCACAAGGCCGGGGTGACGTTCGGCTCATTCGATTCCAAGATCTCAACGCGTTCAGCGATGTTCGCGACGAGCTATTGGATCAGGCTCACCCTGCCCCCCGCATGGCGCTCGATCCGGCCGGCCAGTTCGAGTTCGAGCAGGACCAACGCGACCGTCGCGGGCGGCAAATCCGATTGGCGGATCAGTTCGTCGATCGCCACCGGCACCGGGCCGAGCAGGCCGATCAGCGCGCGGCGCTCGGCATCGTCAGGCTCGCCGCCGGGACGTCCGTCGAACGGGCTCGCCGGCGCGCGCACCATGCGCGGGTCGATCGGGCGGATCGTCTCCAGGATGTCGGCGGCCGACTGGACCAGCGCCGCGCCTTCGCGGATCAGCAAATTGCAGCCCTGGGCGCGCGGCTCAAGCGGACTGCCGGGTACCGCCATGACGTCACGTCCCGCTTCCGCCGCCAGCCGCGCGGTGATCAACGATCCCGATCGCGGTGCCGCCTCGACCACCACGGTGCCGGTCGCCAGCCCGGCGATGACGCGGTTGCGGTGGGGGAAATTGCGCGCCAGCGGCTCGCTGCCCGGCGGTTGCTCGGCGATCAGCAGGCCTTGTTCGGCGACCTGATCCTGCAGCGCGCGATTTTCGGGCGGAAAGGCGATGTCGATGCCGCTGGCGATCACCCCGATCGTGCCGGTCGTCAGCGATCCCTGATGCGCCGCAGTGTCGAGCCCGCGCGCCAGCCCGGAGACGATCACCACGCCCTCGCGCCCCAATTCGACCGCCAGCCCGCGCGCGAAGCGGCATGCCGCGGCGGAGGCGTTGCGCGCGCCGACCATGGCGACGCTGGTGCGCGAGAATAGCCCGATATCGCCCCGGATCGTCATCACCGCCGGCGCATTGTCGAGCTCGGCGAGCAGCGGCGGATAATCGGCGTCGTCGATGAACAGATAGCGCGCGCCGAGCTTCTCGACCCGGGCGATCTCGCGCTCGACGGTTGTGGCGTCGGCGATCCGGGGCGGTTTGCCGCCGCCGCGCGCGGCGAGATCGGGCAAGGCCTCGATCGCGCGCTCGGCGCTGCCGAACCGGGCGAGCAACTGGCGATAGGTGACGGGGCCGATCGTCGGCGTGCGGATCAGCCGCAGCCGCGCGAGCCGCGGGTCAGCCATCCTTCTTGGCGCCGATCCTCGGCTCGTTGCCCTGGATCAGCCGTTCGACATTGGCGCGATGCTTCCACAACACGATCGGCGCCAGCGCGACGAGCAGGAACACCGCGTCGAAATCGCCCAGCACCGCTGCTGTGATCGGCGCGGAGATCGCGGCGGCCATGCCCGCGACCGAGGAGATGCGAAGCACTACGAGCAGCCCCAGCCAGACCAGGGCATAGACCAGCCCGATCGGCCAATGCAGCGCGAGCACGATCCCCATCAAGGTCGCGACTCCCTTGCCGCCCTTGAACTTGAGCCAGACCGGATAGCAATGGCCGAGCAGCGCGGCCGCGGCGGCGGGAATCTGGTGGCCGTGGAACAGCCAGCCGGCGACCAGCACCGCGGCCGCGCCCTTGGCGAGATCGAGCAGCAAGGTCGCGGCGGCCAGGCCCTTCCGCCCCGTCCGCAACACATTGGTCGCGCCGATATTGCCCGACCCGATCTGGCGAAGGTCGCCGGCGCCGAACGCGCGGGTCAGGATGACGCCGAACGGGATGGAGCCGAGAAGGTAACCGAGCAGCACGGCGCCGGTCGGCGCTGCCCATAGATATTCCGTCGCCACGTGAACGCTCCCCCAATCGGCTGGATACATAATCGAGCGGACCACGGGTTTCCACTTATCTTGATCATTACGGATGCATCCCCTTAGAGACGCTACCCATGAATGATCGGCCGTTACTATTATTCGATTCCGGAGTCGGCGGCCTGTCGGTGCTCGCGGCGGTTCAGGCGCTGCTCCCCTCGGCGCCGTTAGTCTATGTCGCCGATTCGGGGGGGTTCCCCTACGGCACCAAGAGCGAGCTGGAGATCGCCGCGCGTGTGCCGGCGCTGCTTGGGCGGTTGGCCGAACGCTACGATCCGCGGTTGATCGTGATTGCGTGCAACACCGCGTCGACGATCGCGCTCGGCGCGGTGCGCGCCGCGCTCGATTTGCCGATCGTCGGCACTGTGCCCGCGATCAAGCCCGCGGCTGAGATCAGCGAGACACGCGTGATCGGCGTGCTCGGCACCGACGCGACCGTGCGCCAGCCTTATGTCGACGATCTCGCCGCGCGCTTCGCCGGCGATTGCACCGTCCTGCGCCACGGCTCGGCTGCGTTGGTCGAGCTCGCCGAAGCCAAGCTCCACGGCGAAACGCGACCGATCGCCGACTATCGCGCGGCGATCGCCGGGCTGTTCGACCAGCCGGGGGGCGACCGCATCGATGTCGTGGTCAATGCCTGCACGCATTTCCCGTTGGTCGGCGACGAACTCGCCGAAGCCGCGCCGCATCCGGTGCGATTCGTCGATGGCGCGCCGGGCATCGCGCGGCGTGTCGCATATTTGACGGAGGGGCAGGACTGGCCCGAAACGCCGCTCCATCGCGCCGTCTTCACCCGGTTCGGCGATGCCGAACGCCACCTCGCCCCGGCGCTGGCGCGCTATGGCATCAACCGCGCCGAATCGCTTTAGCGCTCTTGGACGGCGGGTCGGGGCGCCATGCGCAATCGCTGGGCGTATTGTTCGGCCAGCAATTGATGCGCGTGGCGCGCCGAGGGGTCGGCGGACTGCTCGGCGGCAATCCGTTCCTGCGCCTCGCGCCGGGCAAGATAATCTGAATCCTGGCCTTCGAGGCCAATCTGGTTGGACATCACAAAGCTCCGACAATTCAAGCGGGAGCGTTCCTGCTCTCGATCGCCCGGCCTGTTCGGACCCGTGAACGCCGGCGACGACTCGCTCTATACCACGCCAATGCGACACTTGTGCTGACACAAAGCAGTTTCGCGATTGCGGCGTTTGCACGTCTTACCCATGGAAAATCGGTAAAACCCACGTTATTGGCGCAGTTCATGAGCGATTCCACCGCGCGGCCCGTCGATTATTCGCGGGTATTCACCCAGGCGATCGACCGGCTGCATGCCGAGGGGCGGTATCGCGTGTTCATCGACATATTGCGCAACAAGGGGGCGTTCCCCAATGCGCGGTGCTTTGCCGGGCATAACGGACCGATGCCGATCACGGTGTGGTGCTCGAACGATTATCTCGCGATGGGTCAGCATCCCAAGGTGATCGCGGCGATGGAAGAAGCGCTGCACGATGTCGGCGCGGGCTCGGGCGGCACGCGCAATATCGGCGGCAACACGCATTATCATGTCGATCTCGAGGGCGAGCTGGCCGACTTGCACGGCAAGGAAGGCGCCTTGCTGTTCACCTCGGGCTATGTCTCGAACGAAGCGACCTTGGCGACCCTGGGCAAGATCCTGCCCGGCTGCATCATCTTCTCGGACGAGCTCAACCACGCCTCGATGATCGCCGGCATCCGCAATTCGGGCTGCGAGAAGCGCGTGTTCCGCCACAATGACCTGGCGCATCTCGAGGAACTGCTCGCCGCCGAAGACCCCAACGC
>NZ_JBFUIL010000021.1:0-25073 GCF_056401895.1 Sphingomonas sp. P4_D12 | reverse complement strand
ATCCTGCCCGGCTGCATCATCTTCTCGGACGAGCTCAACCACGCCTCGATGATCGCCGGCATCCGCAATTCGGGCTGCGAGAAGCGCGTGTTCCGCCACAATGACCTGGCGCATCTCGAGGAACTGCTCGCCGCCGAAGACCCCAACGCGCCCAAGCTGATCGCGTTCGAGAGCGTCTATTCGATGGAAGGCGAYATCGCGCCGCTGGCAGCGATCTGCGACCTCGCCGACAAATACAATGCGCTGACCTATCTCGACGAGGTCCATGCCGTCGGCATGTACGGACCGCGCGGTGGCGGCATTTCGGAGCGCGACCAGGTCGCCGACCGGATCACGATCATCGAAGGCACGCTGGGCAAGGCGTTCGGGGTGATGGGYGGCTATATCGCSGCCGACCAGACGATCATCGATGTCATCCGCAGCTATGCGCCGGGCTTCATCTTCACGACCTCGCTGTCGCCGGTGCTGGTTGCCGGCGTGCTGGCGAGTGTSCGCCACCTCAACTGATGGTCGGCGATCCGGTCAAGGCGAAGCGGATCAGCGACATCCTGCTCGCCGAATACGGCGTCTATGTTCAGCCGATCAACTACCCGACCGTGCCGCGCGGCACCGAACGCCTGCGCTTCACGCCCGGCCCCGCCCACGACGAAGCGATGATGCGCGACCTCACCAAGGCGCTGGTCGACATCTGGAACCGGCTCGAGCTGGAACTGCGCAAGGCGGCGTAGGTCCCTAGGCTCGGGCGCGTCGGCCTTAGACGAGTGCGATCAAGTTTGAATCGTCACCCCGGGCTTGTCCCGGGGTCCACTCTTCCACAACCGAGATGAGGCGTTGTTGCACGGTAGATGCCGGCACAAGGCCGGCATGACGGCCAAGCCTGATCGCGACGACCCGGCTTATACTTTCGCCGCGATCCGCCGTTCTTCTTCGCCCATATAATCCCGCGTGATCGGCAGGGCATCGCGGTTGCGCGCGAACTGAAGCTGGTAATTGACCATCCCGCCATAGAGGAAGCTGACGCACGAGCCGGAGAGGTAGAAGATCCACATATTGTAGAAAACCTCGTCGTACATCGCGACGATCTTGTCGCGATTGGCGACGGCGCGGGCGTACCAATGTTCGAGCGTGTAGCCATAATGGAGGCGCAGCACCTCGACGTCGGTCATGTAATAGCGCAGGCCTTCATAGCCCTTGGTGATTTCCGACAGCGCCGGGATATAGCCGCCGGGGAAGATGTACTTGGCGGTGAATTCGTCGGTCACGCCGGCCCCGCCCGCGCGACCGATCGTGTGGAGTAGCATCACGCCGTCGTCGTTGAGCAAGTCGCGGCATTTGCGGAAGAAAGTGCGGTATTGCGGCGGGCCGACATGCTCGAACATGCCGACCGAGACGATGCGGTCGAACGTGCCGGTCATGTGGCGATAGTCGATCAGCTGGAACGTGACGTGGTCCGACACGCCGGCGTCCGCCGCGCGCTGCTTGGCGGTGGCGATCTGCTCGTCGCTGAGCGTGATGCCGACGACGTCGACGCCATAGGTCTTGTGCAGATAGAGCGCCATGCCACCCCAGCCGCAGCCGATATCGAGCACGCGCATGCCGGGCTTGAGCGCGAGCTTGGCGGCGATATGCGCCTTCTTGTCCAGCTGCGCCTGTTCGAGGCTTTCGTCGCGGTCGACGAAATAGGCGCAGCTATATTGGCGGTCGGCGTCGAGGAAGAGATCGTAGAGCGCGTTGCCGATGTCGTAATGATGTTTGACGTTGGCGCGGGCCGCCCGCGCGCGGTTGAACTGGTCGAGCTTGCGCTTGACCCCGACCACGGCCTTGGCGGCGAGGCCGGGATCGAGCGCGCCGGTCGCGTCTTCCCAGCGATTGTTCTTACTCGCCAGCGACAGCAGCTGCATGATGTCGCCACGCTCGATCACCAAGCGGCCGTGCATGAACGCCTCGGCCACGCCCAAAGCGGGGTCGCGCAGGATCTGCCCTGGCACACTCTTGGTGGCGAAGCGGATCGCGACATCGGGATAATCGGGGTCCGCGGTGCCGAACGACTTGGTCGTGCCGTCGGCATAAGTGACGGACAGCGTGCCGCGCTTGAACGCGCGCTCGAAGAACAGGTCAATCAGGGCCATAGAGGACCGCTGCTATCGATTGAATGCGGCGACGGGAAGACCTCTTGTCCAGCTTCGCTGATCACGGCACCGGCGGCAAACCAAGAAAAGCAACCCGACGCACATCAAATACCGGCATACCAGTCGTAATTGACGTGATCTTCCCAATAACCGCCCTTGCCCAGGCCGATCCCCGCCAGGCTCGCCACCGCGTCGATCCGCATGACATATTTGGCGTTCTTGTAGCCAAGATGCCGCTCGACCCTGAGCCGGATCGGCGCGCCATGGCCGACCGAGACGCGCTTGTCGTTCATCGCCCAGGCCAGGATCGTCTGGGGGTGGAAGGCGTCGACCATGTCGATCGATTCGTAATAGGGGGCGCCGCTCCACAGATCGGCGCAGGTGAACACGATGTAGCGCGCCGAATTGCGCACCCCCGCCGCCTTCAGCACATTGCCCAGCATCGGCCCCTGCCACTTGCCGATCGCGCTCCACCCCTCGACGCAATCGTGACGAGTGATCTGCGCGCGTTGCGGAAAGGCGCCGATATCGCTCAGGCTGAGGCGTAGTGGTCGGTCGACCAATCCGCCGACCTCGAGCCGCCAATTGGCGAAATTCTCTGCGACGTGGCGGTTGTAATCGGCGGTGTTCGGGTTGGAATTGCCGTTAGTGCGGAACACCGGCGACATCTGCTCGGCACTGAATTCGGGGGCGAGCGCGTTACGGTCCATCAGCGCGCGCTGCAGGCCCATGTTGATCTTTTCGCCCGAGAACAGGATGCGGCGAAAGCCGGGTTGCTGGGCGAGCTTGTCGCAGCCCGACAGCAGCAGCCCGGCGCCCAGCGCGCCGCCGGTGACGAGCGTGCGTCGCGTGATGAGAGTCATTCGGCGGCCTCCGGTTCGGGCGTCGGCTCGGGGTTGGGCGCAGCGGGGAGTTTCCAGCGGCCGGTGATCATCGACCAGACTTCATTGATCGGTCCGGCGAGGATGACGAGCGTCAGATGGACGATGACGAACAGCACGATTCCCGACGCCGCGATGAAATGGATCGAGCGCGCCGATTGCCGCCCGCCGAATAGCTCGATCAGCCACGGCCAGGCCGCGTCCATCCCTGGCGACATGGCCAGCCCGGTGAAGATCATCAGCGGGATGAGGACGAAGATCGCGGCGACATAGGCGAGCTTCTGGAGCGTATTGTATGCCGCCGGATCGTCGGGATTGTGGAAGTCGAAACGCAGATGCGAGAGCAGGTCGGCCCAGAGATGGCGCGGCGCGATTTCCCTGGCGCGGACGCGCAGGTCGCGCTGGAAATGCCGATTGATCAGGCTGGCGATCATGAACGCGAGCAGGCCGAAGCCGAGCACGAGCGCGAACAGCAAATGCCAGCGCCGCGATATGGCGAGATTGTACCCCGCCGGGATCGTCAGCCAGCCCGATCGCAGGATGTTGCCGTACGGCCGGAGATCGAGCCAGGCATGGTCGAAATTGGCGCCGTACTGGCCCCAATAGAGCCGCGGATGCGCGTTCAATATGCCGATGCCGCTGCCGATCATGATGAAGATCGCGATCGCGTTGATCCAGTGCCAGATCCGCGTCGCCAGCCGGTGGCGATAAACGACATTGGTCGCGAGCGGCCGAGCGACCGGGGATTCAGCGGGGGCGTCCGGTTCGTCCATCATGCTTCCTTCGAACGATACGCCCGACCGGTTACACGCGATCGACGCTTCGTTTAGCCATAAGCGCGCGCGAAGAACACGATCGTCGTCACGCCCGTCACCAGCAACGTCCACACGCGCACCGCGGATGCAGGCAATTTCTTGCCGATATGCGCGCCGGCCCAGCCGCCGAAGACCGATCCCGCCAGCATCGGCAGGCACGCGATCCAGCGCACCATACCGGCGGCGATGAACACGAATGCCGCGGCGAGATTGGCGATCGCCAGCATCAGCGTGCGCGGCGCGAACAATTCGCGCGGCGTGTGCCCGGCGAGCAGGCCATAGGTCGCCGTCGTCATCAGCCCGACCCCACCACCGAAATAGCCGCCATAGATGCCGAGCAGCATCTGCACGACCATCAGGCTGCCGCGCCCGATCGTCACGCGCTCGCGCAGCCAGGCCGCGGCGTGCTTGCCGAACGCCAGTACGACAAAGGCGTACAGCACCAACCAGGGGATGATCACGTCGAACGCATGGCTGGGGGTCAGTACCAGCAGCACGCTCCCGGCCAGCCCGCCGACGAAGGTGATCGCCGACAATATCCGGACCCCGACCCCGCCGACCGGCCCGAGCTCGTCGCGAAACGCCCAGGCGCTCATCCCCGCGCCTGGCAGCAAGGCGACGTTCGAGGTCGCGTTGGCGGCGTTGGCGGGAATTCCCAGCGCGAGCAGCGACGGCAAGGTCGCGAACGTCCCGCCCCCCGCCAGCGCATTCATCGCGCCGCCGACAGCGCCCGCGCCGAACGCGAAGAGGAGCGAAAGAGTCGGACTCATCGCCCGCTCCCTTGAAGCGTTGGCGGCAAAAGTCGAGATCGCAATCGCGTCAGGCCAAGGCGCGAACGCCTCCCTGGCGAGGAAGGACCAACGCACTATCCCGGATCACGCCGCGGGCGGAGGGACCTGCATCGACCGCACCGGCGGCGTCCATTCGGCCTGATAGCTGATCGCCAGCGCCCAAATAGCCAGGACCAGAATCACCAGCCAGGTGCCGAGCGCGCCGATCGTGCGCAACACGCTGGGTGCCGGGCGGACGATGCCGAAGGCGTGCGCCAGCCGCACCACGATGAACGTGGCGCCAACGATCCACAGCCACAGGCTCGGCCCGCTCGCCAGTTCGATCAACGCCATCAGGATCAGCACGGTCGGCGCATATTCGGTCAGATTGCCGTGCGCGCGGATCTTGGCGGTCATCGCCGCCTCGCCGCCATCGCCGAGCATGACCTTGCTGCTCACCCGGTCGCGCCCGACGCCGAACGCCAGCCAGACGTTGATCAGCCCGGTCGCTGCCGCGATCACGAGCGTTACCGGTAATATCATGGCAATCCTCCCCTTGGTTTCCGTGGATGCGGCGTTTCGTTATTGCTCAGCCTTCATCCCGCCGCGCCGCCTTGGCCGCGCTCTCGACCTTGAGCGGGCGCGACACCGGGCAGACTTCCTGCAGATAGCCGTTCAGCGTGTTGGCCAGATTGTCCTCGACCAGCCGGTAATGGACATACTGACCGCGCTTCTCGCTCGTCACCAGCCCGGCATTCTCGAGCACGCTCAGATGCTGCGACACCGCGGGTTTGGAAATCTCGAAGCGCGCGGCGATCTCGCCCGCGGTCATTTCCGCCTTGGACAGATAGGCCAGGATCTTGCGGCGGGTGGTGGACGCCAGGGCTTCGAAGACGCGTTGCATGAATGCCTTATTAGGCGCTTGCTTAAATACTTTCCAGATGGCAATTAGATAATTAAGGTACGGCTTAAATAATAGGGGTGTCGCCATGAGTCAGCGAGAGCATTGGGCCGATCACGATCGATGCGCGGTCAACTGGCTGGTCGAAACGCCGGGCGCCGACCCGTCGACCGGCCGCGTGCGCTGGGATCCGCTCCATTCGCTGTGGAATGGCGGCATGGCAGGCGTGGCGCTGATCGCCGGACCGCTGGTCGCGACGCCCGGCGCGCTGCTGCTGTTCGTCCTCACCACCGGCGGCGGCCTGTTGCTCGGCCATTCGGTCGGCTTTCACCGCCTGATGATCCATCGCAGCTTCCGGACCCCGCGCGCGATCGAATATTTCCTGGTCTGGTGCGGCACCGCGGTCGGGATGAGCGGCCCGTTCTGGATGATTCGCACCCACGATCTGCGCGACTGGGCGCAGCGCCAGGCGGATTGTCACGATTACCTCGCGCATCGCCGTCCGCCGCTGATCGATGCCTGGTGGCAATTGCATTGCCGGCTCGATCTTGCCCGCCCACCGGCTTATGACCTCAGCGCGCTCGAGCGGCAGGGTTTCTATCGGTTGCTCGATCGCTGGTGGATGGCGCAGCAAGTGCCGATCGCGCTCGCCTGCTGGGCGATCGGCGGCTGGTCCTGGGTGGTGTGGGGCGTCTGCGCGCGCGTCGCGATCTCGGTCCATGGTCATTGGCTGGTCGGCCATCTCGCGCATCGCCACGGCCCGCAATCCTGGCTGGTCGACGCGGCCGGCGTGCAGGCGCACGACGTGCCCTGGGCGGCGATCCCGACCATGGGCGAGGCATGGCACAACAATCACCACGCCTTTCCCGGCTCGGCGCGGATCGGGCTTTATCCGGGGCAGAGCGATTGGGGGTTCGTGCTGATCCGCCTGCTGCAACGGCTGGGACTCGCCTGGGACGTCTGCACGCCCGACGCGCTGCCGTCGCGCGAGCGGCGGCTGACCGCGACGCCGCGCGGGTTGCAACGGCGCGCCAAATCGCTATAGGCGCACGCTTCGCGATGCATCCCGAGCCTTTGTACCGCGTGGCCGACCCGTCGGTTGCGCCGATAAACGTCCGGGCCTAGTCGTCTTGATCAATTCGATAGTTGAAGGTTGTCGCCGCAATGGCCGTTCCCAAGAAGAAAACCTCGCCCTCTCGCCGTGGCATGCGCCGCGCGCATGATGCGCTCTCGGTCGAGTCGTTCCAGGAGTGCCCGAATTGCGGCGAGCTCAAGCGTCCGCACAACCTCTGCCCGTCGTGCGGCCATTATAATGGCCGTGAGGTCGTCTCGGTCGAAGGCTGATCGGGGCCCAATTAGGGGGACTGTCGCGTGACCACCAACTCCTGGATCGCCATCGACGCGATGGGCGGTGACGAGGGGTTGGCGGTAATGTTGGCAGGCGTCGCGGAAGCGCGACGCCGGTTCGACGGCACGCATTTCTTCCTGGTCGGCGACGAGGCGAAGATCGCCGAGGGGTTGAAGAATCACCCCAATCTGACGGCGAATTCCGAAATCGTCCACGCGCCCGAGGTGATCAAGGGCGACGAAAAGCCCAGCGCCGCGCTGCGCCGCGCCAAGATCACATCGATGGGCGTCGCGATCGACCTGGTCAAACAGGGCCGCGCCGCCGCCGCCGTGTCGTCGGGAAATACCGGCGCACTGATGGCGATGGCCAAGGTCTCGCTGCGCACGATGAAGGGGATCGACCGCCCCGCGCTCGCCGGGCTGATGCCCAGCCTGGGCGCGAACGACACGGTTGTGCTCGATCTCGGCGCCAATACCGAGTGCGACGCGCGCAATTTGATGCAGTTCGCGGTGATGGGCGCGGCCTATGCCC
The DNA here is from genome assembly GCF_056401895.1 of Sphingomonas sp. P4_D12. NCBI lineage: Bacteria > Pseudomonadati > Pseudomonadota > Alphaproteobacteria > Sphingomonadales > Sphingomonadaceae > Sphingomonas > Sphingomonas sp. P4_D12. The sequence goes on along the minus strand of NZ_JBFUIL010000021.1, from coordinate 17,698 downwards.
GCACCCAGCTCGACCTCGCCAGCCCTCGCGTCGCGTTGCTCAACATCGGTACCGAGGACCAGAAGGGCACCGGTGAGATTCGCAACGCCGCCCAGGCACTGCGCGACGCGACCCACTTGCCGCTGACCTTTGCCGGCTTCATCGAGGGCGACAAATTGTCGCGCGGCGATGTCGACGTGATCGTGTGCGACGGCTTTTCCGGCAATATCGCGCTGAAGACCGCCGAGGGTACCGCCCGATTCGTCGCCGATTTGTTGCGCCGCGCATTCAGCAGTTCGGTGCGGTCGAAAATCGGCTTCCTGATCTCGCGCCCGGCGACCGAATTGTTGCGCCACCACCTCGATCCCAACAATCACAATGGCGCGGTCTTTCTCGGCCTCAACGGCCTTGTCGTGAAGAGCCATGGCGGCGCCAACGAAACCGGGGTCGCCAATGCGATCGCGGTCGCGGCGAAGAGCGTGCGCGACGACCTGGCGCGCAAGATCGCCGAGGATCTCAAATATTTCGAAGCGCATGAACCCGAAGGAGCAGTTGCGTGAGGCGTGCGGTCATCACCGGAACCGGGTCGGCGCTGCCGATGCGGCGCGTGTCGAACGCGGAACTCGCCGAGACCGTCGACACCAGCGACGAGTGGATCGTCGAGCGCACCGGTATCCGCTTCCGCTACATTGCCGGCCCTGACGAAACAACCGGCACGCTGGCCGCCGACGCGGCGCGCGCGGCGCTGACCGCAGCAGGCAAGGCGGCGGACGAGGTCGACCTGATCGTGCTCGCCACCGCGACTCCCGACCAGACCTTTCCGGCCACCGCGACCAAGGTCCAGGCGATGCTGGGGATCGACGATTGCGTCGCGTTCGACGTCGGCGCGGTGTGCTCGGGCTTCCTCTACGCGATCCAGGTCGCCGACAGCCTGATCAAGACCGGCAGCGCCAATTGCGCCCTGGTGATCGGCGCCGAGACGTTCAGCCGGATCCTCGATTGGGAAGACCGCACCACCTGCGTGCTGTTCGGCGACGGCGCCGGCGCGGTGGTGCTGGAGGCGCGGGACGTCGCCGAGGACGGCCCCGGTATCCTCGCCAGCCGGCTCCATGCCGATGGCCGCCACAATGAACTGCTCTATGTCGATGGCGGGCCGTCGACCACCGGCACGGTCGGCAAGGTGCGGATGAAGGGACGCGAAGTGTTTCGCCACGCGGTCAACAACCTCGCCAGCGTGATGGACGAATCGCTCGCCGCGGCGGGTCTGGTCCCCGGTGAGGTCGACTGGGTCGTGCCGCACCAGGCCAATGCCCGCATCCTCGACGCGACCGCGCGCAAGCTCGGGCTGGCGGCCGGAAAGGTCGTCGTCACGGTCGACCAGCATGCCAATACCTCGGCCGCGTCGGTCCCGCTCGCGCTCGACACCGCGGTGCGTGACGGGCGGATCAAGCCGGGACAAATCGTCGTGCTCGAAGCGATGGGCGGGGGCTTCACCTGGGGCGCTGCGGTCGTCCGCATCTGAGGTCGGCCGGTCTGGCCATAGCCTTATTACGTCCGGTAACCGGTTCCGCGGTGCGAGCCCTGCCCCATAAAGGGTCACTAAGCCCATTTCATGCGTTCCTCCATTGTGTTACGGCAAGTTTCTGCCACGCAAGGGAGGGTGTGAATGGCAATTGTGGGTACGTTGACGCGGGCTGATCTGTCCGACGCGTTACAGCGTGAAGTGGGGTTATCCAGGGCCGATTCGGCCAAGTTGGTCGAGGAAATCCTGGATCACATGTGCGACGCGCTGGCGCGTGGCGAAAACGTCAAGATTTCGGGCTTCGGCACCTTTGTCCTGCGCGACAAGGGTCAGCGAATCGGCCGCAATCCCAAGACCGGTGTGGAAGTGCCGATCGCGCCGCGGCGCGTGCTGACCTTCCGCGCCAGTCAGATGATGCGCGACCGCATCGTCGACGCGGGCTGACGGAGCAGCGCATGGCCGCGCTCGATAAGGCGGCTGGCGCATTCCGTACGATTGGCGAGGTGTCGCAAGACACTGGATTGCCCCAGCATATCCTGCGCTATTGGGAAACGCGCTTCGCACAATTGCGTCCGCTGCAGCGCGCCGGCAAGCGCCGCTATTACCGGCCAGAGGATGTCGCGCTGATCCGGCGGATCGACGACCTGCTCAACCAGCAGGGCTATACGATCCGCGGCGTGCAGAAACTGCTGGCGAGCGAGGGGCGCGGGGGAGCGGCGGCTACGGTCGAGGCGACACCTGCGGCTCCTGTTGCGCCTGTTCCAGTGTTGGGGTCACCCGTGGATTTGAGCGCGCTCCGAGCGATTCGCAACCTATTGGCGCGTGCGCTCGAGGGGTAAGCTCGCCGCCTCCAATTTCCGTCATCCCCGCTTTCGCGGGGATGACGGGTTGGGAAAGCGGCCGCGCCAGTAAATCCTACCGCGCCCGCAACCCATCGCGCAGCATTTCAGCGACGATGTCCGCTACCGCTTCCGGCGTGCGATCCTCACCCCACACCCCATAACGCAGCCCGAGAAACACGTTCATCCCCATTACTGCCCAAGCGTGGATATCGGAGACGTCGTCGCGGATCTCGCCGCGCTCGGCGCCCGCCTTCAGCCGCTGCTCGATACGCTCGGCGGTGGTCGCGTAATGCGCGCGGAAGCTGGCCGGGTCGACGAACTCGGACTCGTCGATGATGCGGTAGATCTCCTTGTGGCCACGCACGAACTCGAGGAAGCTCAATAGGCCGGCGCGCTCGGCGGCGATCTGGTCGGGCGCGGCGCGAATCGCCGGGGCGACGGTGTCGCGGACCTGATCGGACATGTCGCGGACCAGCGCGCGGAAGATCGCATCCTTCGAATCGAAGTACGTGTAGAAACTGCCCAACGCGACACCGGCGCGGCGCGTGATCCCGCTGATCGACCCGTCGTGAAATCCCTTTTCGCCGAATTCGACCGCCGCGGCATCGAGCAGCGCGCGCAGCGTTCGCCGCCCGCGCTCGGTGCGCGGCGCCTTTCCCGCGCTGGCAACGGCATCGAGCCCACGGGCACCGGCACCGCCGGTCCCGACGACAGGCGTTGCAGTTGAGCCACGCTGGACCATTCTTTTCGCCTCCCCATCAACCGGCAAGTTGAAACCCGGTTCAGGTTTCAGTATAGGCCGGATCAACAAGCGTTCAACCGGGTCGTTTCCCGTACGGACGATAGACCATTGGGAGGGTTTGAAGGGATGATCCGTCACCGTCACGCACGCGCACTCTATATCGGGGTCGCCGCCGCCGCCTTGTTCGCCAGCCCGGCCTTCGCGCAGGACACGCCGGCGGCGCAGCCGGTCGCGGACGATGTCCAGGCGAACGCCGACGCACCGGCCGATATCGTCGTCACCGCGCGCCGCCGCTCGGAAACCCTGCTCAACGTGCCGATCGCGGTGACCGCGTTCACCGCCGACAAGCTCGACAAGATGGGCGCGGTCGACCTGACCGACATCCAGAACACCACGCCGAACACGACGATCAAGGATGCGCGCGGCACCAATTCGACGCTCGCCGCCTTCATCCGCGGCGTCGGTCAGCAGGATCCGGTTCCGGGCTTCGAGGCGGGTGTCGGCATCTATCTCGACGACGTCTATCTCAATCGTCCGCAAGCCGCGGTGCTCGACATCTATGACGTCGAGCGGATCGAGGTGCTGCGTGGGCCGCAGGGCACGCTTTATGGTCGCAACACGATCGGCGGCGCGATCAAATATGTCACGCGCCGGCTGCCCGATCATTTCGAAGTCGCCGCGCGCGGTACCTATGGCTCGTACAACCAGGCCGACGGGATCGTCAGCCTGTCGGCGCCGATCGGGTCGATGCTCCGGGTCGGCGTGTCGGGCGCGCGGCTGACTCGCGACGGGTTCGGCCGCAACCGCAATCTCGGCATCGACAATTACAACAAGAACATCTGGGCGGGCCGCGGCACGATCGAGTTCGAAACGCCCGACAGCCGCCTGCTCGTCCGCATCACCGGCGATTACACTCACGACAAATCGGCGCCGCGCAACGGCCATCGCCTGTTCGCCGGCAAGCTGACCGGGTCGCCGGTGCTCGACAATGTCTATGACACCAATGCCGGGCTCAATTTCCCCAAACAGGATATCCAGGCCGGCGGCCTGTCGATGACCGCGACCGCCAAGCTGACCGACAATCTGACCTTCAAGTCGATCAGCGCCTGGCGCAAGGACCGCAGCTTCACCCCGATCGACTTCGATTCGACGCCGTCGGTCGATGTCGACGTGCCCGCGGTCTATCGCAACGAACAGACCAGCCAGGAATTCCAGTTCCAATGGTCGAGCAGCAAGGTCAACGGCATCGTCGGCTTCTATTATCTCGGCGCCAAGGCCTCGACCGCGTTCGACGTGCTGCTCAACACCACGCTGGCCAATCTCGATGCCTATACCGCCGGCGACGTGCGGACCGAGACCTCGTCCATCTATGGCGACTTCACCTTTGACTTCACCCCGCAGCTGAGCCTGTCGCTCGGCGGGCGTTATACCTGGGATCAGCGCCAGTCGTTCGTCTACAAGGCGAACTTCCTCGGCGGGCCGCTTTATGGCGCGACCAGCGAGTTCGGTGGCAATCCGACGCTCAACCTCGGTGCGTCGACCAACTTCCGCGGAGAGGCGAACTTCAAGCGCTTCACGCCGCGTGCCAGCCTCTCGTTCAAGCCCAGCGCCGATCACATGTTCTACGTGTCCTATTCGGAAGGCTTCAAGGGCGGCGGGTTCGATCCGCGCGGCTCGGGCACCTCGGCGCCGATCAGCAATCCGGCGGCCGGCCGGACCTATCAGGACATCTATAACTACCTCTCGTTCGATCCCGAATCGGTCAAGAGCTACGAAATCGGCTGGAAGGGGTCGGCGTTCGACAAGCGGCTGACCTGGGCACTCGACGGCTTCTATTCCGACTATACCAACGTCCAGATCCCGGGTTCGGTGGCCTGCACGATCGGCGGTGTGGCTAGCTTCTGCGGCATCACGACCAACGCGGCGAAGGCCAAGATCAAGGGCGTCGAACTCGAGACCAATGCCATTCTGGCGCGCGATTTCGCTGGCCCGCGGTCGAACATCACGCTCAGCGGCACGCTTGGCTATATCGACCCGCAGTACAAACATTATATCGGCCCGACTGGTGCGGAGGTGTCGCAATATCGCCAGTTCCAGAACACGCCCAAATGGACGCTGTCGGGGACGCTGAGCGGGACGGTGCCGGTGGCCAGCGGTGATCTCAACGCCTCGACCACGGTGTCGTATCGCAGCCTGACGCATCAGTTCGAGGTGGCGAGTCCGTTCCTCGACCAGCCCGGCTACACGTTGTGGGATGCGAACCTGACCTACAGCTTCGGGTCGAAGCGGCAATATTCGTTCGGCGTGCACGCCAAGAACATCACCGATGTCCGCTACAAGACCAGCGGCTATCAATATCTGGCCGCCAACGCCGCGACGGGGCAGATTCTCTACACCCCGACCGGCGGCGTCACGCCGACCTTGGGCAAGGAAGGAATCGCCACCGCTTTCTACGGCAATCCGCGCCAGGTGTTCGGAACCTTCTCGCTCAAATTCTGATGGCAGGGTAAAAGGGGGATGAGCCGGGTGCGCCAGCCGCGCGCCCGGCTCTTTCTATAAGCGGGAGAGGGCGTATGACGAACAGGGCCGAGCGGCCGGGCTATCCGGCATTGGTGCTGACGATGTTGCTGGTCGTCTATACGTTCAACTTCCTCGACCGGCAGATCCTCGGCATCCTGGCCAAGCCGATCCAGGCCAGCCTCCAGTTGAGCGATGCCCAGTTCGGCGCGATCGGCGGGACCGCTTTCGCGATCCTCTATTCCGTCCTTGGTGTGCCGCTCGCCTTGCTCGCCGATCGCGTCGGCAAGACCCGGGTGATTGCCGGCTCGCTGGTGGTGTGGAGCGGGTTCACCGCTTTGTGCGGCACCGCGACCGGTTTCTGGTCGCTGTTCCTATCGCGTCTCGGCGTCGGGGTCGGCGAAGCGGGCGGGGTCGCGCCATCCTACGCGCTGATCGCCGATTACTTTCCGGTCGAGCGCCGCGCCCGCGCGCTCGCTATCTATTCGATGGGCATTCCGATCGGGCTCGGTTCTGGGGTGCTGCTCGGCGCCTATATCGCGGCTCTGGTCGACTGGCAGACCGCGTTCATTACCGTCGGCGTCGCCGGCATCCTGGTCGCACCGGTCTTCCTGTGGCTGGTGCGCGATCGCCCGCGGCCGGCCCCAGTCGCCGAAGCCGATGCGGTGCCGGTATTGGCGGTGATCCCGATCCTTGCCCGCAAGCCGGCTTACTGGCTGTTGTCGATCGGTGCCGGGTGCAGCTCGATGGCGGGCTATGGCCTGGCTTTGTGGGTGCCCAAGATCATCGCGGTCCATTACGGCTGGACCTCCAATCACGATTTGATCAAGGTCGGCCAGTTCATGGGCTCGCTGCTGCTGATCGGCGGGACCACCGGCATATTTCTCGGTGGCGTGTTCGCCGACCGGCTCGGCACGGTCGATCGCGCCTGGTATGCGCGCTTGCCCGCCATCGCCTGGCTGATCACCGCGCCGACTTTCATGCTTGGGCTGTTCACGCCCTATCCGATGTTCGCCTGGTTTCTGCTCTTGATCCCCAACGCGCTCAACACGCTCTGGCTCGGTCCGATCGTCACCGCCGCCCAGCATCTGGCGCCGTCGCGGATGCGCGCGAGCGCGTCGGGCAGCTTCCTGCTGGTCAACAATCTGCTCGGCCTTGGTCTCGGGCCGCTATTGATGGGCACGCTGTCGGATGCGCTGAAGGCGAGCTACGGCGCCGATTCGCTGCGCTACGCCGCGATCATCGGGGTCAGCCTGTACCTCGTCGCCGCCTTGCTCGCGTTCCTCGCGATTAAGCCGCTCAAGCGCGGCTGGGTCGAGGCGACGGACTGATCTTTACATCACGCTCTGGCCCAACGTCGCCGGGATCAGCCCGCGCAGGGCGTTGCCGACGAAGAAACCGTGAGTGAGATCGGCACGCGTCAGCGTCGCTTCGACGGCGCGGCCGCTCTCGATCAGCTCGGCGCGCAATATGCCGGGAAGCAGTCCGGCACTGAGCGGCGGGGTCAGCAGCACGCCGTCGCGCTCGACGAACAGATTGGTGAAGCTGCCTTCGGTCAGCTGGCCGTCGACCTCGAACAAAGTCTCGAACCCCTGACGCGCGCTATCGTAAAAAGCGCGGTCGCTGGTCTTGTGGCGCAGCCGGAAATCGTCGGGCGCGACCGGCAGCGGCGCGATCGTCACCGCGACCGGCGTCTCGGGCATCGCCGGGATCGGCGCGACCTCGATCGCGACTGCGCCCGACGGCGCCAATAGCAAGCGGATGCGGGACGCCCCGCGCAGCCGGAAAGTCGCCGCCTGGAGTTCGTTGCGCGCGGCATGACGATCGAACGCGTAACCGAAGGCGGTCGCGCTCGCCTTCATCCGTGCGAGATGGCGTTCGAGCAAGGCGATCCCCTCGATCGGATCGAACGCCATCGTCTCGATCAGGTCGAAGCGGCGGGCGCCGGCGCCGACGAACGCGGTCTTGGCCTGCGCCTCGTCCCATTCCTCGCCCATCCGCGAATCGGCGACGATGCCGCCGCCCGCGCCCAGCAGCGCATGGTCCGCCCCATTCTCGATTACCAAGGTCCGTATCGCCACACTGAACATCGCCCCGCCGGCCGCATCGAACCGACCGATCGCGCCGGTATAGGGCCCTCGCGGCGCGCTGCCCATCTCGATCCCGGCCAGCGCCTCGATCGCGCGGATCTTGGGCGCGCCGGTGATCGATCCGCACGGGAACAACGCCGCCAGCACATCGATCGCATCCTGGTCGGGCGCCAGCGTCGCGGTGACGGTCGAGGTCATCGTGTGGATGGTCGGATAGGTTTCGACCGCGAACAATTCGGGCACCGCGACGCTGGCCGGTTCGGCGACGCGCGACAGATCGTTCCGCAGCAGGTCGACGATCATCAGATTCTCGGCGCGCTGCTTGGCATCGCCGCGCAGTTCCGCCGCGAACGCGCGGTCCTCCTCGGGCGTTTCGCCGCGCCGCGCGGTGCCCTTCATCGGCCGAGTGGTCAGCCGGCCGCCGTCGAGCGCGAAGAACAATTCGGGCGACAGCGACAGCAGCCAATCGTGCCCGGTCCACACCACCGCGCCATAGCCGGCGCGCGCGCTGCCCCGCAGCCGCGCATAAGCGGCGAGCGGATCGCCGGCGATCGGCACGCGCGCGCGAAAGCTCAGATTGGCCTGATAGAGATCGCCCGCCTCGATCAGCGCATGCACCTCGGCGAAGCGATCGGCATAAGTATCGCGGTCGATATCGGGCACCGGCGTGCCGAGCCAGGCGGCGGCGGGGTCGGGCAGCCAGGATGCGACGTCGCCGGTCGCGATCTCGTCGAACCGCTCGAACAGGCCGAACCATAATAAGGGCGTCCCGGCCTGCGGCAGCGCGCCGACCACCGGTTCGAACGCGCTTGCCGCTTCATAGGCCAGGAACCCGGCGGCATGGAGCCCGCGATGCCGCGCCGCGCGCAGCCGCTCGAGCGCGGGTTTGACCGCGGCGATGTCGCGCGCCTCGATGATCTCGACCGGCGCGCGATAGAGCCGCGCGGGAGCGGCACCGCTCGCGCGGGCGTCATCGGCGTCACGCGCCGTCGCGATCCGCTTGCGACAGGGCATTGCCCGTCGCGAATACAGACCTTAGGTCACCGCAATGGCCAGCACCGCGCAGCCGCTTCGCGCGGCGATCATCCCCGTCACGCCGCTCCAGCAGAATTGCACCTTGTTATGGTGCACCAGGACGATGCGCGGCGCATTCGTCGATCCCGGCGGTGACTTGCCCTTGCTCAAGTCGCAGATGGAAAAGCACGACGTCACGATCGAGAAGATCCTGGTGACGCATGGCCATTTCGATCATTGCGGTGGCGCGGCGCAGCTCGCCGAGGATCTCGGCGTCCAGATCGAGGGCCCGCATCCCGAGGACATGTTCCTGCTCGAAAAGCTCGACGAGGATGGGTTGCGCTACGGCGTGCCCGGCCGCTCGTTCGTGCCGTCGCGCTGGCTCGACCAGGGCGACACGGTCACCGTTGGCGAGGTCGAGTTCGCGGTCCACCACACGCCCGGGCACACGCCCGGCCATGTCGTGTTCCACAATGCCGAATCGAAACTGGCGATCGTCGGCGACGTGCTGTTCCGCGGATCGATCGGCCGCACCGATTTTCCGCGCGGCAATCACCAGGAATTGATCAACTCGATCGTCACGCGGCTGTGGCCAATGGGCGACGACACCTTCTTCCTGCCCGGCCATGGCGACCCAAGCACGTTCGGCCAGGAACGCCAGTCGAACCCGTTCGTCGCTGATTCGGTGATCGCCTGACGTTCTTCCCCGAGGGTCAGAGACCGTTTGAAAACTCGCGGTAGAGCGAGTTTTAAGCCGGTGCCGCGAAATGCGCCCGCGGCGCATTTCCAAACAGACTCTCAGCCCAGCGCGGCGAGCTTTTCCTCGGCGAGGCGGTCTAGTTCCGCCCGGCTCTTCTTCTCCGACGCGGTCTTGAGCTGGCCGCAGGCCGCATCGATGTCGCGGCCGCGCGGCGTGCGGACCGGCGCCGAGATACCGGCCTCGAAGATGATGTCGCTGAACCGGCGCACGCGCTCGGGCGTCGACGTGTCGTAGGGCGCGCCGGGCCAGGGATTGAACGGGATCAGATTGACCTTGGCCGGCAATTTGTACTTGCGGATCAGCCGGACCAGCTCGTGCGCTTCCTCGTCGCTGTCGTTCTTGTCCTTGAGCATCACATATTCGAACGTGATGCGTCGCGCATTGTTGGCGCCGGGATAATCGGCGCACGCCTGGAGCAACTCCTCGATCCCGTATTTGCGGTTGATCGGGACGATCTCGTCGCGGATTTCCTTGGTGACAGCGTGGAGCGAGACGGCAAGGTTGACCCCGATCTCGGCACCCGCACGCGCCATCATCGGCACCACGCCAGAGGTCGACAGCGTGATGCGGCGCTTGCTGAGCGCGAGCCCATCGCCGTCCATCACGACATGCAACGCGTCGCGGACATTGTCGAAATTGTAGAGCGGCTCGCCCATCCCCATCATCACGATGTTGGTGAGCATGCGTCCCTCGGGCTGCGACGGCCATTCGCCGAGCGCGTCGCGCGCCAGCATGACCTGGCCGACGATTTCCTGCGCCGTCAGGTTGCGCACCAGCCGCATCGTGCCGGTGTGGCAGAAGCGGCAATTGAGCGTGCAGCCGACCTGGCTCGACACGCACAGGGTCCCGCGATCGGCGTCGGGGATGAACACCATCTCGTAATCCTGGCCGTCGGGCCCGCGCAGCAGCCATTTGCGCGTGCCGTCGGTCGACACCTGCGCCTCGATCACTTCGGGCCGGCCGACGACGAAGCGCTCGACCAGCCAGGGATGCTGCGCCTTGGCGATGTCGGTCATCGCGGCGAAGTCGGTCGCGCCGCGATTGTAGATCCAGTGCCAGATCTGCTTGGCGCGCAATTTCGCCTGCTTGGCGTCCATGCCCGCGGCGAGCAACGCCTCGCGCAACTCGGCCTTGGACAGGCCGACCAGGTCGACACGCCCATCCTCGCGCGCCACCGTCTGGCGAGGCACGGGCACGGGATCGATGTGCCCCGGAATGGGCATGAGGGCGGCCGACTCTGTCTGCATGGCGCCGCACATAGGGGAAAAGGGCGCGATTTGCTAGGTGGGCAACTACACCGTGCCGACATGTGGACTAATCCTCCCCGTAAACGGGGAGGATTGGTGCTGGCCGCTACGCTCACGCCTGAATGTCGGTGCCTCCTAGGGCGTTATGCGGCGTCGACAGGTGAAGTCGTAAGCAGGGCTCCACGTCTCGTCACCGCCATCAAGTCAGTTGCAGCCGAGCGCCTTGAGGCTGGTCGCCATCGCGACGTCGAGCGGGGTGTGCTGCTCCGGCCCGATCGCGGCGACCAGGTCGTCATTGTCGAGCCGCACCGGATGTTCCCAGAACGGGCGCATCTCGACCATTTCCTTCATCGTCGGATTGAACAGCCCGATCAGCGGGAGCAATGCCCAAGGCATCCGCCAGGTCTTGACCGGCCGGCCCACCGCCTGCGCGATCGCGCCGGTGATGCGCGTGCCGTCGTCATCCCAGACGCCGGCGAAGTGATAGCGGGCGAACCGCGGCAACGCGTCGCTCTTGTCGAGCAGCCGCGCGAACGTCTCGCCGACATCGGGCAGATAGGCCCAGGCGTGCCCGATCCCCGCCTTGCCCGGCACCATCACCCGGCCGACCGGCTTGCCCGGCGTGACCAGGCCTTGGCTCAGCCAGCTATTGCCCGGGCGCGGCCCGAAAAAGTCGCCGGCGCGCAGGATCACCGCTTTCACACCCGATTGCTGAATCGCGCGCTCCATTTGGACGCGGATCGCGCCCTTTCTGGTGTTCGGATGCTGCGGACTGTCGGGCGCGATCACCGGCGAGGTGCGCGGATCGTAATTGTAGATCGTGCCGGGGAGCGCGAGCCGGGCATCGTTCGCCCGCGCCGCCGCGATGCTGTTGTCGAGCATCGGCATGGCGAGCTTTTCCCAATCGCGATAGCCCGGCGGGTTGACGGCATGGACGATCGCATCCACGCCTTCCGCCGCCGCCAGCACCGCCGCGCGATCCATCGCATCGCCGATCCGCCAGTCGATGCCGTCGCCCTCGCGCGGCGAGCGCGCCAGTCCGCGTACCGCCCAGCCATGCGCGATCAGCGCCCGCGCCGTCTCTCCGCCAACCCCGCCGGTCGCGCCCAATACCAGAACCGTCTTCGCCATTTTCCGTCTCCGCGATTTGATGACGGGGATATCGGCCAGTCGGCACTTGAATAAAATTGTCGCGATGTGACGACCGGCCTATACAAATTTGATGAGCGACGATTGGGAACGTCACCGCGCCTTCCTGGCGGTGCTGCGCGAAGGCAGTCTGTCTGGCGCGGCACGATGGCTGGCGCTGGCGCAGCCGACGGTGAGGCGCCGGATCGCGGACCTAGAGGCGGGGCTCGGCGTCGCCTTGTTCACCCGCGCGCCTGACGGGCTGGTGCCGACCGAGGCCGCGCTTGGCCTGCGCCAGCATGCCGAGGCGATGGAAATCGCCGCCGCCGCCTTTGCCCGCGGCGCGACGCAGGGGAGCGAGGTCGCCGGATTGGTCCGCGTGTCGGCGAGCGAAGTGATCTCGGTCGAGATATTGCCGCCGATCCTCGCCGATCTGCGCCGGCGCCATCCGCGGCTGGTGGTCGCGCTCAGCCCGAACAATCGCAACGAGGATTTGTTGCGGCGCGAGGCCGATGTCGCGGTCAGGATGGTACGGCCCGCGCAAGGCGCCCTGGTCGCGCGTCGGATCGGCGATATCCATGTCGGACTGCACGTCCGCGCCGACCTGATCACCGGGCGGCCGGCGCCCGCGACTTTCGAGGAGGTTATCGCGTTCGGGCTGATCGGAGTCGAGAACGACAACGCCGTGACCCGCGCGATGCGCGCTGGCGGCATCCCGATCCGGGTCGAGGATTTCGCGTTTCGCACCGACAGCGACCTCGCCCAGATGGCGGCGTTACGCGCGGGGCTGGGGATCGGCGTGTGCCAGGTGCCGCTGGCGGCCCGCGATCCGGCCTTGGTCCGCATCCTGCCCGACGCGTTCAGCCATCCGCTCGACACCTGGGTAGTGATGCATGAGGATTTGCGTACGTCCGCCCCGGTGCGCGCGGTGTTCGACGCGCTGGTGGCGGGGTTGCAGGATTATCTCGGCTCGGGAAAGGCCTGAGGCGAGGGGATGCAGTGCGATCGGCGCAATCTCCTCTCCCATTGGGAGAGGAAGGGGCCCGCTCGGCATAGCCGAGTGGGAAGGTGAGGGCAGGTGCGGAGGGATAGCGCTGCCCTCACCCTTCCGCCGCCTATGGCGGCTCCCTCCCTCTCCCAACGGGAGAGGGACCATGCCTACCCCCGACACGCCAGCGCAGCCGCGTCGATCGCCGTAGCGGCGCCCGACAACGCATAGACATCGGCAAACGCCGACCCATCGCGCCCCAGCCCCTCCACACTCATCGACCGCCCGCTGCGCATCGCGGCGACGATCGCGGCGTCGGTGCGCGAATCGGGCGCCCAGGCGTCGTCGGTGCCGGCGACCAGATCGAACCGGCGCTCGCCGATCGACAGCGTCACGCGAGCATTGCCGGCGCGGCCGCGGCTGAGGCGGATATGGAGCTGGCTGCGGATATGCTGGCCGGGCCAGTTGGCGATGCTGGCGAAGCCGGCGCGATGGTCGGGATCGACCGGCTGCGCGATCGCGAAGCAGCGCCGCGGGCTGGGGTCGCTGAACGCGGCCCAGCGATTCCACACGCCGATCGTGTCGCGCGCTATTGCCGGGCCGGCCGCGACCGTCGTTGCGATCAGCGCCCCAATAAGCATCGCGGCTATCGCCGGCCGCCTCACACCGTCTCCCCGCCGCCGCCGAGATGGACGATCGTCTCGACGCCGCCTTCGATCATCACCAGCGATCCTTGCGGCAAATGGCCGGCGGCAGGCGCGCCGAAGCGGTCGACCCATGGCTGCCCGGTCATCACCCCGCGCATCACCCGGCTCGATATGCCGTGCATGATGACCAGCCGGTCGCCCGGATCGTCGTCGGTCTCCGCCAGCCAGGCCGACACGCGCTCGGCGATCTGCGGATAGAGTTCGCCATCGGGCGCGCTGATCAACAGGCCGCTCGGGCGATCGACCACGTCGCCGACCTCGGCGATCACGTCCTGATAATAACGTCCGCCCCAGCTGCCCATCCCGATCTCTGTCAGCCGCGGGTCGGTCCGGGCCTGATGCCAGTCGAGCCCGACATGCTCGGCGATCACTGCCAGCGTTTGCAGCGCGCGCCCGGTCGGCGACGCCCACAGCGTCAGCGGCGGCTTGTCGCCCAAAGCATGGCGAAGCGCCTCGCCCATTTCGTCGGCCTGACGGAACCCGGCGCGGGTCAGCGGGGTGTGCGGATGGTCGCCCTGCAACCGCCCGGCCGCGTTGAACACCGTCTCGCCGTGCCGCGCGATGAAGTCGCGTCCCCGCCTTGGAATCATTCCCAGCGCTTTCAACCCCCTGTGGCGCGAAAGCAACGGAATTCCTTGTTTATCTGAGGTTCATGCAACCTCTCGCGCCGCCACCTATTTGCCCCTTCCCGCGCCACCGACCCCCCGGTGCTCCGCGGGATATTGAGTGAATGGAGTTATTTATGCGTAAGCTGATCCTTGCCACCGCCAGCCTCGCGGCGCTTGCCGTCGCCGCTCCCGCCTTCGCGCAGGATGGCCCCCCGAACCCGGATAGCGACACGACGTTCAGCGGTCCGCGCGCCGGCATCATCCTGGGCTATGACCGGATGCAGCCGGGTCAGGTGCCCAATTCGTCGATCGACGACAGCAACTCGGCGGACGGCCTGACCTATGGCGGCGATGTCGGTTACGACATCCGCAGCGGGAATCTGGTGTTCGGCGCCGAGGGCGAAGTGACCGGGTCGACCAGCAAGGTGACCAACAATCCGTCCGCAGCGGGGGCGCTGGGCTATGGACGGGTCAAGGCTGGCCGCGATCTCTATGCCGGCGCGCGCGTCGGCTATGTCGTCGCGCCGCGCACGATGATCTATGCCAAGGGCGGTTATACCAACCAGCGGCTTGACCTCGTCGCGTCGGACGGCACGACCGAAACCGGCCAGCATTTCAACCTGGACGGCTGGCGCGCGGGCGCCGGCGTCGAGCAATCGATCGGCGGCAAGGCCTACGCCAAGGTCGAATATCGCTATTCCAACTATGGCAACGCCCGGCTGGAATATCCGAACGGCGGCAACACCAACAATTTCTCGGTCGACACCGACCGGCATCAGGTCGTCGCCGGGGTGGGTGTTCGCTTCTAAAGCGATTCATCCACAATAACAGGGGAAACAGGGTGTGAAAGGAGGGTCGGGGCGCTTGCTCCGGCCCTTTTTCACGTTAAGGAAGACGGTAGGCGAATTGCCCCCGGATTCTCTCATGTTCGGCGGGTCGGAAAATCAGGGCACCGGCCCGGGGGTTAGGACATGAAGGCGACGATCGAACGCGCAACGCTCCTCAAGGGGCTGAGCCATGTGCAGTCGGTGGTCGAGCGCCGCAACACCATCCCGATTCTGTCGAACGTGCTGATCGAGGCGACGGCCGAGGGATCGCTCAAGCTGATGGCGACCGATCTCGACCTGCAGATCAACGAAAGCGTGCCCGCCGCTGTCGACACGCCGGGCGCGACCACCGTGTCGGCGCACACCTTGTTCGACATTGCGCGCAAGCTGCCCGAAGGCAGCCAGGTCCAGCTCGCCGCGGCCGATGGCAAGATGACGATCGTCGCGGGGCGCGCGCGCTTCCAGCTCGGCACTCTGCCGCGCGACGACTTCCCGGTGATCGCCGAGGGCGAATTGCCGGTCCAGTTCGAGCTGCCGGCGGAAACGCTCAAGCAGATCATCGACAAGACGCGCTTCGCGATCTCGACCGAAGAGACGCGTTACTATCTCAACGGCATCTTCTGGCACGTCGCCGATGACGGCCAGCCGGTGCTCAAGGCTGCCGCCACCGACGGGCACCGTCTTGCCCGCGTCACCCTGCCGCGCCCCGATGGCGCCGAGGGGATGCCCGACATCATCATTCCGCGCAAATGCGTGGCGGAACTGCGCAAGCTGCTCGACGAGATCGACGGGTCGGTCGGCGTGTCGCTGTCCTCGTCCAAGATCCGCTTCGACATGGGCCAGGCCCTGCTGACCTCGAAGCTGATCGACGGCACCTTCCCCGATTATTCGCGCGTCATTCCCACCGGCAACGACAAGATCCTGCGCATCGACCCCAGGAGCTTCGAGGAAGGCGTCGACCGCGTGTCGACCATCGCCACCGAAAAAACGCGTGCCGTGAAGATGACGCTCGACCGCGACAAGATCACCTTGTCGGTGACCAGCCCGGAAAACGGCACCGCCGCCGAGGAAGTCCCCGGCGATTATGCCGCGCAAGGGTTCGATATCGGCTTCAACAGCCGCTATCTGCTCGACATCCTCGGCCAGATCGAGGGCGACATGGTCGAAGTGCATCTGGCCGACGCCAGTGCGCCGACCCTGATCCGCGAGAACGACAAGTCGCCGGCGCTGTACGTGCTCATGCCGATGCGGGTGTGAGGCGGGAGCGGTAGAAGCGCGTTCTAATACCCCTCTCCCGCCTGCGGGAGAGGGAGGGGCCCGCCGCCGAAGGCGGTGGGAGGGTGAGGGTCTTCTTCCTTCTTTCTTCTTCTAGCGACGGGCCAACAGAAGACCCTCACCGCTGCGACTAATTCGCTTCGCTCATAAGTCTCGCTCCTCTCCCGCAAGCGGGAGAGGCTGGCCCGGTTGCGCCCTTTCGGGCATCAACGATATTGTCATCGACGCGGCGCATAAGGGGATCGGCACCGGCTTGACTCCGCGTGCCGCTTCACTTACTTACATGAGTGTCAGTAAGGAATCACCCGATGCCCGCAAAGCTCCCTCCCTTTCCCGGCACTACCGGCAAGCGTGACTGGAAGACCGCGTTCAGCTCGATCAGGAAGCTGCTCGCCAATGGCGATGACACGACGCAGGTGTTCAAGATCATGCGCGCCTTGAACGTCGGCAACGCGCCGATGAATTATGCGCGTTTCATCGCCACCGAAGAGGGTGGGCGGATGGCCTATGAGCGGATCGAGCTCGCCCAACTGCTCTCGCAGCCGGGCTATGCCAAGCAATTCGCGCCGGGCACGGTCGGCGCGGCCTATAACCATTTCCTCGAATCGACCGGCTATTCGGCCGACGGCCTGGCCGAGGTCAGCAAGGTCAACCGCGAGGAAGACATGCCGCATCCCTATGCCTGGTTCGGGCGGCGGGTACGCGACACGCACGACATCTGGCACGTGCTGACCGGCTACAAGGCCGACGAAAGCATGGGCGAAGCGGCATTGGTCGCGTTCAGCTATGCGCAGGTCGGCGGGCTCGGCTGGGCGTTCATCGGCGGTGCGGCGGCGCTCAAGAGCCTCAAAGTCACCGGCAATTCGCTGTTCGCGAAGGCGGTGTGGGAAGGCTATAAGCGCGGCAAGAAGGCCAAGTGGATCTCCGGCGAGGATTATCTGCAGCTGCTGCACGAGCCGCTCGACGCGGCGCGCAAGCGGCTCGGGCTCGACGAGCCGGTCGCCTATCTGAAGGCACAGCGCGAATTGGGCGAAGAGATGGCCTCCTATCTCAGCGCGAAGAACCAGCAATCGGGCGCGGCGGAACCCGCCAAGCTGGCGGCCTAACCCAAAACTCCGCTGCTCCGCGGACGCATCGCTCTCGCGGAAAACCGGTACCCACTTTTCCGCGCGATGCTTTAGGGACAGGCGCGATGCTGTCGCGCCTGATCCTCACCGATTTCAGGAATCATGCCGAAGCCGTGCTCCACCCGGGGCGCGGCTTCGTCGTGCTGACCGGCGAGAATGGCGCGGGCAAGACCAACGTGCTGGAGGCGGTGTCGCTGCTCGCGCCGGGACGCGGACTGCGGCGGGCTGCGTTGAGTGATATGGCGCGGCAGGGGGGAAGAGGCGGATTTGGGGTGGCGACGACATTAAAGCCCCTCCCCTTCAGGGGAGGGGTTGGGGTGGGGGA
>NZ_JBFUIL010000020.1:0-19232 GCF_056401895.1 Sphingomonas sp. P4_D12 | reverse complement strand
TGCCCGCTCACCAGACAGGCGAGAATTTCGATTTCCCGCAGTGACAGGCCGGCCTGCTTCATCGACTGGCTGGTGCCCGGCGACAGCCCGAGATTGGGATGCGTGGGCAGGAACTCGGCCAGGTTCGACGGCATCACCTTCTCGCCGATGGCGATCAATCGCAGCGAGATCACTAGAGATTCGGACGATGCCGCGATGATGTAGCCGTAAACGCCTTCGCGGAAACAGCTGACCATTTCGTCGAAATCGAACACATCGGCCATTACTGCCAGCCGATAGCCGGGGAACCGCTCGGCAAGTTCGGCGGGCTCGTACCCCGTCTTGGCGTCCGCCAGGCCGTCCATCAGCAGAATGTGGACGACGTCGCTGCCGTCGTCATCGACCGCTTCGATGTCGCTGAGTTGGCGCGCGTCGACCGCGGCTTCCAGTACGTCAAATCCGTTTTCGGTCAGTATTCTCTGTAACCCGTCCAGAGCTATCCGATTGGGCCCGAGCAGGGCAATCTTGATGCGAGGTATCATTTGGGTCACCCCTCCAATATGAGTTCCGCGCCATCGATCCCCGCAAAAGATTGGCGTTTTGGATCACTTATCATCGGCCGCAAGGCGGCTAGTTAATGATTAGATAATCAACCAGTACAATTAGACGTCAATTCAGCCAAAAGTACTATCCATTATGGACTAATCTGTTATTGCGCCTCCCTCAGAATGTATATATCCTTCGGTGTGCAGCTCTGTGCGACCCTGAGTTTGCCGACTTTTGGTGGCTTCCGTCTAGCCCCGATGGCTAATGATCTGAATTCTACGCGACTTCCCGAATGGAGCGTGATCAATCGTTCCTTGGATGACGCCCGATGTTGAAATCGCGGCGTCGGGATTTGGGGGGCGTCGATGCGTATCCTGATCACCGGAAACATGGGGTATGTTGGCCCTTCGGTCGTGCGACAGTTGCGGCGAACCTATCCCAAATCGCGGATCGAGGGATTCGACTCGGGCTTTTTCGCCCATTGCCTCACGACACCACACGACGTTCCCGAGCGCCGGCTCGACGCCCAGCATTTCGGCGATGTGCGATCGTTCGACGCCCGGCTGCTCGATGGCTGCGACGCGGTGATCCTTCTGGCGGCGGTTTCCAACGACCCGATGGGCGCCCGGTTCGGTCGAGTGACCGAGGAAATCAATCAGGACGCCGCCGTTGCTATCGCCCGGCAGGCCAGCGCCGCGGGTGTTCGAAACCTGGTCTTCGCGTCGAGTTGCAGCGTTTACGGCGTCGCTGAGGGCGGCCCCCGCAACGAGGATGACCCGCTCAATCCGATGACTGCCTACGCTTCCTCCAAAATCGGGGCGGAGCGGGCGCTGGCGACGCTGGCTGGCGACATGACCGTTACTTGCCTGCGCTTCGCGACCGCTTGCGGCATGTCGGATCGGCTGCGGCTCGACCTCGTGCTCAACGATTTCGTCGCCTGCGCGCTCACGACCGGACAAATCTCGGTACTGTCCGACGGGTCGCCCTGGCGGCCGTTGATCGACGTGCGGGACATGGCGCGGGCGATCGAATGGGCCGCGACCCGGTCGCCCGACAATGGCGGCCGTCTGCTGACTGTCAATGCCGGGGCCGATAGCGCCAATTACCAGGTTCGCGATCTCGCCGAGGCCGTCGCGCGACAGGTGCCCGGCTGCAGGGTGTCGGTCAATCGCGATTCGCCGGCGGACTCGCGGTCCTATCGCGTCGATTTCTCGCGTTTCGCGGCACTGGCGCCACACCATCAGCCGCGGATGAGCCTCCAGGATTCGGTCGCCGGCCTCGTCGCCGGATTGCGCGACCTGCATTTCGCCGATGCCGATTTCAGGAATTCATCGCTGATCCGCCTCCACACGCTGAAGGCGCTGATCGCCGAGGGGCGGCTGACAAACGATCTGGAATGGGCCGACCGCCTCGCGCCGGTCGTGCGAAACCCGAGCGAGGAGGTCTTGGTATGAAGGCCGTGATCCTGGCGGGCGGCTTCGGCACTCGTCTCAGCGAAGAGACCGCCGTCACGCCCAAGCCGATGGTCGAAGTCGGCAACCGGCCGATCCTCTGGCACATCATGAAGATCTATGCGCATTACGGTATTCGCGACTTCGTGATCCTGGGCGGATACAAGGTCGACTATATCCGTGCCTATTTCCTCAACTATCAGGCCCGCAGCTGTGACGTTTCGATCGACCTGGGCAGCGGCAGGATCGACTGGCTGAGCCGGTCGGACGACGACTGGCGGGTGACGATCCTCGATACCGGTATCGACACAATGACCGGGGGACGGCTGAAGCGCGCGCGGCATTTGCTCCAGGACGGTCCGTTCTGCCTGACTTATGGCGACGGTGTCAGCGACGTGAACATCGCGGAATTGGTCGCGGCGCATGCGGCATCGGGCGCCTGGTGCACGCTGACCGGTGTCGTCCAGCCCGGCAGGTTCGGCGCATTGCGGCTCAGCGATGACGGTAGCGAAGTGCATGGCTTCAGCGAGAAAGGCGCCACCGACGGCGGTGTCATCAACGGCGGCTTCTTCGTTTGCGAACCCGAAATTTTCGACGTGATCGACGGCGACGAGACGGTGTTCGAGGCTGACCCGATGAACCGGCTGATCGCACGCAACAAGCTCGGCTGCCATATTCATTCGGGCTTCTGGCAGAATATGGACACGTTGCGCGACAAGCACGTGCTGGAGACGCATTGGCACGGCGGTAATGCCCCCTGGAAGATCTGGCCCGATGCGCCGGCGCCGGGCGTCGCTTTGTTGAAGCGCACGGCATGATCCTGGTCGACACGGCGCTGGCGCGGCTCGAGGCGACCGGCTGGCCGATCCGGGTGGGGCTGGTCGGGACCGGCTTCATGGGGGCGGGGATCGTTCGCCAGATCGTCACGGCTACACCCGGCATGCGCATTGTCGCGGTGGCCAACCGTCATATCGAGAGCGCGATCGCCGCGGTCGCGGATGTCGGGTTGACCCCGGTCATCTGCGATACGCGCCGGGACATCGAGCGGCGCATCGCCGCCGGCGGGGTCGCCGTCACCCAGGATGCCGAAGCGCTGGCGACCGCTGACGGCATCGATGCCGTGGTCGAGGTGACCGGTTCGATCGAGCATGGCGCGCGCGTGGTCATGGCCGCGATCCACGCCGGCAAGAACGTGATCCAGATGAATGCCGAACTCGACGGCACGGTGGGCCCGATCCTGCGGCGCAAGGCCGAAGAAGCGGGGGTGATCTACACCTTTTCCGATGGCGACCAGCCGGGCGTGCAGATGAACCTGGTGCGCTTCGTGCGCGGTATCGGAGTGACCCCGGTGCTCTGCGGCAACATCAAGGGCCTGCACGATCCGTATCGCGACCCGACCACGCAACAGGCGTTCGCCGCCAAATGGGGACAGAAGCCGGTCATGGTCGCCTCGTTCGCGGATGGCACCAAGATCTCTTACGAACAGGCGATCGTCGCGAACGCCACCGGGTTCCGCGTAGCGCGGCGCGGCATGACAGGCCTCGACTTTTCTGGCGGAGACCCCGAGGCGCCGCTGGTGCCGCTGGAGGAAGCGGTCGAGCCATTGGGCCGCGTGCTCGACGAATACGGGCACGGCCTGGTCGACTATGTCGTCGGGGTAAGGCCCGGGCCGGGCGTGTTCGTGATCGGCACGATCGAGGACCCGCGTCAGCGTCACTTCCTCAACCTCTACAAGCTCGGCACGGGCCCTTATTACTGCTTTCAGACCCCATATCACCTCTGCCATTTCGAGGTGCCGACCTCGATCGCGCGCGCCTGCCTGTTCGGCGACACGGTGTTGGCGTCGATCGACGGACCGCGGGTCGGGGTGGCGGCGGTGGCCAAGCGCGACCTGGTTCCGGGCGACCGCATCACCGAATTCGGCGGCTACGAGACCTATGCCCTCGCCGAGAATTACGACGTGATCGAGCACGAACATTTGCTGCCGCTCGGGCTGGCGCTCGACTGTACGATCCGGCGGCCGGTCGAGCGCGATGCGGTGCTGACCTTCGCCGATGTCGATATTCCGCAGGGGCGGCTGGTCGACGCGCTCTACGCCGAACAATCGCGACGATACGCTCCGTCGTTTCTGAGTGCCGCGGAATGATTTTCGAAGAGACCGCGATCAGCGGTTGCTTCGTCATCACGCCCGAGCCGCGCGGCGACGAGCGAGGACGGTTTGCGCGGACCATGTGCCGCACCGAGTTCGCTAATCACGGGCTGTCGGCCGACTTCGTCCAGCAGAATATGTCGGTGACAGCGCAGGCCGGGACTATCCGCGGACTTCATTTCCAACGGCCGCCGCATGCCGAAGCCAAGCTCATTCGCTGCGTACGCGGCGCCGTGCTCGACGTCGTGGTTGATCTGCGCAGCATGTCGGCGACCCGCTTGACCGTCGTGCAGGTCGAGCTAAGCGATACCAACTGCCGCCAGATCTATGTGCCGCCCGGCTGCGCGCACGGCTTTCAGACGCTCGGAGATGACGTCGAGATGACGTATCTGATGTCCGCGGCGCACGCTCCGGAATTCGAGGGCGGGCTGCGCAACGACGATCCGGTATTGGCGATCGACTGGCCGCTTCCGGTGGCGCAGATTTCGCACCGCGACGCGGCGTTTCCGTTGATCGACATCGATCACTTGCCCGGTCTGTAGTCGCGGGCATCGATCTGGGGGACGTATGGCGGATATCGACGTACTGGTTGTCGGCGCCGGCGTGGTCGGGTTGGCCATCGCCCGGCGGCTGGCGCTCGCCGGCCTCACCACAGTGATCGCCGATTGCGAGGACATGATCGGCACCGGCACGAGTTCGCGTAACAGCGAAGTGATCCATGCCGGCCTGCATTATGACGGCCTTCCTCTCAAGGCGGCGCTGTGCGTGGCGGGACGCCGCCAGCTTTATCGTTTTTGTGCCGAGCGCGATGTGCCGCACCGCCGTTGCGGCAAGCTGATCACAGCCTTTTCGCCGGCGGAAGTGCCGACGCTCATGCGGATCGCCGCCGCGGGGGAGCGCGCGGACGTGGACGATCTCGAACTGCTGTCCGGCGAAGAGGCGGCGCGGCTCGAGCCTGCCATCGCTTGTGAAGCGGCGTTGCTGTCGCCTTCGACCGGGATCATCGACAGCCATGCTTTCATGATCGCGCTGCTCGCCGACGCCGAGGCGGCTGGAGCTGTCTTTGCCCGACGCACCAGGGTCGATCGCCTGACCCGTACAATGGCGGGGGACTGGGCGATCCATCTTGCCGGTGAAAGCGGCGCTGCCGCGACGGCGAGGATGGTGGTGAATGCAGCAGGTCACGGAGCGCATGCGATCGCGATGCGCACGGAGGGCCTACCGTCCGAATGCGTGCCGCAACCCCATTATGCGCGGGGCGTCTATTACGTCTACCAGGGCGCGGCGCCGTTCACGCGACTGATCTATCCGGTGCCGGTCCCCGGCGGGCTGGGCACGCACCTCACGCTCGACATGTCGGGTTCGGCGCGCTTCGGCCCCGATGTCGAATGGATCGATACGCTCGATTATGCGGTGGCGCAGGATCGGCGGGACGCGTTCGCCAGCGCGGCGCGCCGGATCTGGCCGACGCTTGATGCGAAGCGCCTGGTGCCGGGCTATTGCGGCGTCCGTCCCAAGATTTCCGGGCCGGGCGAACCCAATGCCGATTTCATGATCGCGGGCCCACGCGAGCACGGTGTCGATCGGATGGTGCTGTTGATGGGGATCGAGTCGCCCGGTCTCACCGCGTCGCTGGCGATTGCGGATCGGGTCGCGACCGATCTCGGCGTCGGGCGGGCACCGCGCGTCTAGCGAGCCTTGGTAAAGTGACACGACGACGCCAGTGGCTCCAAGGGGGAGATGGATGCGCGTCCAGCGCCGTCGTGCCCGGCCCGCGCAAGCGCGAGCCATCTCGAGTTGATCGGCTGATGAATGAACTCAGCCACCCGGTCTCGTCCGAGACCGTACGGATCGGTCGTTCCCTCTCCGCCCATCACTGGTAAACGATTCGGTCACCGCGCCGGCAACAACTCCGAGCATCATCCTTTGCCGACGATTGCTCCCGAACGGGCGATAGGCCTGCCTATTCGAGTGGGTGAGGGCGGGGACGCGCAATCGAGCGGCAGGTCGTTCGCCGTGATGAGCAATCGCCGTCCGGCCGGCGGCATGACCTGGAAGACCTCTGTCGCGGCGCGGTGCACCGCGGCTTCGTTTTCGAAAAAGATGTCGAAATCATATTCGGGGCCGCGCGCCGGCGCGCCGCTCAGCTTCGCCAAAGCGTCCTCGGTGATGACGAAGCGTAGCGAACAACCGTTCGCGCTGCCGATGAATTCCATGCCCTGGTACTCGGCCGACCAGCGCGCGACACCGGTCAGAAAGGAAAGGTGGGACTGCATCGTCATACCCCCAGGGTGGCCGCGACCAGAAGAGGTCGCGCTGTTTCCTGCGCGAACGCTGTAACGGAGGTAAGACGAAGGCGAATCGGCATTGGTGCTACCGCGAAAGAGTGGCCTCGCGGTACTGGATGACCGGAAGAGATCACGACCTTTCAGCTAAACTACTCGCATGGTCTCCATGCGATGCGACCGTGGCTACAAAGTAGTGCGGCTGACGAGCAAGAGCCAAGCAACATGTCTTGATCTATTGACCTTGCGGATGCGGGGTTCCTCTTAGCCCCGCCGGACGCGGGAAAAGGGGGGGGCATGGACACAGTCGCAGAGCGCCGGTGCCGGCATTGCAGTGGCAAGTTCACCGCGACGCTGGCGCGACTGGGACGGATGCCCGTCGCCAATGATTATGTCGATCCGGCTGCGCCGCCGCTATCCGATCCGCGAGTCGAACTGACGGTAATGGTCTGCGGCGACTGCCGGCTGGCACAAACGCTCGACTTCAAGGATTCGGCCGACCTGTTCCGGGCCGATTACGCCTATTTCTCCTCGGCTTCGACGGCATGGCTCGATCATGCGCGACGTTATGTCAATGCGATGATCGCGCGTTTCGAGCTGCTCCCCGGCGCGCGGCATGTCGAACTCGCGAGCAACGACGGCTACCTTCTCCAATTCTCCAGAGCCATGGAGCTAACAGTACTCGGTGTCGAGCCTTGCAGCTCTGTGGCGCAGGCCGCGTGCGTGCTCGACATCGAGACCAGAATCGAGTTCTTCAGCCAGGACTGTGCCAAGCGGCTGGTCGATCAAGGCTGGCGGGCCGATCTGGTCACGGCAAACAACGTCTTCGCCCACGTCCCCGACGTCAACGATTTCGCGCGCGGCATGCGCGACCTGCTGGCGCCGCAGGGAGTCGCGACGATCGAGGTTCAGCACCTGCTACGCCTGATGCAGCGCAACCAGTTCGACACGATCTATCACGAGCATTTCTCTTATTACTCGCTGCTGGCGGCGAAGCGCGTGTTCGAAGGTGCGGGCCTGCGTCTGTTTGATGTCGAGGAACTTGACACGCATGGCGGTTCGCTACGCTATTTCGTGTGCCGCGCCGAGGCGAAGCATGTCGACACGCTCGCGGTGCAGCGCGTTCTCCAGGAGGAACTCGCTTACGGGCTCGACACCGATGCAGTGTACGACCGGTTCGCGGAACGTATCATCAGGGTGCGTCAGGGCTTTCGCGACTTGCTGTTGCGACTGAAGGCCGAAGGGCGGTCGGTTGCCGCTTATGGCGCGCCCGCGAAGGGCGTCACGCTGTTGAATTTCTGCGGGGTCGGGCCCGATCTGATCGCGTTCACGGTGGACAAGGCGCCGTCCAAACAGGGACGCTTGATTCCGGGCGTGCGCATTCCGATCCTGCCGCCCGAGGCGCTGACCGAGGCACGGCCCGACTATGTCGTCATCCTGCCTTGGAACTTGAAGGACGAAATCATCGAGCAGCTCGCCGCCACAGCGGACTGGAAACCCGACTTCATCACCGCGATTCCCGAACCGATGATCATCGACCGCGCCGCGCCGGGCGGCCGTCGTCATGTCGCCTGAGGCGGTCGCGGGTTTCGCCCCGCTGGAGGTGTGCGCGGTTGTCCTGACGTACAACCGCAAGGAAATGCTCGAACGTTGCCTCGCCGCCCTGGCGGCGCAGACCCGGCGTTGCGACCGCATCATAGTGGTCGACAATGCCAGTATCGACGGCACCGCGGCGATGCTCGGCGACCGCTGGCAACATCTGGTCGATATCTACAGCCTGCGCAGCAATGTGGGCGCGGCGGGCGGGTTCAACATCGGCATGCGTCTGGCGTACGGCCTGGGCGCCGACTTCATCTGGTCGATGGACGACGACGTCATCTGCGAGCCCGATGCGCTCGAACAGCTTCTCCTGGCGCACGACCTGCTCGATCGGCGCCAGATCGCACCGCCCTATCTGGTGTCGGTGCCGCGCTCGACCACCGGTCAGCTGACCGAAGTTCCCCATATCGACCAGCGCAGGAACGTGCTCGGCTTTCCGAACTGGCCCGAGCTTCTCGATCACGGCCTGGCGCCGACGCTCGGGGCGACGTTCGCGTCGATATTGTTGCCGCGCGAGACATTGCGCGTGCACGGCTTGCCGATCGCGTCGATGTTCATCTTTGGCGAGGATCGCGAATTCACCGTCCGCGTCACGCGGCGGACGCCCGGCTATCTGGTCGGGGCGTCGCGCG
Organism: Sphingomonas sp. P4_D12; assembly: GCF_056401895.1. Classification (NCBI taxonomy): domain Bacteria; kingdom Pseudomonadati; phylum Pseudomonadota; class Alphaproteobacteria; order Sphingomonadales; family Sphingomonadaceae; genus Sphingomonas; species Sphingomonas sp. P4_D12. The sequence continues at coordinate 10,591 of NZ_JBFUIL010000020.1, read as the reverse complement.
TCCTGCACGCGCGCAAGCTGGAAGGCGTGCTCAGCACGCTCAACGAAACCAGCGCGGTACGGCTCGGATACCATTATTACCTGCATCGCAATACGACATCGACGGTGCTCCGCTATGACGATTGGCCGCGTATCGGGCTGCATCTCTGGCGGCAGACGGCGATGCTGCTCAAGCTGCTGGCACGCGGCCAGTTGCGCCGAGCGTGGATCTTGGCGGCGGGGACGGCCATCGGCGTCTTTTATCGGCCGCGCCCGGAGCGCGCCGACGCTGCACTCGACCCATCCTGTCTGCGCGCCGCCCCGCATGCCGCCGCGGACGAGCCCGAGCGGGACGAGGTCCCGCAGCAGGAGGAGATCCGACGATTCGAAAAGGGGTGTGCCGCCGGTTCGAACGCATTGCCGATTGCGGCATCGACCTCGCTCTAGAGCAAAGCCGGGCTCTTTTGAGCTCGGCTTTGCTCCATTTTTCCTTGGATTGTCGTGATTTCGGTGCCGGCGGGAGCGCCCGGCTCGAAATCGCTCTAGCGCGCCAGCAGCTCGCGCCACGCCGCGGCGAAGGCCGGGCGCGAGAACCTGTCCAGCGATGCCTGCATACTGGCGAGCCGCGTACGGCGCTCGGGCTCGGGCATGGCGACGAGATCGATCATTCCGTGGGCGATGGCGTCGAGATCGTCGCTCGGCACCACGACCGCGCCCGCGCCGGCGACTTCCTCGAGCACGCTGCCGCGCGTGATCAGCGGCACGAGGCCGCGGCTGATCGCCTCGGCGACGGGAACGCCGAACCCCTCCAACTGGCTGACCAGTGCAAAGCCGCTCGCATTGGCATAAAGCCAACCGAGCTGGGCGTCCGACACATAGTCGAGGAGGCGGACGCCGGGCGTATCGCGGGCGAGCCGGTCGATCGCTTCCGCGCCCGGTTCCCTGGCGCCGCACAGGACGTAGCCGATGCCGCGTTCCGCGAGCCCGGACCGCGCAAAGGCGCGGATCATCGTCGCCTGGTTCTTGCGGGCGCCGAGGCTGCCGACGGTGAGCAGAAATTGCCGGTCGAGCCCCGGAATGGGTGCCGTCGCCAGGCTGTCGATTTCCGCCCGCAGCGGCGGATAGATGACGCGCATGTCGGGTGCCTCTCCATAGAGGCGGACGAATTCACGCCGCGAATGCTCGCTGATGAACACCATGCGTGGTGCCGCGCGCGCGATGCGGCGATAGGCGCGCTGGTAGAGCCGCGCGACCCAGGGCCGGAACAGGGCCGGATGCGTGATCGGGCCGAGATCGTGGCACAGGACGACGTCGCGTTCGCTGATCGCCGTGTGGATGACGCTGTGCGGATCGAGGTGCAGCGTGGGTTGGTTCGGACGCCGCAAGGGAAAGGGGGAAATCCCTGCCGCGCCCGCCGCGCGCACCTCGATCCGCATGCCCAGCCCGAGCACCCTCTCCAAGAACGGGCTGGGGAGACGATATGTGCCATGCCGCCAATAATAGACCTGATTGATCAGGTTGCCCTGATCGTGAACCAAGTCGCGGCCGATGAAATATTTGCCGGTCTTGTTCTCCAAAGCGCACGAGAATTCGACGTCCCAGAGGCAAGGGACGACCGGGCGGCAGGCCGATGGATCTGACGTGCGTTGCAACATCGATGCCCCTCCAGACGATGCGCCATGCTTCGAACCGACCCTAGTCGGCACCGGTCGGCCGGGGCGAGCGGCAATTCAGACTACCCCCAATGCACCACGCGGATCGGGACGCACGATGTCGATCCTGGGGCGAACTGCCCTTTCGCTCCGCTTTCGACGCTTGGGCGCGGCGGTGGTCGGCAATTGGAGTAGCTCTTCTCTTCCGTTCGCGAACGGCGGGCGCGCGGCTAATGCCGGCGAAAGATTACGCCTCGGGACGATCGTGCTGTGGGAATGGTTGAACGCTTGCTGCCCTGGCGGCGCCATCGCCTCATCCGCGAATTGCTGATGCTGTATGGCATTGACATGCCGCCCGAGATCGTCGTCGGCAAAGACCTGCAGCTCATCCATCGCGGCATCGGCAGCGTCTTTCATCCCGACACGAGCATCGGCGACCGCGTCCAGATTTATCATCAAGTAACGATCGGCCGCTCCGACGCGCATCTGCCGCACGAGCGGATCAGGCCCATGCTGATCGAGATCGGCGACGATGTCGTCATCTATCCGGGCGCCAAGGTGCTGTGTCGGAGCGGCGTGTTGCGGATCGGCAACGGCACGATCATCGGCGCCAATGCCGTCGTCACGCGGTCGACAGGAGAACGTGAGGTCTGGGCAGGAATACCTGCGCGCTGCGTCGGCCAACGAAAATAGGCGAGTTGGCGCGCAGCGGGCAACCGCCACTCGGCGGTAAAGGCGGGCGCGAGCCGCGACGGCGTTTGCAGCGGGTCATGACGAAAGTGTGGATGCGACCGGTGCGCCTGCATGTCCGGCCATCGACCGATAGGCGATGCGGTTCGCCCCGTCGGGTCGGCGATCCTTATTCCGCCGAGCAACGGACCGAACTGGCGGCCAGCTGCGCCGTGCTGAAGAGCATCAATGCGTCCGTGGCGGCGCGCTCATGGGTCTACGACCTGATGTGTCTCGGACTGAATGCAACTTATTCGTGTCGAGTATTTCGCGAGATCGCCACTTCTACTCCGAAATGATCATGGCCCTGCAATAAAGCGTCATCCCTCTGCATAGTGGCGCTGGGCGGCGGATCATGTCTCTAATGCGCCAGCTTGATCGTCATGAACAGCTGGGTTCAAGAGGGGGAGGCCGATATGAAGGTTGTCCTGTTTTGTGGTGGGTACGGCACGCGGATGCGCGGCCAGATTCCCAATAAGCCCAAACCATTGGTCGATGTCGGCGGTCATGCCCTGATGTGGCATGTCATGAGCTATTACGCCCATCACGGACATAGGGATTTCATCCTTTGCCTGGGTTATGGCGCGGATGCCATTACGGAATATTTTCTGGAGCAGGGCGCGGAAGTCCTGCCCACGATCTCGACTAGACGACGCGCGCAATCCTTTCTGCTGCCGGATGAGGACAAGGGCCATTGGAACGTCACGCTGGTCGATACCGGCATCGATGCGAGTATCGGGCAGCGCCTGAAGGCGATCGAATCCTATGTCGAAGCCGACGAGATGTTTCTGGCCAATTATGCTGATGGCCTGACGGACCTTCCGCTCCAGGACATCATCGACTGCCTGGTCCGCAAGCCTGCCTTCGTGGGCGCGCTGGTGGCGGTCAAGCCCACGCTCAGCTTCCATTATATTCGTCACGATTCTGACGGCACGGTAACCGGCGTCGAGTCGTCCACCGACATGGATGTCCGCATCAATGGCGGCTACTTCGTCTTCCGGCGGGAGATTTTCGACTATATTGGTGAGGGCGATGACCTTGTCGAGCAACCCTTCCATCGGCTGATCGGCGAGCAGCGGCTCCTGGCGCATCCCTATGACGGCTTTTGGCGAGCCTGCGACACGTTGAAGGACGTGCATCTGCTGGAAGAGGTGCAGCGCAAGGGCAAGGCTCCCTGGGAGGCCTGCCGCGAGGCTTCCCCGGATTCCCTCTCCGTTCATTTCACGGCCGGGGCTCCGACGCTCGGCGCCGCCAGCGCTTCGCCCGCGGCGTGAAGCGAAAGATCGCCGGTACGGACAAAGGGAGAGACCGGGGGATATGATCAATCTGGCGTTCGCGGATACCGGCGCAAAGACGCAGCGGGTGCTGTGCCTCGGTGCGCATGCCGACGATATCGAGATCGGGTGTGGCGGCACGCTGCTCAATCTCGTCGCGAACGTATCGCGGCTGACGGTGCAGTGGGTCGTGTTCAGCGGGGACGAGCGCCGCGCCGAGGAGGCGCGGCAGAGTGCGGCGGCGCTGCTCGGCAACGGGTGCGAGCAGATCGTGGAGGTGCTGGACTTCCAGGACGGGATCTTTCCGCACGAAACGCCGCGCATCAAGAATGTCTTCGAGAGGATCAAGGCAGGACCCACACCCGACCTCATCCTCACCCACATTGCGAGCGACATGCATCAGGATCATGCGGTGATCGCGGCGCTCACCAACAACACCTTCCGTAACCACCTGATCCTCGGCTACGAGATTCCAAAATATGACGGCGATCTCGGTCGCTCGAACGCCTATGTCCATCTCTCCGAGGAGGTCGCCCGGCGCAAGGCGGCGGCAATCTACGAGGCGTTCCCGAGCCAGCGCCACCGCGCCTGGTTCAATCCCGACACCTTCCTCTCGCTCGCTCGCATCCGCGGGATCGAGTGCAATGCGCCTCACGGTTTCGCCGAAGCTTTTCGTGCGGAGAAGATCGTGCTCGGCATGTGAGCTTGTGCGTTGGCGGGGCCGCTCGGGCCGCTCCGTCGGGGACCGCGGAACTTGGCCGAAAGGGGAGACCGGTCGGGCCACCGAAACAAATCCCCGCTAGAGATGGATGATCCCGCGCCGCGCGGCGTGCGCCACGGCATCCGTGCGCCCGGTCGCGTCGAGCTTGTCGATCAGCCGGCTGACATGGAATTTGGCGGTGTCGGGGGAAATGCCGAGCCGCTGGCCGATCGCCTTGTTGGACAGGCCTTCGGCCAGCAACGCGATCACGTCGCGCTCGCGCGGCGTCAGCTCGAACCCGTGCGCACCTGCGTCGGACGCGCTGAGGACCAGATCCGACGCGTCGTCGGCGCCCACAATCTGCAATTCCGGGATCCGGCCCAAGGTTCGCTTGAACAAGGCGGAAGTCCGGGAGGTAGATTCGAGACATCCCTGAAACGGCCCCATTGAGACATTGGTGGGGCCATCGCCATCCGCTGCTTCGTGAGGGAGCAACTGAGGGAGCGACAAAACACGAACGCGGCAATATAGCCTGAAAATCAGTGGTTTAATTGAAGATTGCTGGATGCCCCGTGAGGATTCGAACCTCAATTGACGGAGTCAGAGTCCGTAGTCTTACCTTTAGACGACGGGGCAACAGGCGGCGGGCTCTAGGCGGGCTGGCGCGACCGGTCAAGGCCTTGGGCGCAACCGGCAAGATCGTCGATCGGGCCTTCGCTTGTCGCATCGCGCCAGTTCGGTTAGGCTCGGCGCCAAGCAGCGGAGGGCTATGGGCCGGACCGCAAGAATATAAGAGTTACGACGGCATGGGGGACGTTCCCGCCAATATGCCGCACCGGCAGCGCGCCGCCCCGACGGGCAAGCCCGCCGCCCGTCCGGCCCGCATTCCCACCAAACGCTGGGGCGAAGCGCCGCATTATGCCGCGCTCGATCTCGGCACCAACAATTGCCGCCTGCTGATCGCGCGGCCGCAAGGCAACGGTTTTGCGGTGGTCGACGCCTTTTCGCGGATCGTGCGGCTGGGCGAGGGCCTCGCTTCGAGCGGGCGGCTGTCCGATGCGGCGATCGATCGCACCATCGCTGCGCTCAGGATCTGCGCCGACAAGCTGCGTCGCCGCAACGTGCTGGTCGCGCGATCGGTCGCGACCGAGGCGTGCCGCCAGGCGGCGAACGGCGCCGAATTCATCGAGCGTGCTTATCGCGAAACCGGGATCCGGCTCGACGTGATCTCGCCGGAGGAAGAAGCGCGATTGGCGGTACTCGGCTGCCACGCGCTGATGGAGCCCGGAGACGGGCCGGCGCTGATCTTCGATATCGGCGGCGGATCGACCGAATTGGTGCTGATCGACCTGTCGGGCGATCATCCGCGCGTGCTCGACTGGCATTCGGCGCGCTGGGGCGTGGTGTCGCTGACCGAACATGCCGGCGGCGGCGATAGCGCCGAGGCGCTGGGCGAATCCTATGCGCGGATGCGCGCGCTGGCGACCGAAAGCTTCGCGGCCTTCGCCAAGCGCGTGCCGGCGAAGTTGAAGGCGCCGCGGCTGCTCGGGACCAGCGGGACGGTGACGACTTTGGCCAGCGTCTTCCTCGAACTCGATCATTATGACCGCGCCAAGGTCGACGGGCTGATCGTCCCGACCGAATCGATGCGCCGCATCTCGGCCGAATTGTCGGGCATGTCGGTGGCAGAGCGTTCGCGCCTCCCATGCATCGGCGGCGAGCGCGCCGACCTGGTCGTGGCGGGCTGCGCGATCCTCGAATCGATCCTCGATCTGTGGCCGGCCGAGCGGCTGGGGGTCGCCGACCGCGGCATCCGCGAGGGCATACTGCGCCGCCTGATGGGAGCGCAACGGCCATGAGGGGCGGGGGCGGCGGACATACCCGCGTGCGGACGTCGCGCAATCGGACTCCCCAGTCGACGCGCTGGCTTGAGCGGCAATTGAACGACCCGTACGTCAAGCGCGCCAAGGCGGAGGGTTATCGCAGCCGGGCGGCGTACAAATTGATCGAACTCGACGAGAAGTTCGGGTTCCTCAAAAGCGCGACCCGCGTGGTCGACTTGGGGCTGGCGCCGGGCGGCTGGTCGCAAGTGGTGCGGCGTCAGGTGCCCAAAGCGGCGATCGTCGGCATCGACCTGTTGCCGGTCGATCCGATCGATGGCGTCACCATCCTGCAAATGGACTTCATGGACGATGCGGCGCCCGATCGGCTGATCGAGGAACTGGGTGGCGCGCCCGATCTGGTCATGTCGGACATGGCGGCGAACACGGTTGGCCACCCGCAAACCGATGCGCTGCGGACGTTGGCCTTGGTCGAAACCGCGCTGGCGTTCGCGATCGATGTGCTCAAGCCTGGCGGCACGTTCGTATCGAAAGTGTTCGCCGGCGGCGCCGATTCGTCGCTGGTAGCCGAGATGAAGCGCAATTTCGCGACGGTGAAGCACGCCAAGCCGCCATCGAGCCGCAAAGGCTCGGTCGAATGGTTCGTGGTGGCGCAGGGGTTCAAGGGTCGCGCAACGATTTAGCGAAACGCTAAATCGTGAAGCGCCGAGCCCCGACGACCGACGAGCTTCAGGTGCGGGATGCCCCGCATCCCGCAGACCACGCCGGGGCATGGTCGACCTGAAGCTGCTTTGCCGCGACGGGGATGCCTTTACTCCGGATGTCGTTGGTTGGGCGGAAAGCCGCCACCGCGTTTAAATTCGGCTCGTGCCGTTGAGCGAAGCGCTCGCGGTTCCGCCGTCGCGAATTGCTCCGCAGCCTTCAGCGGAAGTTAGTAACCGGGTGATACGGTCGGAAGCACAGAACCGGGAAGGGGCTGTCTTGCCGAAAGTTATATTGGATCGCGCCAACCTCATCGCGTTTGCTAGCGTATCCGGCTTCCTCGACGCTGAGCAAATCTTGAACCTCACCGCTCAGGTGGACCAAGCCGTCCAAGCGTTCGGTGATCAAATTGCGCTGCACGGACGCCTATTCGATCTGACTAATGCTAAAGTGGCGTCACCGTTATCAATCGATGCCCTACGCGACAAAACCATCGATCCATCCCGCATCTTGTTGCGGGCCAACCGGGTTGCGTTCTTCGGAGCCTCACCGTTGCTCAAAGTTCAAATGCAGCGCATTTGTGCGCTTCGACCGAACCATGCGATGTTCGACGACCGTCGCCCGGCATATGCGTGGGCAATTGGAGGGCGGTAGCCACATCGCAATACGCCCGCTTCCGGGCGATAGCGGATTTACCTGCGGCCCAGGCAGAAGCTCCCGAGGAATGCCCTGCGGGTGCCGTTTCGGGTAGGCCGCCGAAACCTTTTGGACACACTTTCAGCGTCATAAGGGTTCATCGACCGGGCCGATCATGGCCTGCCGGAACGGAGCGCCATGAGCGGAGCGATGCCTTGCCCCTGACCCATAGCTGGCCCCTGTTCGAGCAACATCAGCGTTTCGACCTCGGTTGTCTGCTCGACGAGCCGAGCCAGGCCCCGGTCGCCTCCGGGCGTCAGCCCGAGCTCCTGGTGGCGCGCGGCATCGGACTGTGGGAATGCAATCTGTCCGACAATGCGCTGAGCTGGACGGACGGGGTGTTCGACCTGTTCGGCTTGCCGCGCGGCGCGGTCCTCGCGCGGGACGAGGTCGCCGCTTTATATGCGGAGCCATCGCGCGCCGCGATGGAGAGGCTGCGCGCTCATGCCATCAAGCACCGGCGCGGCTTCACGCTCGATGCCGAAATCGTGCCGGTGACCGGGCCGCCGAAATGGATGCGCCTGATCGCCGCGCCGGTCTGTGTCGGGCGTCAGGTCGTTCGGCTCCATGGCATCAAGCAGGATGTCAGCGCCGCCTACGTCTAACGACAATTCGAAGCGATAGCGTCGCGTCTGCTGCGGCGGATTGGCGCGGGGGACGTCCGCCACCGCGCGCATTGCCGCCCACGCCCACTCGCCCTAAGTCGCGGGCATGACCGTCACACGTTTCGCGCCGAGTCCGACCGGCAATCTCCATATCGGCAATATCCGCACCGCGATCCTCAACTGGCTGTTCGCGCGGTCCACCGGCGGGCGCTTCGTGCTCCGGATCGACGATACCGATGTCGAGCGCAGCGAGGAGCGCTATGTCGAGTCGATCCGCGCCGATCTCGCCTGGCTGGGGCTGACACCCGATGAGGAGGTGCGGCAGTCCGAGCGGTTCGCGCTGTACGAACGCCGCTTCGACGATCTGCGCGCGGCGGGACGGATCTATCCGGCCTATGAAACGCAGCAGGAACTCGAGCTCAAGCGCAAGATCCTGCTCGGGCGCGGTTTGCCGCCGGTCTATGATCGCGCCGCGCTGGCGCTCAGCGACGCCGATCGCGCCAAGCTGGAGGCCGACGGCATCCGCCCGCATTGGCGGTTCAAGCTCGATCCGGGCGCGATCGAATGGCACGATCTGATCCGCGGCCCCCAGCATTTCGACGCCGCGACGATGAGCGATCCGGTGATCCGCCGCGCCGACGGGTCGTGGCTCTACATGCTTCCTTCGGTGATCGACGATGTTGACATGGGTATCAGCCATGTCGTGCGCGGCGAGGATCACGTCTCCAACACCGCGCTCCAGTTGCAGATGTTCGTCGCGATGAACGCGCCGCTGCCGACCTTCGCGCACGCCGCGCTGCTGACCGGGGCGGAAGGCAAATTGTCGAAGCGGCTTGGCTCGCTTGGCGTCGAACATTTCCGCGGCGAGGGGATCGAACCGCAGGCGATCGTCGCGTTGCTGGCGCGGATCGGCACCAGCGATCCGGTCGAGCCGTTCGTCGATCCCGCGCCGTTGATCGCCGCGTTCGATTTCTCGCGCTTCGGCCGCGCGCCGGCGCGGTTCGACGAGGGCGAACTCGCCCAGCTCAACGCGCGGATCGTCCACCAACTGGCCTTCGCCGCGGTCGCCGATCGCCTGCCCGCCGGAATGGACGATGCGGCGTGGTATGCGATCAGGCCCAATTTGACGACCATCGCCGGTGCGGCCGATTGGTGGCATGTGGTGGAGGGGCCGATCTCCACCACCGTCGATCCCGAGGATCGCGAGTTCCTGGCCACCGCGCATCGCATCGCCGGTGAGATCGGCTGGACCGGGGATCCCTGGCACACGCTGACCAACGCGCTCAAGGAGGCGACCGGGCGAAAGGGCAAGTCCTTGTTCCTGCCGCTGCGCCGCGCGCTGACCGGGATGGATCATGGCCCCGACATGGCGGCCCTGTTGCCGCTGATCGGCCGCTACCGCGCGTTGGAGCGTTTGGTGCCCAGCTGATCGATGATATCTTGTATCATAGAATGTAATGTTGTATCGCATCCGAGTCGCGGCATTTGAGACCGTAAAGGAGAGACGACATGGCGACTTATGGCGACCGTTATGGCGCGGGCCCGGCGTTTAAGCCGGGTAGCATGGCGCTGGCACTGGGGCTGACCGTGGGCCCGATTGCCGCCCTGATCATGGGCTTGCAAATCCAGCGAACAATCACGGAAATCAAGAGGTTCGAAGGTTACAGGGTCATCGAACCGCCGCCGCCCCCACCCGTTCATAAGGTCGAAGCCAAGCCCAAGGCGCCCCAGAACGAACAAGTCTATGTGCCGCCGGTGCCGGAGATACTGCCGATTCCGAAGGTGCCGATCGACCTGACTCCCAAGCTTCCGCCTTTGCCGCCGATGGGACCGGAGATCGGCAAGGCGCCCGACATCGGCACCGTGGTCACGCCCGTCCTGGTCGCCAAGCCGGTCATGGTCGATGCATTCATCGACCCGCGCTATCAGGGGCTGCTCCAGCCGCCTTATCCTCCCGAGGAACAGCGCGCGGGCAATAGCGGCCGCGTCGTGCTCCGCGTGCTGGTCGGCACCGACGGCCGGGTGAAGCAGGTCGAGAAGGTGGCGGCCGCATCGGACGCCTTCTTCGCCGCCGCGCAGCGCCAGGCCTTGGGTAAATGGCGGTTCAAGCCGGCGACCAAGGACGGCGTACCGATCGAGCAATGGAAGACGATGAGTCTGCGGTTCGTGCTCAACGAGCAGTGACCGTTTCGGTCGCGGGGCTGGCCTGTTGCCGGTCCCGTGACTATATTAGGGCCTGTACTCAGTTACCACGAGGATCGTGATTGCCCGCAGGAGCCCGCCGACTAGGAGCGCAGCGCAGTCGCGTAGCTGAAGCTACGCGCCAGCAAGCGACGACGCTCGGCGGGCTCCTGCGGGCAATCACGATCCTCGTGGTAACTGAGTACAGGCCCTAATATAGTCACGGGACCGGC
>NZ_JBFUIL010000019.1:0-84847 GCF_056401895.1 Sphingomonas sp. P4_D12 | reverse complement strand
AATGAAGGCACCGCCGATACCGTGCTGGCGACGGTCAGCTACACGCTGACGGCGGCAGCCCAGGTCGAGCGGCTGGCGGCATCGGACGCCAATGCGACGACGGCGATCAACCTGACCGGCAACGCCTGGTCGCACCTGCTCCAGGGCAATAACGGCGCCAACACGCTGACCGGCGGCAGCGGTGCCGACACGCTGATGGGCTATGGCGGCAACGACACGCTGTTCGGCGGCGGTGGTGCCGACAAGTTCGTGTTCGCGCACGGCACCGGCCAGGACAGTATCGGCGACTTCGTCACAGGGACCGACAAGATCGACCTCACCGCGATCGGCTTTGCCAGCTACCAGGACGTGATCAACGCTACCCACGATGTCGGCGGCAACGCGGTGATCGACCTCGGCAATGGCGACCAGCTGACCTTGACCGGGGTCACTACCGCACAGCTCCACTCAGGCGACTTCATCGGGGTCGGCAACAGTGCGGCGGCGGTCCAGATGCAGCCATTCATGGCCGACCTCGGCACCGACGGCACCTGGCATGGTGGGATCGCCGCGGTCTCGGTCCTGCATGGCTGAGCGCCCGCTCGTCACCGATGAGGTATTCGCCCACGGCCACTAGCCCATTAACGGGTCGGTGCGTGGGCGTTTCAACCATCGCTCTATCCCCGGCGGCTCACAGGTTCGACGACTCGGTATCCCGGTCGCATAGCATAACGGCTATCATTTCCTTTTGCTGGTATCCTGTCTGCCCACTTGCTACCGCCCGATCATGGCAACCAATCGCACGCCCGACGCCGCGTTCGTCGCCGACGAGAGCTTCGTTCCCACCAGCCATAAGGGCCTGACCTATCCGTTCGGCGGCAAGGAACCGGAAGAGGGCGGCGCGATGCAGGTCGCGCCGGGCGTGCGCTGGGTGCGGCTCAATGTTCCCGGGCCGCTCAAGCATGTCAATTGCTGGCTGATCGATGACGGCGACGGCGTGGCATTGGTCGATGCCGGGATGAATCGGACCGAGACGCGAGAGGCGTGGAAAGCCGTGTTCAAGGGGCCGCTTGCCGGCGTCCGCGTCACACGGATGATCGGCACGCATTTCCATCCCGATCATATCGGCCTCGCCGGCTGGATGTGCGATCACCACCAGGCGCCCTTGTGGATGACGCGCGGCGAGTGGCTGACCGCGCAGATGCTGGTTGCCGACGCCCGGCCGGAAACGCCGCAAGAGGTCAGCGACTTCCGCCGCGCCTGCGGCTGGGGCGACGAGCAGATCGAGCTGGCGGCAGCGCGCGGCTGGTCCAATTTCGGGCGGATCGTGCGGCCAATGCCGCTGTCGTACCGGCGGCTGGTCGATGGCGAGACGATCGCGATCGGCGGGACGGCGTGGCGGATCGTCGTCGGGTCCGGCCACAGCCCAGAACATGCCTGCCTGCTCGATGAAGCGAATGGCATATTCATCGCCGGCGATCAGGTGTTGCCGCGGATCAGCCCGAACGTTTCGCTCGGCATCACCGAGCCCGACTCCGATCCGCTCGGCGAATGGTTCGACTCGATCGCGAAATTGAAGCGCGAAGTGCCCGCCGACGTACTGACCTTGCCGGGCCACGGCGACCCGTTCCTCAACCTCCACGTCCGGCTCGATGCCATGGATCGCGAGCATCGCGAGCGGCTCGACGAGCTCGAAGCCTTTCTCGATGAACCACGCCGCGTGGTCGATTGTTTCGGCCGGCTGTTCCGGCGCGCCATTGGCCAGGAGGTGCTCGGCATGGCGACCGGCGAGGCGATGGCGCATTTGAAACGGCTCGAAGTCGAAGGACGCGCGGTGCGCGAAACCCATGGCGACGGGACATGGCGCTGGCGGGCGATCTGAACCGCGTCAGGGCTCGCGCGGATCGGCGCATCGCCATAGAATAAGGTCGAGTCGAGCCACCCCAGGGAGAGACCCATGTGCGACGAACATACCGTTGAGGACAATGATCGCTTCCTGGGCATTGCCCATCCGTCGCGCCGCCAGTTCGGCATGATGACCGGCGTCGCGGGGCTGATGGCCGTGCTGCCGGTTCCGGCCAATGCCGCGGCGATCAAGGGGCGCGATGTCGTGATCGACACACCCGAGGGGAAGGCGGACGCCTATTTCGTCGCGCCGGCGACCGGAAAGCATCCCGGCGTCCTGATCTGGCCCGATATCATGGGCCTGCGCCCGGCTTTCCGGCAGATGGCCGAGCGGTTGGCGCAATCGGGCTATGCCGTTTTGGTGGTCAATCAATTCTACCGTTCGACCAAGACGCCGTTCCTCAAGCCCGGCCAATCGTTCGACCAGCCCGACGTGCGCGCCAAGATCATGCCGTTCGTCGAGAAGCTCACCCCCGCCGGGACGGTCAGCGACGCCAAGGCGTTCACCAGTTTCCTCGACGCGCAGAAGGAAGTCGATACCAAGCGCGGGCTCGCCAGTACCGGCTATTGCATGGGCGGGCCGATGGTGTTCCGCACCGTCGCCGCGCGCGCCGACCGCTATCGCGCGGGCGGCACCTTTCATGGCGGCGGGCTGGTCGGCGACAAGCCCGACAGCCCGAACGCGCTGATCCCGCAGATGAAGGCGAGCTTCCTGATCGCGATCGCCGAGAATGACGATCAGCGCGCGCCGACCGACAAGGACGTGCTGAAGAAAGCGTTCGCCGACGCCAAGCTGCTCGCCGAGATCGAAGTCTATAAAGGTACGATGCACGGCTGGTGCCCGCCCGACAGCAGGGTGTACAACCAGGCGCAGGCGGACCGCGCCTGGGAGCGCATGTTGGCGCTGTTCCAGAAGGCGCTCTGACTCGGCGGACGCGTGACACACGGATTCCTAGGGAGAGAATAATGAGCGACCTGATCTTGTACACGAACCCGCAGTCGCGCGGCCGGATCGCACGCTGGGCGCTCGAGGAAGTCGGCGCCCACTACGAAGTCCGCGTGATGAATTACGCCGACACGATGAAAAGCGATGACTATCTGTCGGTCAATCCGATGGGCAAGGTCCCGGCGATCGAGCACAAGGGCAAGGTCATCACCGAATGCGCGGCGATCTGCGCCTATCTCGGCGACGCATTTCCCGATGCCGGCCTGGCGCCACCGACCGCCGATCGCGCCGATTATTACCGCTGGCTGTTCTTCGCTGCCGGGCCGGTCGAGCAAGCCGTGACCAACAATAATGCCGGCTTCATCCCCCAGCCCGAGCAGGGCAGGATGTTCGGCTATGGCAGTTACGACCGGACGATCGACGTGCTCGAACGCGCGGTGTCGCAGCATGACTACGTCGCCGGCGACGCCTTCACGATGGCCGATGTCTATGTCGGCGCCCAGGTGATCTGGGGGACGCAATTCGGCACGATCCCCAAGCGCGACGCCTTTACCGCTTATGCAGAGCGGTTGAGCGGGCGAGAGGGCTATAAGCGGGCCTCGGCGCTCGACGATGCGCTGATGGAGACCAACCAGCTGGCGTGACGCGCGGCGCTTCAGGTCGCGTTCAGCTGCTCGAGCATTGAATGAAGGCGCGGTTCGCTGGGGGAGTGTCGCGATGAAGTTTGTGGTCGCCTCGATCATCCTGTCGCTCGCCGCGCCGGTCGCGGCGCAAAGCGGCTACGGCATCCGTCGCGATCCATCGCCAGTGCCGCGCTCGCGGGTTCCCGAACCTTCGGTGCCAGCGCCGCATCCCGGCGGGGACGAATCCTATGTCGACCGCAAGGCGGATTGGGATCGTCGGCTTCGCGCCTGTCTCAACGATCGCCATCAGACGCGTCGCGAGCGGCGGCAATGCGCAAACATGGGCTTCCCGGTGAACGGGCGGCGGTGATCTTGGGCGTGTCGTTTCAGGGCTGACTCGACGCGATCTGGCGCGATGGCAGTTCGGCCATGATGCGGTCACGCTCCGCTGGAGTCATGCTCGTCCAGCGCGCGACTTCGTCGATCGTGCGGCGGCATCCCTCGCACAACCGATCCTTGCCGATCCGGCAGATATTGACGCACGGGCTGACGATCGGTTCGACCGGCACCACGCTAATGAAATCGGGCAGGCTCACGCGTGCCTCAATCGTGGGTCAGGACCGCGTTCAGGAAGTCGGGAATCGGTCCGTTCCAGCCTTCGTCCGGACCGTCGTCCTGCTCCCGGCCGCGGCGCGGGCGGCGGTCGTCGTTGCGCACACGCGGCTCGTCGCGGGGCGGGCGAGGATCGTCGCGGCGCGGGCGTGCTTCTTCCCGCGGCGCGCGCGGCTCTTCGCGTCGAGCGGGTTTGTCCGCGCGCGGCGCCGGTGCTTCGGGCGTCTCGTCGGCGGCAGCTTTCTCGCGCGGCGCGGCGCGCGTGCGTTTCGGCTTTTCGTCACGGGCAGCGCGGGCGCGGGGCTTTTCCTCGGCTTCGGGCGGTGGGCCGCCTTCGAGCCGTGGAATCTTCATACCGGTCAGCTTCTCGATATTCTCGATATTCTCGGCATCCGCGCTCGAGGCGAGCGTATAGGCGATCCCCGTCGCACCGGCGCGGCCGGTGCGGCCGATGCGGTGAATGTAATCGTCCGGATGCCACGGCGCGTCGAAATTGAAGACGTGGCTGACGCCCTTGATGTCGAGCCCGCGCGCGGCGACGTCGGACGCGACCAGGATGTTGATCTCACCCTTCTTGAACCGCTCGAGTTCGGCGATGCGCTGCGGCTGCTCCATGTCGCCATGGATCTCACCGCTCGAAAAGCCATAGCCTCTCAGGCTCTTGTTGAGCTCGCGCACCGTCGTCTTGCGGTTGCAGAAGATGATCGCGTTCTTGACCTCTTCCTGGCCGAGCAACTGACGCAGCGCCGCGCGCTTGGCGTGGCTCGTGCTGCTGACCGGCACCACATATTGGGTGATGTTGATATTGGCGGTGGCGGGACGCGCGACCTCGATCGTTTTCGGGTTCGACAGGAACTTGTCGGCCAGCTTCTTGATCGGCGGCGGCATCGTCGCCGAGAACAACAGCGTCTGGCGATTGGCCGGCAGCTTGGTGCAGATATTCTCGATATCGGGGATGAACCCCATATCGAGCATGCGGTCGGCCTCGTCGATCACCAGCAGGTTGCACTGGGTCAGCAGGATCTTGCCGCGCTCGAACAGGTCCATCAGCCGGCCTGGAGTCGCGATCAGCACGTCGACGCCCTTTTCCAGCGCCTTGACCTGGTCGCCCATCTGCACGCCGCCGATGAGGAGCGCCATCGAGAGCTTGTGATACTTGCCGTATTTCTCGAAATTCTCGGCGACCTGCGCGGCGAGCTCGCGCGTCGGCTCGAGAATCAGGCTGCGCGGCATCAGCGCGCGGCTGCGGCCATGACCGAGAATATCGATCATCGGCAGCACGAACGCGGCGGTCTTGCCCGTGCCGGTCTGGGCGATACCAATGATGTCGCGCATCATCAGCACGCTGGGAATGGTCGCGGCCTGGATCGGAGTCGGTTCGGTATAGCCCGATTCGCCTACGGCGCGGAGCAATTCGTCTGAAAGGCCGAGGTCGGCAAAAGGCATCCAAGAATCCGGAAAAATGGTTAGCGCGCAGATGCGCCATCCAACAACGTGCGCGCTTGCCGATCAGTTGCCGAAAGTCAAGCTTTCTGGCTTGATGAGAGTGCGGAAGAGCGAGTTATGTTTGCGACATCGGACGGATCGACGAAGGCGAACCTGGCCAGACTGTCGCTCTTGGTTCGCCCCTTCCTCAAGTTGCCTTTCGACAAGTTCAGGCGAAGCGGTATGGTGCGTGCGGGGCGGGGATGGGGATGGGGATGCTCGGGCCAGTTTCGACCGGCGCATCAAGGCCTATTTTTTGGCGACCAGCTTCTTGAACTTCCTGATCGTGCATTGATCGCCCGAGCGGGTGCGGATCGAATCGCGTCCGGCGCAGACCTGGCCATCGGCCGACGGCTTGACGTAGAAACCGCCATAATAGCCGAGGCCCGAACAATCGCCGTCCAGCTCGGCGCGGACGCGGTCGCCGCCGCGCAGCACCAGGTCGACATAATCGCCCGCGACGATCGCTCCGCCCAATTGGTCGGCTGCGATGCATTTCGGACCCTTTTTCTCGGCCCATTTGATCGGTCGTGCCGGTGTAAGCTGCGGCGCGGGCGCGACCCTGTCCCGCAACGTGCTGGGGACGCGGATCACGATTCGCCCGCGGATCGTCACTTGCGCCAGTTCGATGCCCGTCACCTGGCCGGCAGGCGCGGGCGTACTGACCGCGGCGACGGAGGCAATCAGGGCAAAGGCGGCAAGGGGCGGACTCGGCATGAAGCGCGCCTTGGTAAAGCCATAATTTGAACACGCAATGAATTGGATACGCATCCTCCGCCATGCTAGCGCGACTGCCATGACACCCGCACAGACCGAGTTGACCGCCGCCGTCCGCGCCGCGCTGGGCGACAAGGCGATCGTGACCGATCCCGCGGACATTGCGCCATGGCTGACCGACTGGCGCGGACGTTTTCACGGCAGCAGCCCGGCGATCCTCGCGCCCGACGCCGTCGCGGGAGTGCAATTGGTCGTCGCCAAGGCACGCGACCTCGGCGTCGCCTTGGTACCGCAGGGGGGCAATACCTCGATGGTCGCCGGCGCCACGCCGCCCGCGGATGGCTCGGCGCTGATCCTGTCGACGCGACGACTTAACCGCATCCGCTCGCTGCGGCCGGCCGACGCTTTGGCGGTGGCCGAGGCGGGGGTGATCCTGTCCAACCTCCACGACGCCGCTTTGGCCGAGGGGATGCGTTTCCCGCTGACCCTGGGGGCAAAGGGCAGTGCGACGATTGGCGGACTGGCCTCGACCAATGCCGGAGGCACGCAAGTGCTGCGGTTCGGGACGATGCGCGGGCTGGTCGCCGGCGTCGAGGCGGTGCTGCCCGACGGGTCGCTCCATGACGGGCTTGCCGCGCTCAAGAAGGACAATCGCGGCTACGATCTCAACCAGTTGCTGATAGGGGCGGAGGGCACGATAGGGGTGATCACCGCGGCCACGTTGCGGCTGGTTCCAGCGATCCTCGACCGCGCAGTGGCCTGGGTTGGGCTCGCCGATCCCGAGCGCGCGCTGGCGCTGTTGCGGCGGCTGCAGGGCGCGACGCAGGCGGTCGAGAGCTTCGAGATCATTCCGCAAAGCTTCCTCGACGCGGTGATCCGCCATTTCCCCGGCACGCGCGCGCCGTTGGGCGGTAATCATGGCTGGCAGGTCCTGATCGAGGCGACGCGCGCGGCGCCAGCCGACGAATCACCGGCCGCTTTGCTCGAACGGCTGATCGGCGACGCGCTCGCGGCGGGTGAGGTCGAGGATGCGGTCGTCGCGGCGAGCGAGGCGCAGGCCGACGCCTTGTGGAAAATCCGCGAAACCATTCCGGAGGCGTCGCGTGCCGAGGGGCCCGCGCTGCAGCACGACATCTCGGTGCCGGTCGCCGGCATGCCGCGCTTCCTTACCGAAGGTGCGAGAACGGTGGAAGCGCGCTTCCCCGGAACGCACGCGGCCGGGTTCGGCCATCTCGGCGATGGCAACGTCCATTTCCACGTGCGGGCGCCGGTCGGCACCGACGGCCCGAGCTGGTATGAGGAGGAGGGCCATGTCATCTCGGCCTTCGTCCACGATCTGGTCGTCGCCGCGGGCGGATCGATTTCGGCCGAGCACGGCATCGGCCAGTTGAAGCGCGACGAGCTGGCGCGGCTGTCCTCGCCGGCGCGGATGATGGCGCTGCGGGCGATCAAAAGCGCGTTCGATCCGCGCGAATTGATGAATCCGGGGAAGCTCGTTACCCTTGCGCCCGACGGCGCCACCCCTTAGGGCGCACGGCCACGTGCGGCTTCTTGGGGGAGCCGCGTTCAAGAGATTCGATTGGAGTAGGGTAATGGCCAGCGCGCCGCAGTCGCTTCCGCTTTTTTATAATTCGCTCGAACCGCTGTCGAGCGAGCAGCACGGCAATTTCCGCATCCGCCCGTCCAACGGCGCGCCGTTCCTGGCCAACCAGCACGCGATTCCGCTGACGGTTGACGAATTCCCGATGGCGCAGCGCAACCTGCCGATCGTCTTCTCGCAAGGCGACGATGGCGTGCCGCTGGCGCTGATGGGCCTCAACGAAGGGGTCAACGTCTTCATCGACGAGAAGGGCCAGCTGCGCGAGCCCTATACCTATGTCCCGGCCTATATCCGGCGCTATCCGTATCTGCTCGCGCGCCTGCGCCCGGAAGCCGAAGAGCTGACCTTGTGCTTCGATCCGAGCTCGGAAACGATCGGCGCGTTCGACGACGGCGAGCCGCTGTTCGCCGATGGCGCGCCGACCGAGGTCACCAAGAACATCCTCGAGTTCAACCAGCAGTTCGAAGAAGCCGGCGCGCGCACCGCGGCGTTCATGAACGAGCTGCGCGAGCTCGATCTGCTGATGGACGGCGAAGTGACGATCCAGCCGGACGGCGCCGACAAGCCGTTCGTCTATTCGGGCTTCCGCATGGTCAATGAAGAGAAGCTCAACGAGCTGCGCGGCGACCAGCTGCGCAAGATGACCCAGTCGGGTCTGCTGCCGCTGATCTACGCGCATATGTTCTCGCTGTCGGTGATGCGCGAGATCTTCACGCGTCAGATGCAATTGGGACTGATGCCGGCGCCGCAGCTGGTTGCCTGACACCTCCTTCATGACGAGGACCGCGTTGGTCCTCGTCACCCTGGTGCGCGGCGAGGCCGGCACAGGCGGCAGGGCCTCGGCCATGCCTTTCTGCGGCATGTCGCCGCGGCATATGCCGTCGCGCACGCCGTGCCTGGCGGGATGGCACCGGAATCGGTCCGAAATGGTTGAAATTCTTCGGTGAGAACGTTCAAGTCCGAGTCTTGAAACGGTAATCTCATCGACCTATGTTGCTGGAGTACGGCTTCGTGTCCCCCCTTTCGCGAGGTCGTGCAGACACGCTTTCGAGCGTGTCTCCTCCCTGAACCTTGGCCACCTCGGGCGTTTGCCCGAGGTGGTTTTTTTATGGGGTGGGCGAGATCGGTCGGGCTGCTGGCATGAGGCCGCTATTGGGTGGGCAGCGGATTAAATCAACATGCGGCCGCCCCACACAAGGGGGACGGCGTAAAAGCCCACTGTAAGCAGTACGAATCCAACCCCGTGCAAGAAAATCGGTCTACTTCCGGCTCGTACTGCCTTCCAACAGAACGCAACTCCCAAGGCCAATGGGATCCAGGCGGCGGCAAGAGCAGCAGCGGCAACTTGGGTGCGCCAGCCTCGCTCATAGGCATCCATCCAGCCTATGCCGATGTAAGCAAGGAACGAGCCCGGCACGATCGCAACGACATAGAATGAGTAGATGGCAAGTGACCACAGTCGCGTCGGCTGCCTTAAGTCGGCGTCATACATAGCGAGACTATGCGCGATATGGCCGATGTCCGCTACTGGTCGCTAGCGACCAATCCGGGGCTGTCGTTTCCCCCGCCCACTCACTCCGCCGCCAGCGCCAGCCCGCCGGTCAGCAATTCATCGGTGGCGGCATCGATCATCCGGCGCAGCAGAGCGGCGGTACCGGCAAAACCCTTGCCCGGTGCGGTCAAACCGGCATCGAGATAGAGCCGCCGGTCGATCTCGATCTGGATCGCATGGATATGCTGGTCGGGGCGGCCATGGCGCGACAGGATATAGCCGCCGGGATAGGGCGTGTTGAGCGCCGCGCGATGCCCGGCGGCGATGACTTCGCCTTCCAGCCGATGGACCAGCCGCCCGCCCGCGCTGCGGCCGAAGCGATCGCCGATCACCACGCGCGCCGCGGCACCGCCCGGCAATGGCGGCATCGAATGCACGTCGAGCAACAAAGCGGCCCCGAACCGCTCGCGCGCGGCCGCCAGCGCGTCGGCGAGCGCCGAATGATAGGGGCGGTGATCCTGAGTAATGCGCTGCCGCACTTCGTCGTCGCCCAGGCGCCGGTTCCAGATCGCGACGCCGGGCGCCGACCGCCGCGGCACCAGGCCCAGCCCGCTGCGCAATTTTGTCGCCGCGGCACCGGCCGGGATCGGCCGCGCACCGTCGTCGATCAGCGGGTCGCGCTCGTCCTCGCCGCGGTTGAGGTCGATCCAGGCGCGCGCGCGGCGCTGGACGAACACAGTCTCGTCGATCCGCGCGGTGAGCGCGACGTCGTCGGCATGGCGATCCTCTAGCGCCAGCATCGACGCCACCGGCACGGCGGCGGCGGCGCGCAGCTGGAGTGGATAATCGCGCCCGGCATGCGGCACCGACAGGATTACCGGGCTGTCCGGCGGGATTGGTCCGACGCGGTCGAACGAGGGAGCGGCCATACGCGCAAATCTACTCGTCGTGCCGTCTTGGGGCAATCGCCGCGCGACGCTGGAAAATCTTAAACCCTTAGGGCATAAAAGACCTTGGCGGGACACAGGGCAACGGACGGGCATGATCAGGATTCTACTGGCCGAGGACGATTCGGTGATGCGCGAATATCTGACGCGCGCACTGGAACGGTCGGGCTATGCCGTCACCGCCGTCGACCGCGGCACCGCCGCGCTGCCGCTGATCGAGACCGAGCATTTCGACTTGCTGCTGACCGACATCGTCATGCCCGAGATGGACGGGATCGAACTGGCGCAGAAAGTGTCGGAGATCGCGCCCGATATGCGCGTCATGTTCATCACCGGCTTCGCCGCCGTGACCCTGCGCGCCGGCAAGCAGATGCCCAATGCCCGCGTGCTGTCCAAACCGTTCCATCTCAGGGATCTGGTGCTGGAGGTGGACCGCTTGTTCGAGGTCGAAAGCGCCAACGGCGGATTGTAGAGTTTCGGCGCTTGCACAGCGGCGGAAGCGCCGCTACAGGGCCCCCTCCCCGTGGGCGTGTAGCTCAGTGGTAGAGCACTGTGTTGACATCGCAGGGGTCGCAAGTTCAATCCTTGCCACGCCCACCATCGAAAGCCGCGGACGTCGCTGACGTCCGCGGCTTTTGTGATTCTCGGCCAATCGATTCGGCGGCGATGGGCAGAGCGTATCGGTCGATTCAGCACGACAAACGATCGACCGGCTTGGCCGGCCCCGCCCGTTTTCACGCTAAAGTATCGTTATTCACTATTGTGTGAATTAGTATTGCTAGTAGCCGCGCTTTGCGGCAGTTTCCCGTCATCGGCGCCGGAGAGCGTGATTGATTGGTGGGAGGATTGAATGAAGGCTCGTGCATTGTGGCTCGGTGCATCCGCGCTCGCTTTTGCCTGGGGTGGCAGCGCTGCTGCCCAAACGGCTCCCCAGTCGACACCCGCGGCGGCGGCGCAGGACGATAGCCAGGCCGCCACCGACAATAGCAACCTGCCCGGCGACATCGTCATCACCGCGCAGCGCCGCAGCGAAGACCTGATGACCACCGCGGTATCGGCGTCGGTGCTGAGCGGCACCGATCTGGGCAATAAGGGCGTCGCCAATGTCGATGCGCTGCAGTTCGCGATGCCGAGCGTGGTGGTGAACAATTTCGGCCAGGGCAACGACTTCAACATCCGCGGCATCGGCAAGGCCGAGCACAACACCCAGACGACGACCGGCGTGATCACCTATCGCGACGGCGTGCCGACCTTCCCGGGCTATTTCCAGATGGAGCCCTATTTCGACGTCGCCAATATCCAGGTGCTGCGCGGCCCGCAGGGGACGATCGTCGGCCAGAATTCGACCGGCGGCGCGGTGTTCGTCAACACCAACGATCCGATCGTCGGGGGCGAGATCCACGGCTATTTCAACGCCAATTACGGCAATTACAACGACGCCGGCATGCAGGGCGCGATCAACCTGCCGATCAGCGACACCTTCGCTGCGCGGGTCGCGTTATTCGCCGAGCGCCGCGACAGCTTCTTCAATGTGCATGGCGCGGGCGGCAGCGCCTACCCCTATGACAGCGGCAAGATGGGCTATCTCGCCGGGCGCGTGAGCTTCCTGTGGAAACCGAGCAGCCAATTCTCCGCATTATGGAAGACCGATTTCGACGCGCTCGATTCGGGCGCCTATCCCGCTTCTCCCTTCTGGCAGCACAGCAACGCCTATCCCGCGTACAAGCGCGATCTCTACGACATCCAGCTCAACGCGCCGCAGGATGCGCGCGACACGTTCGTGCGATCGGTGCTGAAACTGGAATATGACACGACCGGCGGCGTGAAATTCAGGTCGGTCACCGGATTCCAGAACGGCACCACTCTCTACCGCGCCGACCTCGACGGCACGGCATCGAACATCGTCGATCCGACTACCGGCGCGATCAAGAACTGGAGCTTCTTCGACAAGGTGGAGGAGACCCAGTTCAGCCAGGAATTCAACATCATCTCGCCGGACAATCAGCGCTTTACGTGGCTGATCGGCGGGTTTGGGATGTGGAACGCCTATTTCTTCCCGAAGCCGTTCAGCAATTTCACGATCAACGTCTGTTATCCGGTCACCACGGTCAATGCGTGCCTCTACCAGCTGACCGGTCGCAATCCGGAGCGTAACCTTGCGGCGTTCGGCCAGGTCGGCTTCCAGATCACGCCGAGCCTGAAGGTCGAACTTGGTGGCCGCTATACCGCCAGCCGGTCGACCAATTACGTCAACGTCCAGCAATATGGCCTGCCGATCAGCCAGGTGCAGACCGTGTCGTCCGACAACTTCTCCTACAAGGCATCGCTCGGCTGGAAAGTGAATGCCGACCAGTTCCTCTATGGCTTCGTCGCCACCGGCTTCCGTCCTGGTGGGCTCAACGTGCCGGTCGGGCTGGGCGCGCCCGCTCCGTTCAAGCCGGAGAAGATCACCTCCTACGAAGCCGGCTGGAAGGCCAATTGGGCGGGCGGGCATGTCCGCACCACGGTCACCGGCTTCTACAACGACTATAAGAACTTCCAGGTCATCATCGGTTACCCGACCTTCCCCACGTTCGGAATCGAGCTGAACGTTCCCGACAGCACCAAGATCTATGGGTTCGAGGCGGAGGCGGAAGTTACCGTCGGCGGCTTCAAGTTCGATGCCGGTGTCAACGTCCTGCACAGCGAACTCGGCTCGTTCTACGCAAGCGATCCGCGCATCGCCGCCACCGGGGCGTGCGACCCGATCACGGGTGGCACGGCCGCAGCCACCAACTGCATCAACCTGGCCGGCCGGCGCCAGACCTATGCGCCCAACGTCACGTTCAACGTCAGCGGCGAATATACCTTCAAGCTGCCCGACGGCAGCTCGATCACACCGCGCGCCAATTTCGGTTATGTCGGCAGCCAATGGGCGACCCTGTTCCAGAACACGAACCGTGGCGACCTGCTCGACGCACGCAAGATCCTCAATGCCCAGCTCGCTTACGCCAAGGGCAGCTGGACGATCACGGCCTATGGCACCAACCTGACCAACCAGCATTATGTCGCCGCGCTCAATAGCGGGCTCTATTTCGCCGGAGCCCCGCGCCAATACGGGCTCAAGGTGCTCAAGACTTTCTGATTCCCAGCCTGGCCGGACGTGCGCGCGCGATCGCGGCGTCCGGCCTTTCTTTCCCCGCTTTCTCTCCAGGTGTCATGCAATCCTACGGCCTGACGGTAGACAAGTTCCTCGATCACGCCGCCAAGTGGTTCCATGATCGTGAGGTCGTTGGCGCTGAAGCGGGCCATGTGCTCGCGCGCGAGACCTATGCCGGGCTCAGGGAGCGCAGCAACCGGATGTCGGGCGCGCTTACGGCGATCGGCCTGAACCAGGGCGACCGCGTCGCGACGCTCGCCTGGAACACGCCGCATCATCTCGAACTCTATTATGCCGCGATGGGGATCGGGCTGGTCTGCCACACGCTCAATCCGCGGCTGACCGCCGCGCATCTTGCCGCGATGATCGATGACGCCGAGGATCGCGTGCTGGCGGTAGCGGCCGACCTGCTACCGCTTGCGAGCGAGCTGGTCGCACGGTGCCGATCGATCGAGCATGTCGTCGTGCTCGACAGCCCGGCCTTCGACATCGCCGCTGTTGGCCGGGCGGACGTAAGTGTCTGGGGCCACGACGCGCTGCTCGGCACGCACGGCGTCGAGGTGGCGTGGGGCGGGTTCGACGAGATTCTGGCGGCGGGGCTCTGCTACACGTCCGGCACGACCGGCAGTCCCAAGGGTGTGGTCTACACCCACCGCTCGAATTACCTCCACACACTCCGCGCGCTTCAAGCCGATGCGATCGCCCTGACGGCGCGCGATGTCCTGCTGCTCGCGGTGCCGATGTTCCACGCCAATGGCTGGGGACTACCGTTCGCGGCGCCCGCGGCGGGTACCAAGCTGGTCCTGCCGGGGCGGGTGATCGACGGCGCGAGCCTGGCGCGATTGATTCGCGATGAGGACGTGACCGTGGCGGTAGGCGTTCAGACGGTATGGCTGGCGCTCGCCGACCATGTCGAGGCGACCGGGATCGCCTTGCCCAGCCTGAAACGCGTGGTGATCGGCGGCTCGACCTGTCCCGACGCGCTGATCCGGCGGCTCGAGGACAAACTCGGTGCCGAAGTGCAGACGAGTTGGGGAATGACCGAGCTGTCGCCGGTGGGCACGATCGCGTCGCCCGGCACGACCGATCCCGCCCGTGGTTCGGGGCGACCGCCGATCGGGCTCGATCTCAAGCTGACCGATGCCGACGGGGCGACATTGCCCGAGCAGCGCGGCGTCCAGGGACATCTCAAGGTCAAGGGCGCGAGCGTGATCGACCGTTATTTCCGTGCCGACAGCGACGCCCTCGATGCCGAGGGGTATTTCGACACCGGCGACCTCGCGACGATCGACGCTGCGGGCAATCTCACGATCTGCGGACGCGGCAAGGATCTGATCAAGTCTGGCGGCGAGTGGATCAACCCCAATGAGATCGAAGCGATCGTCGGCACGCATCCGACAGTGCGCCATGTCGCGGTGATCGGGAGGTTCGACGCCAAATGGGGCGAGCGGCCGGTGTTGATCGTCGAAAGCGACGGCAAGGCCGATGCGCGCGTGTTGCTCGACCTGCTGCGTGGCAAAGTCGCCGATTGGTGGATCCCCGATCGCGTCGCCGAGATCGCGGCGATGCCGCTCGCCGCCTCGGGCAAGATCGACAAAAATCGGCTGCGCGCGGATTACGAGGCGGGGAAGATCCCCGCCGTCGCTATAGGGCGCTGAAGTCCCGCCCAATCATTCGCAACCGGCGACCTTAGGCGGGAGCTTGGGCGCGGCCAGGCCGACATTCCAGTTCCAGCCGATCTTGCCGGTCGCCTTCTTGCGGCACATCACCGCCTCGTTGAGTGCAAACATGCCGGGCATCAGATCCTTGCTCGGCTCGGGCTTCGCTGTGAAGTGCATATAGTTGCCGGCGGTGCCGTAGGCCGGCCAGGCCGGCGCCTTGGCCGCGACCGGATTTCCGTTCCGCGCGAAGCTGGTCCAGTAATCGAGCATCGCATCGGACAGCGCTTGGTCCTCGGGCGTGTCGGGGATCTTCGGCCAATTGGGGCCGAGCGTGTCGATCGTGCCGAACACATAAGGCAATTCGCTGGCGTGGAAGGCGTGCAGCCCCGCCGCTTCCATCGCCGGATAGCCGTGATCGAACATATAGAGATAGGCACGCTGACCAAGCCCGGTCTGCTTGCGCACCATGCGTTCGGCGGTCCAGCCGTAGAGCCCGTCGCGCGTTGTGGCGATGATGCTCTCTTTGTAGTCGGCCGCCGGATAGAGTTTGAGGAACGCGTCGGCGAGGTCGCCATAACGGTCGCGGATCGTCGCCTCATACTCGGCCGCCGTCGCAGGCGGCTTGGGCGCCAGCATCATCAGCGAGCGGATCTCGCCCTGGTTGAACCCCGCGAGCAGCGGCACCGGCGCTTGCTTTCCCTGATCGAACGCCTCGACCATCTGCTGCGGCAGGACGAGGCCGTCGACTGTGCCCCAGGGCCCATAGCCGAGCTTGGCGGCGCTATCGGTGATCGTCTGCGCGTCGATCACGCGCAGCGCCGCGATGTCGGGCGCCTGGAGCGCGCCACCGAGCATCTGGCCGGCCGCTTCGCCTGACGGTGCGCCATAGACCGCTTTCTTCAGCTCGGGCATCGAGATCATGTACCCGCTCTCGGCAACCGCCTTGCTGTAGAGCCCGCGAGCGAGCGGCGATTCGAGCAAATACATGACGCTGAGCGCACCGGCGGACTCGCCAGCGATCGTCACGTTCTTGGCATCGCCGCCGAACGCCGCGATATTGTGTTTGACCCAGCCCAGCGCCGCAATCTGGTCGAGCAGTCCGTAATTGCCCGACACGTGCTGCGGCGATTCCGCTGTAAGCCCCGGATGCGCGAGCCAGCCAAGCACGCCGAGGCGATAATTGATCGACACGACAATGATACCGCGTTCGGCCATCCTGCGGCCGTCATAGGTCGCCTCGCGGCTCGACCCGCTGACCAGCGCGCCGCCGTGAATCCAGAAGAAGACCGGCGCGTTCTTCGCATTCTTCGGCGCCCAGATGTTGAGCGTCAGACAATCCTCGCTGACCGGCAGGGGCGCGGCGGGCGAATAGACCGAGGCCGATTTGCCCTGCGGCTGGACGCAGGCGGGACCGAAGGCGGTCGCCTCCCGCACCCCTTTCCAGCGCTGCATCGGCGCCGGCGGACGCCAGCGCATCGCGCCGACCGGGGGAACGGCATAGGGAATACCCTTGAACGCCTGGATGTCGCCATCGGTCGTGCCGCGCACGGCGCCCGACGGTGCATCGACCACCGGTCCCGATTGCGCGGAAACCGGAGCAGCCACGAGCATTGCGCCGAGTGAGAGCAGCGAAGGGAAACGGGTCATGCCGATATCCTTTGTTCGTGCGCCCGGATCACGCGGGCGAGGCAGAGGAAGAGCAGGATCGCGACCGGATAGACCGGCACGAGCGTGTAGAGCGCGGTGCGCAGCGAATGCGCATCGCCCGCGGCCTTGAACCAGTCGCTCGCCGCGCCGACCCAGGTCGGCCCGAGCCCGAGTCCGATGAAGTTCATTACCAGCAGCAAGAGGGCGCCCGCGAGCACGCGCTGGTCGGGCCGTACTTCCTCCTGCACCAGCGCGACCGAACAGGAGAGGTACACATAGTTGAACAGCATGGTGATGGTCAGCAGCACGAGCGCCAGCGGCCAGCCGGGCGCCCATACGAAGGCGGCGTAGAAGGGCATGGCGACGACCAGCGACAGTACCGGCGCGATGGCATAGACGCGGCGCGAATGGCGCGTGAAGCGGTCTATCACCCGCCCCGACACCAGCATCCCCGAGCACATGCCGACCAGCACGACGATCGCGTACCACACCGCGATCTGCTGCAAGCTCATGCCCTTTTCGCGGATCAGGAACAGCACCGCGAAATTGCCCAGGCCGTAGGTGACGAATTGTGTCGCGCCGCTGCCCAGCGCGGCGAGCATCAATATCGGATGGGTGAAGAACATGCCGATGGTCGGCCAGAAACGCGCCTTGGCCGAGACCTCCTGCACCACAGGATCGGTCGCGCCGCGCGCCGGCTCGCGCAGGAACAGCCGGACCAGGATGGCGGTGACGACGCCGATCGCGCCGATCGCGATGAACGCGTCGCGCCAATGGAAGAAGGCAGCGATCGACGCGCCGAACGCGATCCCCAGGGCCGCGCCGATCGGCGGTCCGAGATTGTAGATGCCGAAGGCGATGCCGCGGCGTCCGGGCGGGAAAGTGTCGGTGATCAGCGCGTAGGAAGGCGGTACGCCGCCCGCTTCCCCGAATCCCACCGTCATCCGCGCGGCGACCAGTTGCGGATAGGTGGCCGCGAGCCCACAAGCGGTGGTCGCTCCGCTCCAGATCGCGCAGGCGAGCGCGACGATTGTGATGCGGTTTGACCGGTCGGCAAGCCAGCCGACCGGGATGGCGATGAAGCAATAGAAGAAGGCGAAATAGAGCCCACCGATCAGCCCGAGCTGGCCGTCGGTGATGTGCAGATCGTCCTGGATCGGCTTGGCTAGAATGCCGAGCAACTGGCGATCGAGGAAATTGAGCACATAGACGAAGGTCAGCGTGCCGAGCATGAGCCACGCCCGGGCCGATGTGGCGGGGGCAGGGGAGGGCGCCGTCGCGATCGTCGTGGCCATTACCGAACCCGCCGGAGAGGTGCGCGATAGCGGGCGCGGGCGCGCGGCCGACCGAGTGCCGTCAGAAAGTCCAATTTCCTCTCCCCGGCTTTTGCCCGTTGTCCCGCATGATGGTGGGAAGCAGCGACGGGAGTCAACATATACATTATCAAGAGGGTGAATATTATTGGATGCTGCGAAGTGCTTGACGCTGGTGGATGAGGCTGGAAGGACCATGATCGTGACCAAGACCACCCCACCACCGCGCCGGTCGCGCAAGGCCGAGCAACGCGCGGAGACGATGGAGCAGATTTTCGACGCCGCCGAGGGGCTGTTCGCGCAGCACGGGCTCTACGGCACCACGCTGAAAGACGTCGCCAAGCAGGTCGGCGTCCACCACACGTTGCTCAATTACTATTTCGCGGACAAGAAGGCGCTGTTCGATGCGGTGTTTGCGCGCCGGGCGGTCGTGACGCGCGACCTCAGGATGAAAGTGCTCGACGATTACGAAGCGTCATGCGGCGGTAAGCCTACCGTGGAAGGCGCGCTGCACGCCTTTCTCGACACCGATCTCGACCTTTACAGCAATGGCGGGGAGGGGTGGCGGAACTATGCCAAGCTGGGCGCCCAGGTCGCCAATACACCCGAATGGGGTGCCGAATTGATGGACAAGCATTTCGATCCCGTCGTGCTGCGACTGATCGATCTGCTCAAGAAGGCGCTTCCCGATTGCGCCGAGGCCGACATCTTCTGGGGATACCATTTCGTGACCGGCGCGCTGATGCTCACGCTCGCGCGCACCGGCCGGATCGACAAATTGTCCGGCGGCGTGGCGCGGTCGGATGACTTCGCGGCGATCAAGGACCGCATGGCGAAATTCATGGCTGCCGGTTTCCGCGCGATCTGCGGCTAATTCCCTGGGGTCTTATGTTTAGCCAGAAGCGCGCATTCCCGGCGGCTTCTTTCACCCGTCGTGGTCGGCAAGCCATTCGCGCATCGCGCCGGTGATCTTCTCGGGCGCTTCCCAGGGGGCGAAATGTCCCACGCCCTCCAGTTTCTCGAGCGTCAGATCGGGGACCAGCGCCTCGAGGCCCTCCAGCTGCACCGGCAACAACGCTTTGTCGCCTAGCCCCCAGATCACCAATGTCGGTACCTTGAGCGGCGGGAAGGGTCCGTCGAGGAACGCTGGCCGCTCGGGCGTTTCGTCCATCGCCGGCACGAGCAGCGTGCTCGCTCGGTACCAGTTGAGCATCGCGGTCATCGCGCCGGGCTGGCCCCATTGCTCGAGATAGATGGGCTTTTCGTCCTTCACTTTCTCGAAGTCGGTGTGGCGCATGAAGCTGCCGTCGAAGAACGCCGACAGGCCGATCGAGTCGATATGCTTTTCGAGATCGGTGTTGCGAAACGCGCGGATATATTGGCTCGCCTCGCGCTGCGCCATGTCGTCGAACATCGACTTCTGGAAGATGAAGGGATGCGGCGCGTTGATGATGATCAGCCGTGCGACGCGATCGGGATGGTTGAGCGCCGCCATCCACGCGATCGCCCCACCCCAATCGTGCCCGACCAGCGTGAAGCGCTTGAGATCGAACCGGTCGGCCAGCGCGATCATGTCCGCGACCGGCTTGTCGGGGGTGTAATTCGTGACGCCCTCGGGCTTGGACGATCTGGCGAAGCCGCGCTGGTCGGGCGCGAGGACGAAATGGTCTTCGGCCAAGTCGGCGATCTGATGCCGCCAGGTGCGATGCGACTCGGGGAAGCCGTGGAGCAGAATGATCGGCGGATTGGTCGGCAGGCCCGCTACCGCTACGTCAAGCTCGACTCCCGTGGGTAGTGCCACGCGTTGCAGCTCGAGATTCGCCATCACTCTCTCCTCTTGTCGAGGAAACCCTGCCTCCATACCGCATATTCGACAAGGGCAGGAACGCTGTGCCCGGTTCTGCCGCCTAAAGGGATGAGCGAATTCTCCGCAAGGTCAGCCAGCATTCCGGCGATACGCTTTCGCGATCCACCACGCCGCCAAACCTACGACGACGGCAATACCGACCGATGGGAGCAACACGTTCAAGAGGAAGCCGTGGTGACACGGGCCATCAGGCACACAATCTCCAAGCGCGTCGACCAACAGCAGGCATATGCCCCGTGGGGACGCCGATCAGCGAGCCAATGAGGCAGCCGAACTTTCCTTCAGGTGTTGGCCCGCCTTTATAGCCGCCGCCCGCCATCCCATCCTTTCAAATGCGAACCAGGTAAATCCGACGCTCGCCTGCGCTGCTCACGGGTACGTCGCCGTCTTGGGAATCTCCGGAATCGGGATAAATTCCTTCTCGTCGCCTGGAACCTTGGCGAAGCGGCCGGCTTTCCAGTCCTCCTTGGCCTGCTGGATGCGGTCCTTGCGCGAGCTGACGAAATTCCACCAGACGTGGCGCTCGGTCGTGAAGGCCTCGCCGCCGCACAGCATCACGCGGCCGCCGCCGGCCGAGCGCAGGGTCATCGCGACGCCGGGCTTGAGCACATAGAGCGTGTTGATCGCCATCGGCATCCCGTCGATCTCGGCCTCGCCGATCGCCAGATAGACCGCGCGTTCGTCGGCGCCGGCGTCGATCGGCATGCTGGCGCCCGGCGCGAGCAGGATATCGGCATAGATCGTCTCGGCATAGGTCGTGGTCGGCGCGCGCTGGCCCCATAATTCGCCCATGATGATCCGCGCGGTGGCGCCATGCGCTTCGATCAGCGGAAGCTCGGCCTTGGCGACATGTTCGAAGGCCGGGTCGATCTCTTCCTTGTCCTCGGGCATCGCGATCCAGGTCTGGATGCCCGACAATTCGGGGCCATGCGCACGCTCGTCGCCGGGGGAGCGCTCCGAATGCGCGATACCGTGCCCCGCGGTCATCAGATTGACCGCGCCGGGCTCGATCCGCGCGAAGGTCCCGAGCGAATCGCGATGGTCGATCGCACCGGCGAACAGATAGGTGACGGTCGACAGGTTGATGTGCGGGTGCGGGCGCACGTCGATGCCGGTGCCGATATCGAGATGCGCCGGACCCATCTGGTCGAAGAAGATGAACGGGCCGACCATCTGGTGCGGCTTGGACGGCAGCGTCCGATGCACCTTGAACCCGCCCAGGTCGTGCGTCGTGGGCGTAATGATGCGGTCGATCAGGTCGTCGTTGGTCATGCCGTCACCTCTGCCAGGATATCGATCAAATCTTCGGGAAAATATTGCTCGCTGAGCGCGGAAAGTTCGTGCGGCGCGACCCAGCGCCAGTGCTGCATCACGCGTTGCTCCAGCTCGGTATGACCGGCGGGATCGATCTCGCGCGCGTCAGTCCGCACCAGAAAATAGCGCTCGTCGGCGGTCACCTCGACGCCCTCGATCGTCAGGAAGTCGGCGGTTCGCTGCAGGATCTCGGGGCCAGGTTCGGCGATGATGCCGGTCTCCTCGTACAATTCGCGCCGCGCCGCTTCTTCATAACTCTCGCCCGGATCGACCGCGCCGCCCGGCGTGCACCAGAAGGGCGGGCGTCCGTCCTCGGGCGTGAAGCGGAACATCAGCAGCCGGCCCTGCTGGTCGACCAGCAGGATGCGCGCGGCGGGGCGGGGAATACGTTGGGCCATCGCGGCGATCCTTAACCGCTCCCGACGTCGAGCGGGAGAGTCCTCACGGAAACGCTGCGTTTGCCTTAGGGTCCGTACCCTACGCCGCGTCGAGTTCAGGATAATAGCGGAAGATGCCGTCGGTGTTGAAGGCGATGCGGCGCTCGCTTTTGAGGTATGCCGCGACCCCCGGCAGCTCGGCGACGCGGTCGTGGAGCGCGATAAGCGCAGGATAGTCGCCTTCGACCGCCGTCATCCTTTTGGGGAACATGTAGCGCAGTCCCTCGATCAGCTGGAACAGCGAGGTGTCGACATGGCTCCAGCGCGTGCCCACCGCCCAGTCGCCCTCATTGTGGCGTACGGCCTTGTCGAAATAGCCCAGGAATTTGGGGATGCGCTGGTCGCGGAATCCCTTGGCCGCGCGCGCCGCTTCGTCCTTCTGGTCGTCGTAATAATCGTCGAGCGCGACGGGGTGATGGACGTTGTGCACCTCGGCGACGATGTCGGTGACGGTCAGCTGGAGTTGCTGTGCCCAGAAGCGATCCGCCTCATTCGTGGGACCGACAGAATCGTGGCGGCTGGCGAGGAAGAACAAGATGTCGGCGACCTGCGCGACGGTGAAGCCGGGCATCGACAGATAGGGCGGGGCGAAGGGGCCGCGGCGATCGTGCCCCTTCATGTCGTCGATCAACGCATCGACACCCTCGTCGCGCGCACAGTCGATATAGGGGATGTGCGCCGCTTCCATTGCCAGCCGCACGAACTCGCCCCGCCCCTGGATCGAGGGCCAATACCATAAACGATAAGGCTCCATGTCATTCTCCCGGTGCGCGCGCCCTGATCGCGAGCGCGTGGATACGCGAGGATAACAGATCGGCGAGCGCCTGGTTCACCAGCCGTTGCCGCGCGACTCGGTTCAGGCCGACGAAGCGATCGCTTTCGACGATGACGGTGAAGTGCGATTCGCCGGTGCCGTCGTCGCCCATATGGCCGGCATGGTGATGGCTGTCGTTGATCACCTCGAGCCGCGATGGGGTGAGGTTTTCGCTCAGACGAGCGGCGATGATTTCGGCCAGCGGGCCGGTAGCGGTGTCGGTCATCGTTCTTATATAGGACCCTTTTTCCGCCGGAGACACCGTGGCTCGCACGCCCCCGCACGACCGACCCAACACCCGCTTCCACGGCCGTGTGGCGGGGACGGGAAGGCTGTGCGCGGAGCCGGGATGCGACCAGGCGGGCGAGTTCCGCGCGCCGCCGCTGGAGGGCGCGCCGCCGGGGCGCGACGGGCCGGCCGAGTATCGCTGGCTATGCCTCGACCATGTCCGCGCCTTCAATTCGCGGTACAATTTCTTCAACGGCATGAGCCCCGACGAGATCCACGAGGCGCAGCGGCCTTATGCCGGCTGGGAACGCGAGACGCGCGCCTTTGCCGCCAATGGCGCCGACCGTCCGCCGCGCTGGGCCGATTTCAGCGACCCGCTCGACGCGATCGGCGCGCGCTTCCGCGAGCGAATGGCGAACGAGCGCCAGCGCCAGGACGGCAAGCCTTTGTCCGGCGCCGATCGCCGAGCGTTGAGCGTGTTGGGGCTGGATCAGGACACCGATCGCCGCGGGCTGCGGCAGCGCTATTCGGAGCTGGTGCGCAAATTCCATCCCGACCGCAACGGCGGCGATCGCAGCATGGAAAAGGCGCTGCAGGAAGTGATCGCGGCGTACCAGCATTTGAAGTCGGCGCCGGCGTTCGCGTGAAAACCCTCTCCCAATGGGAGAGGGTCGAGCCGCGTAGCGGCGAGGGGTGAGGGCAGGGGCAAGTCGCTGCCCTCACCCTCCCGGCGCTTCGCGCTTCCTTCCCTCTCCCAACGGGAGAGGGACTGTTACCCTTGACCTGCGCCCCCCGCTCGCCGCAAAGCCCGCAACGATGAAACGCCGTACCGGACAAGACCGCTCGATCACGCAAAACTGGCGCCCCGCCACCCAGGCGGTGCGCGGCGGAACGGCGCGGTCGGAATTCGGGGAGACGTCCGAAGCGCTCTTCCTGACCTCGGGCTATGCCTATGATTGCGCGGGCGATGCCGCCGCGCGGTTCGCCGGCGAGCAGCAGGGCATGACCTATTCGCGCCTGCAGAACCCGACGGTGCAGATGCTCGAAGAGCGCATCGCCCTGCTCGAAGGGGCCGAGGCGTGCCGGACGATGGCGACGGGCATGGCTGCGATGACGGCCGCTTTGCTGTGCCAGCTGCAGACCGGCGACCATGTCGTCGCCGGCCGCGCAGCCTTTGGGTCGTGCCGCTGGCTGGTCGATACCTTACTGCCCAAATTCGGCATCCAGACGACGGTGATCGACGCGCGCGATCCGCAGCAATTCATCGATGCGACCCGGCCCGAGACCAAGGTCTATTTCTTCGAAACGCCGGCCAACCCGACGATGGATGTGGTCGACCTGGAGGCGGTGTGCGGCATCGCCCGGGAACGCGGCATCGTCTCGGTGGTCGATAACGCCTTCGCCACCCCGGTGCTGCAGCGCCCGCTCGATTTCGGTGCCGATGTCGTCGCGTATTCGGCGACCAAGCTGATGGACGGGCAGGGCAGGGTGCTCGCCGGCGCGGTGTGCGGCAGCGAGGAGTTCATCGAGAACACCTTGCTCGCCTTCACCCGCAATACCGGGCCGACGCTGTCGCCGTTCAATGCCTGGGTCGTGCTGAAGGGGCTCGAGACGCTCGATCTGCGCGCGCGCCGGCAAAGCGAAAATTCGCTCAAGATCGGGCGTTTCCTCGAAGGCCGTGTGCCGCGTATCCTTCACCCCGGCCTGCCGAGCCACCCGCAGCACAATCTGGCGATGCGGCAAATGGACGCCGCCGGCCCGATCTTCGCGTTCGAGCTCGACGGCGGGCGCACCCAGGCGCATGGCCTGCTCGACGCGCTCGAACTGATCGACATCTCGAACAATATCGGCGATTCTCGCTCGCTGATGACGCATCCTGCCTCAACCACGCATGCCGGCGTGAGCGAGGAACGGCGGCTGGAAATGGGCGTGACCGAGGGGATGTTGCGGCTGAACGTCGGGCTGGAAGATCCCGACGATGTGATCGACGACCTTGACCGGGCGCTGAAGGCGGTCAGTTTGTGAGGAACAAGCGGTGAGCGACGTGATGAAGGCACTGTTCCCCAATGTCGCGGAAACGCGCGGGGTGATCGTGCGCGTCTCGGTCAGCTTCCTGCCCGAACAATCCGAACCCGATCGCGGTCGCTGGTTCTGGGCCTATCATGTGCGGATCGAGAATGAATCGCCGGCGACGGTCCAGTTGCTGACACGGCATTGGGTGATCACTGACGGCCGCGGCGCGCGGCATTCGGTCGAAGGCGAGGGCGTGGTCGGCGAACAGCCGGTGATCGCGCCTGGGCCTTCGCCGGGGCGACGCGAGATGAAGCGCACTCATCTCCCCCTTAACGGCCTGCGCGTGCTCGACGCCGCGGCCCGGCATCTGTCCTTCACCCGCGCTGCCGACGAGCTCGCGGTGACCCCGGCTGCGGTCGGGCAGCAGATCCGCGCGCTCGAGGACACACTCGGCGTGGTGCTGTTCCGCCGCACGACCAAGGGCCTGGAATTGACGCCCGAAGGCGAAGCTGGGCTCGACGCGCTGCGCCAGGGTTTCCTGCAATTCGAGGAAGCGGTCCGCGCGATGCAGGCCGGCCAGTCGTCCAAGTCGCTGACCATCGCCGCACCGCGCGATGTGCTGCATTGCTGGCTGATGCCGCGGCTCGCCGAGATCAGCGCGGCCGATGGCGAGATGCGCTTCATGCTGATCGCCGCCGACGAGGAACTCGATTTCACCCAGGCCAATCTCGACCTCGCGATCCGCTGGGGCGAGGGGCCGGGCGAACATGAGGGCGAAGCGCTCGAATCCGAAGGTATGATCACGGTGCAGCGGCCGGGCGGCGGTGCCGATACACGGATCTCCTGGCCGGGGTGCCTCAACGACGATGCGGTGTCGCTGGTCCGCGTCGCCGATGCCGGATTGGCGATCGACGCCGCTGCTGAAGGACTGGGCCGGGCAACGGTGCCGGAATTGCTCGCGCGGCGCGACATCGCGGCGGGCCGGATCGTCGCGATCGGCGAGGCCAAGCCCTATCGCCTGGGCTATTGGCTGGTCGCTCCCTTGCCGCAATGGCGGCAGAAGAAGGTCAAGGCGCTGGTGGAGGCGCTGGGCGCGTGATGCTGCCGGTCATGGTGACCGAGCGGCTGGTGCTGCGTCCGCTGCGCATCGAAGACGCCGAGGCACTGCATCCGATGTATTCGGACGTCGAGGCCAATACCTACGGCTCGCATCCAGCGACCACGACCTTGGACGAAAGCCGCGCGCGGCTGGAAAAAAGCATTGCCGATCCGACCTGGCGCGCCTGGGCTGTCACGCTGAAGGGCGACGACACCGCGATCGGCACCGTCGCCTGCTATGAAAAGCGGCAGGGCAAGGTGACCGAGATCGGCTATGTGCTGAAGCGCGCTTTCTGGGGTCGCGGCATCGTCACCGAAGCGGTTGCGGCGATGATCGACCTGTTGTTCGCGGAAGGGCAAAGGCGCGTGTTCGCCGACACCGACCCCGACAACAAGACGTCGATCGCGGTGCTCGAACGGCTCGGTTTCACGCGCGAAGCCCGGCTGCGTGCCGAATGGGAAACGCATATCGGCGTGCGCGACAGCCTGATCTGGGGGTTGCTGGAGGACGAATGGAAAGCCGCCCGCCGCCCAACCTGAAAGACCCGCTCGAGTTGGCGGCGTATCGTCGCGAACTGCGTGGCGTCGCCAGCGGCGTGCGCTGGGGCGGGATCGGGATCACCTTGATCGGCGCCATGGTCGCCGGGTTGCGCGCCTGGGCCTGGCCGGCGATCCCTGCGCTGATCCCGATGATCGTCGTCGCCTGGGGAATGCTGCTGATGCTGACCGCGATCGCACCCGCCCCCCCCCCCCCCCCCCCCCCCCCCCCCCCCCCCCCCCCCCCCGCGACCGCTACGCGGTCGCTCCCCTCATCCTCCCATTGCTGACGCAATGGGCCCCTCCTTCTCCCACAAGGGGAGAAGGGATTCTCGCCTTCCCGCGCTGCCGTCCCGAGACGAAATGTATCGCCGGTCAGTTCGGCAAGGGTGCGTCGGCAAGCAGCACCAGCGCCCGCGTCATCAGCATGATGAGCCGGTTCTCCTCGACACCGGCGTCGTTGCGATGCCAGCCGGCGGCGATCGCCAGCCAGCGCCCGTCCTTGCGCCTGACCAGGAAATTGAGCGTGACGACGCCCGGTTCCGACCCGCCCTTGAACCCGATATAATCGAACTTGCCGCGCGTTGTGGGATCGATCCCGGGATTGATCGCCAGCAGCGACAAGGGTGTCTCGCCACCCTGCTTGCGGAGCCAATCCAGGATTCCGGCAGTCTCGGCGGGACTGGCGAACCATTCGAGTGTATCGATCTTGGTCGGCCTGCCGGCGAACATCATCGGATCGACTGGCGTCGTCCGTAACCGCGCCGCGTTCCTGTCGAGCAGCGTGCGCCTTGCCGACGGCATCAACGACGTCGCCCATTGTGCCGCGAGATCGGCATTGGCGGGACTTTTCAGGGCAAACATCTGTCGCGTCGTCAGCATCGGCGCTAGGCCGGGCGCGCCCGCCTTGGTCACGAAGTCATCGAGCCGATCGCCTTCGAGCGACACCAACGTGTCCGTCGCGGTATTGTCGCTGATCGAGATCATCAGGGTGGCGAGCGTCTGGACCGTCACCGGGCTGCCCGCCGGCCAGTTCTGCGTAATGCCAGAGGGCAGCGAGGCGGGCCCGATCGGCACCACATCGCTCCATTTGCGCTCGCCCGCACCCACCTCGCGCGCCACTTCGCCAAGCACCCACAGCTTGAACGCCGAGCCGAGCGGCATCGCCTTGTCGGGCGCGATCCCGGCCACCAGACGCGGCGCGCCTTCGCCGAGCGCATAGATGCCGAGGCCGGTCGTCCCGGGCAGCGCGCGGATATCGGCGGCAAGCTTGTCGAGCGTATCCCCCGCCATTTCTGGGCCGGTGAACAACAACCCCACGACCTGATGCGGCGGCGCCGGGTCGATCGCGATCTGGGCATTGACCACGCCACGCTCGAACCGGACGCGCAGATTGGCCGAGAACGGCGTGACCGCGGTCAGTCTGTCGATCGCCAGCGGCTTGCCCATCTGCGCGGTCATCGACGCGACCACTGCGTCCCACTTTGCCCTGGCTAGCGCCGCCCGGAAACTCGGCGCGAAATAACTGTCGTAGCTTTGCGCTCCCGTGATCGCGGCGATCAATTCCGCGGTCCGCGCGTTGAGCGCGGGATCGGCAGTCACGGCGTTGGTAGCAGGCGACTGGGCGGATGCGGGCGCGGTTGGTGCCAGGAAGGCGAGCGCGACGAGCGCGCGGATCATCCACACGCGTTTCGCCAAATTTCAGCTCGCTTTCGGACCGGCCGGCGGATCGACCGACAGATCGAGCATCTCGATCTGCGGCCTAGCCTCCCGGACCAGCAACCGCGAGCCCGTATTGGTCGTGAGTCGCGCGGTCAGCGTATAGCGTTCAATGCGCATTATCCCCGGCTGCGACGGATCTATTTTGAGCGGGGCATAACGCCGAGCGCTTATCCCTGCCAGGATCGGCTTTATCCAATAGGGCTCATCGGCCGGTTTGCCCGACCGCAACACGCCGGCATCGCTGACCCGGCCGTCAGGGGTTACCCAAAAGCCGATATCGACCCATTCGCCATCATAATTGGTCCGCGACAATTTGGTCAGCGTCTCTCCCGAATTTGCTCCGCGGTCGGTGTCGTCGGTCGATTTGAGCGGTGGAGCATAAAGCAGTACCGGTGCACTGCCCTGATCGGTGGCGCGATAATCGGCGATCAGCTTGTCGACTGCACTGGGGTCGCCGGTCTTGGCATCCAGGCGCGCCATTAGCACGCGTGCGGCCTGGCCGAACGGCTTCATGTGCGGATCGGGATTGTTGATCAGCCAGTCCGCCGCCTTGCGCGCTTCGCCCTTATATTCGAACGGCAGCGCTATCGCGAGCTGGCTGTACAGCCCGACGATACGCAGGCGTGCCATGCCCTGGATATTGTACAGGCCGAGCTTCACCGCCTGGCGCTCGACGCTCGAATATTTGTCGACTGCCTCGTCAACACGGTTGAACCGCGCATACATGTCGCCGACTTCGACCTCCCCGCCCAGCACGCGCGGATCTTTCTCGGGCAGACCGGCCTTGAGTGCGCTCACCATATCGAACGTGCCGACGCGGAACGCCTCTCCGTCGCCCAGATGCGCGGCGATCCGGTAATTGGCGCGGAGCAGGTCGGCTACCGGTTCGGGATAGTCGTGCGCGAAGCGCTTGTTGCGGCCGATCGACTTTAACAGCGTGGAACGCGCATCCTCATATTTGCCGTCGACGAACTGGTGTTCGGCGACCTTCAGCGTGGCATTGATGTCCTGATCGGGCGGACATTTCCGCTCGACACAGGCATTCAGCGCTTTTTGCAGGTCGGGAAGGCGCTCGCCGATAATGATGATGTCGGCCTTGGAAGCGTCGGCCACCTTATCCTGCGCAACAACGGCGGCCGGAGCAGAGACGAGCAATGAAGCGAACAGGATTAAACTACGCGACATGACGTGAATCCTCCAAGACGCGGCGGCTATTCGTACCATTCTGCTTCGAATAGCGGAAGCCTCGCGCGATCAGGCGTCGATGGCTTCTTCGTCCAATCTGGCGGCATTTTCCTGGATGAAGGCGAAGCGGTGCGCCGGGTTGGTGCCCATCAGCCGATCGACCAGGTCCTTCACCCCCGCGCGCTCCTCATATTCCTGCGGCAAGGTGATGCGGATCAGTCCGCGCGAGCCGGGATGCATCGTCGTTTCCTTGAGCTGGTTGGGGTTCATCTCGCCCAACCCCTTGAACCGGCTAACTTCGACCTTCTTGCCCTTGAATTCCTTCGCCTCGAGCTCGGCGCGATGCGCGTCGTCGCGCGCGTACAGGCTCTTGGTGCCAGAAGTCAGACGATAGAGCGGAGGTTGCGCCAGATAGAGATGTCCGCGCCGGACGATGTCGGGCATCTCCTGGAAAAAGAAGGTCATCAGCAACGTCGCGATATGCGCGCCATCCACATCGGCGTCGGTCATGATGATCACGCGTTCGTAGCGCAGATTGTCCGGCTCGCAGTCCTTGCGCGTGCCGCACCCCAGTGCCAGCGTCAGGTCGGCAATCTCCTGATTGGCGAAGATCTTGGCGCTGGTCGCCGAGGCGACGTTGAGGATCTTGCCGCGGATAGGCAGGATCGCCTGGGTCTTGCGGTCGCGCGCCTGCTTGGCCGATCCGCCGGCCGAATCGCCTTCGACGATGAAAATCTCGGTACCGGCGGGATCGTCGGCCGAGCAATCGGTCAGTTTGCCCGGCAGGCGCAGCTTGCGCCCCGACGTCGCCGACTTGCGCTTGACCTCGCGCTCCTGCTTGCGGCGCAGGCGCTCGTCCATCCGCTCGACGACATAGCCGAGCAGCGCCTTGCCGCGATCCATATTGTCGGAGAGGAAATGGTCGAAATGGTCGCGCACCGCGCGCTCGACCATGGTCGCCGCTTCGGGACTGGTGAGACGGTCCTTGGTCTGGCTCTGGAATTGCGGCTCGCGAATGAAAACCGAAAGCATCAACTCGCATCCGACCATCACGTCGTCGGCGGTGATGTCCTTGGCGCGTTTCTGCCCGACCAATTCGCCGAACGCACGGATGCCGCGGACGAGCGCGGCGCGCAGACCCGCTTCGTGGGTGCCGCCGTCAGGGGTCGGGATGGTGTTGCAATACCAGCTATAGCTGCCGTCGGACCATAACGGCCAGGCCACCGCCCATTCGACGCGGCCCTGTTGCTCGCCGGGGAAGTCCTGGCTGCCCGCGAAGAAATTGGCGGTGGCGCATTCGCGGTCGCCGATCTGTTCCTTCAGATGATCAGCCAGGCCGCCGGGGAATTGGAACACCGCTTCCGCCGGAGTGTCGTCGGTGATGAGCTCGGGCGCGCATTTCCAGCGGATCTCGACGCCGGCAAACAGATACGCCTTCGAGCGCGCCAATTTGTACAGCCGCGCCGGCTTGAAGTGCAATTCGGGTCCGAAAATCTCGGGGTCGGGCGTGAACGCGACCGAGGTGCCGCGGCGATTGGGAGTCGGCCCCAATTTCTCGATCGGCCCGAGCGTCAGTCCCTTGGAGAAACGCTGGCGGAACAATTCGCGATTGCGCGCGACCTCGATCACGGTGTCCTCGCTCAGCGCGTTGACCACGCTGATGCCGACGCCGTGCAGCCCGCCCGAGGTCGCATAGGCCTTGCCGTCGAACTTGCCGCCCGAATGCAGCATCGAGAGAATCACTTCGAGCGCCGATTTGTCGGGGAATTTGGGATGCGGGTCGACCGGCATGCCCCGGCCATTGTCGACGACGGTCAGCCGGTTGCCGACCTCAAGCGTGACCTCGATCCGGGTGGCGTGCCCGGCCACCGCCTCATCCATCGAATTGTCGAGCACTTCGGCGGCGAGGTGATGCATCGCGCGCTCGTCGGTGCCACCGACATACATTCCGGGGCGGCGGCGGACGGGTTCGAGCCCCTCGAGCACTTCAATCGAGGAGGCGTCATAGTCGGTGCCGGGCTTACCGGAGGAAGCGAACAAATCGTCGGACATGTATCACGTATAGGAGGGGCGGAATCCGCCGCAAGGGCCGCGCGCAAGACGGCGTCGGCTATCCACAGCAAATCGCGCGCCCGAATGCTGTTCGGACGCGCGATTTGCGTTCATCGATGATCCCGGATCAGCGGACGCGCGGGCCGCCAAACGGCAGCGGCGGCGGCGGACGGCGATCGCGGCGCGGCAGCTGTGCCTGATAGGCGTGGCCGCAATGCGCGACGCAATAGGGGAAACCCGGGTTCACCTTGTCGCCGCAGAAATGGAAATCGGGTTCGCCGGGGTGGCCGAGCGGCCATTTGCAGATCTTGTCGTTGAGATCGAGCAGGCTGGTCTTGCCGGCAATCTCGGGCGACGGCTTGGCCGGGACCAGGCGGCGCGGCGGTGCGGGGGCGATTGGCGGCTGCTGCTCGCCCGGTGCCTGGCGCACGAAGCCGCCGGGACCGACCGAGCGCAGGATCGGCTGCGGCGGGGCGTCGGGGGCAGGGGTAGCAGGCGTAGTGGGTATCGCCGCGGCCGACGACGCCGCTGGGGCCGCGGCGGGTGCGGGGGCAGGAGCGGGCGCGGGGCGTGGTGCCTCGGTCACGGGCGGCGCCGCCTTCTTGACCGGCGCTGGGGAGGGCGCCGCCGACGCGCTGTCGTCATTCGGCTTCACCGGCGACGGGCGCGATTGCAGGCCCAGGCGATGGGCCTTGCCGATCACCGCGTTGCGGCTGACATCGCCCAGCGCCTCGGCGATCTGGCTCGCCGTCATGCCCTTTTCCCACATCGTCCTCAGCGTATCGATGCGGTCGTCGGTCCAGCTCATTCACATTCCTTCCAAAACGTCACCGGACGGTTGCGGGGCATCGCGTCAGCGCCTACCTGCGTGGCCGATGGACGCGCCCACCACTTCCGGTGAGAAAATCACTGTTATGGCACCCCCCGGCGTTCCGGTGATCCGGAGCGTGAACTGGGGTGGCCTGAGAACCCTCTATGTGAAGGAGGTGCGCCGTTTCTTCAAGGTGCACCTGCAGACGATCTGGGCGCCGGCCGCCACGACCTTGCTATTTCTGGTCGTTTTCACCGTCGCGACGGGCGCCAAACGGCCGGTGACGGTCGGCGGCGTCGACATTCCGTTCGGCGATTT
Organism: Sphingomonas sp. P4_D12; assembly: GCF_056401895.1. Taxonomy (NCBI): domain Bacteria; kingdom Pseudomonadati; phylum Pseudomonadota; class Alphaproteobacteria; order Sphingomonadales; family Sphingomonadaceae; genus Sphingomonas; species Sphingomonas sp. P4_D12. The sequence continues at coordinate 52,385 of NZ_JBFUIL010000019.1, read as the reverse complement.
CATCGCGCCGGGGCTGATCATCAGCCAGGGAATGATGGGCCCGGCCTTCGCCAATGCCAGCTTCTCGCTGCTGGTCGGCAAGATCCAGGGGACGATCGTCGACTATCTGATGCCGCCCTTGTCGACGATGGAATTGCTCGCGGCGTTGGTCGGCGGGGCGATGACGCGCGCGTTCATCGTCGGCTTCATCGTCTGGGCAGCGATGGCGCTTTACGGCATCGGCGTCTGGCCGCAGCATCTCTGGGCGGTGATCTGGTTCGGGTTCCTGGGGGCAGCGTTCCTGTCGCTGCTCGGCGTGCTGACCTCGATCTGGGCGGACAAGTTCGACCATGCCGCGGCGGTGACCAATTTCGTCATCGTGCCGCTCGGGCTGTTGTCGGGCACTTTCTATTCGGTCGATCGCCTGGCGCCGGCGTTCCGCGCGTTCAGCCATGCCAACCCGTTCTTCTACATCATCTCGGGCTTTCGCTACGGCTTCCTCGGCACCGCCGATTCGCCGGTACTGATCGGCAGCGCGGTGGTGTTTGGCCTGGACGTGGTCCTCGCGCTGACCTGTTACTGGCTGCTCAACAAGGGCTGGAAGATCAAGTCCTGACCGGTCCCCGTCGTGGCGCTTGGCCGGTGTGCGTGAACGCCGGCTGACGCGGCCATTCAGCCTGCACGCAACATCCCACTGCTACCGCGCGTTATGATCCCACCCAGTGGAGTTCCGGTAATGCGCATTCTGTTGATATCGGCGGCGAGTCTCGCCGTCCTGAGCGCCGCGCCTGCGACGGCGCAATCCTATAATCCCGATTATTCTGGCAGTTACGGTAACGGCTATGCCCGTCGCTCGGTGCCGACGCCGTATCAGGTCCGCTCGATGATCGATACCGCCCAGGGCCGCGGCGAGATTTCCGACGATCAGGCGAGCAATTTGCGCGAACAAGCCGACGAGCTGGTGCGGCTGGACCGCCGCGCCCAGCGCGACGACGATGGCGATGTGCGCCGCGATCTCACTCGCCGGACCTTTGCGCTGCTGCGCGATCTGCGCGAGGCGCGCGGCGACTCGGGCAATGACTATGCCTATCGCGGCCGATCGACGGACTATCCGCCCGCTTATGGGTCGACGCCTCAGGGCGGTTATGACAGTGCCCGGCGCGCGCCCGGCGACGATGACGACCAGGGGCAACCGTATTCGTCCGCGCCGGACGACGCCTATAATACCGCGCCGCGCACGAACGATCCGTACCGTACGGCGCCGTCATACGATCCCAGCCGCCCGCCACCCGTCGCCCGCGCCATCCGGACGAGCCCACGACCGCGGTCGGCAGCGCTTGTCGATCGTTTCGACCGGCTCGTGCGGCAAAGCGGTCCGGGTATCATGCACCCTGGGCATGACCCACCAAACCCCTGTCATGGCCGATTCGACCCCATGGTGTTGACGCTCCGTGGCCGGACCAAGTAAATGCCCGCTCCGGGCGGTCCGGATGGGCCGCCCTTTTTGCTTTTTCGCAACTGAAGGAGGCCATCGCCGTGACTATCACTCCGCTCATGCCCGTCTATCCGCGGTGCGGGGTGCGTCCGGTCCGAGGTGAGGGCTGCTTCCTGATTGGTGAGCGCGGCGAGCGTTATCTCGATTTCGCCGCCGGCATTGCGGTCAATGCGCTCGGCCATGGCCATCCCAAGCTGACCAAGGCGATCGCCGACCAGGCCGCGACCCTGATGCACGTGTCGAACCTGTACGGCTCGCCGCAGGGCGAGAGCCTGGCACAGCGCATTGTCGACATCAGCTTCGCCGACACGGTGTTCTTCACCAATTCGGGCGTCGAGGCGATCGAGTGCGCGATCAAGACCGCGCGCCGCTATCACGACGTCAACGGCAATCCCGAACGCTACAAACTGATTACCTTCAAGAACGCTTTCCACGGCCGCTCGCTCGGCGCGATCAGCGCGACCGATCAGCCCAAGATGCGCGACGGGTTCGAACCGCTGCTGCCAGGCTTCGACTATGCCAGGTTCAACGACCTCGAAGGTGCGCTGGCGCTGATCGATGACGAGACCGCCGGCTTCCTGGTCGAGACGGTGCAGGGCGAGGGCGGGATGACCGCCGGCACGCCCGAGTTCATCCGGGGCCTGCGCAAGGCGTGCGACGAGCACGGCCTGTTGCTCATCCTCGACGAAATCCAGTGCGGCTATGGGCGTACCGGCAAGATGTGGGCCTATGAACATTACGGCATCACTCCCGACATCATGACCGTGGCCAAGGGCATCGGCGGCGGCTTCCCGCTCGGCGCGTGCCTCGCCACCGAGGAAGCGGCCAAGGGGATGGTAATCGGCACGCATGGCTCGACCTATGGCGGCAATCCGCTGGCGATGGCGGCGGGCGAAGCGGTGCTCGACGTGATGCTCGAGCCGGGCTTTCTCGAGCACGTCACCGCGATGGGCGACCGCCTGCGCGCGGCGTTCGAACAGCTCATTCCGAACCATGACGATCTGTTCGAGGAAATCCGCGGCAAGGGTCTGATGCTCGGTATCAAGATGAAGGAGCCGGCGGTCAGCCGCGATTTCGTCGCGCACCTGCGTGACAATCACGGATTGCTGACGGTCGCCGCGGGCGAGAATGTGTTCCGCGTGCTGCCGCCCTTGGTGATCGAGGAAAACCATATCGCCGAATGTATCGAGCGGCTGAGCGAAGGCGCGCGGACCTATGCCGCCGCCACCGTGGCGGCGTGATAATCTCCCTCTCCCCCCGGGAGAGGGAAGGGACCCGCTCGGCGCAGCCGAGTGGGAAGGGTGAGGGCAGCCTCATCCTCTCTGCCCTCACCCTTCCGCCGCTTCGCGGCTCCCTCCCGAATCAGGTAAACAGCGCCCCGCGCTGTTTAGGTCATGCCGGGGGCATGACCGACCTGATGCGCCCAGCGGGAGAGGGACTGTGATCCGCCACTTCCTCAACCTGTCCGACGCCGGGCCTGACGGCGTTGCCGCGATGCTGGCGGATGCGCTCGACCGCAAGGCGGCGCGCGCGGGCTGGCCCAAGGGCAAAATAGACGCCGATGCGCCGCTCGCCGGGCATGTGCTGGCGATGGTGTTCGAGAAGAACTCGACCCGCACCCGCTTCAGCTTCGACATGGCGATCCGCCAATTGGGTGGCACCAGCATCGTGACGGATGCCGGCCAGATGCAGCTTGGCCGCGGCGAGACGGTCGCCGACACCGCGCGCATCCTGTCGGGCTATGTCGACGCGATCATGATCCGCACCGACGATCACGCCAAGGTCGAGGAACTCGCGGCCTATGCCAGCGTGCCGGTGATCAATGGCCTGACCGACTATTCACATCCGTGCCAGATCATCGCCGACCTGCAGACGGTGATCGAGGCTGGCTATTCGCTGCCGGGGCTCAAGGTCGCGTGGCTGGGCGACGGCAACAACGTGCTCACCTCGATGATGGAAGCGGCCGGGCTGATGCAGTTCGACGTGATCGCCGCCTGCCCGCAGGGATTCCAGCCGTCCGAAGCGGACGTCGCGCTGGGCAACGGGCGCGCCCGGGTGGTTGGAACCGCGCGCGAGGCGGTGGAGGGCGCGGACATCGTCGTCACCGACACCTGGATCTCGATGGGGCAGGAGCATGCCGATACCAAGCTCGCGGCGATGATGCCGTTCCAGGTGACCGGCGAGTTGATGGCGGGCGCGAAGCCTGGTGCCAAATTCCTCCATTGCTTGCCCGCGCATCGCGGCGAGGAAGTGACTGCCGAGGTGCTCGACGGGCCGCAATCGCTGATCTGGCCCGAAGCGGAGAACCGGTTGCACGCCCAGAAATCGATCCTGCGCTGGTGCTTCGGGCAGATCGGTTGATCGCGGGCGGCGCTCTCCCCACATTCGTCCCGCCGGCGCAGGCCGGCATCTCACGCAATTTGGCGCAGCGCTGACGCCAGAGGCTCCGGCTTCGCTGGGGTGACGAAGGATTGTTATGACCGCGGACGTTACCGACCTCGACCAGACGATCGGCTTCACCATTCCCGCCCGCCACGCGCGCGGTCGGCTGGTGCGGCTGGGGCCAGTGCTCGATGAGATCCTGGCGGCGCATGCTTATCCGCCGGCGATCGAACGGTTGCTCGCCGAGGCGCTGACCTTGACAGCGTTGATCGGCTCGACGCTCAAGGATCCATTGGGGCAGCTCACCATCCAGGCGCAGACCCAGGCCGGCGTGGTGAAGCTGCTGGTGTGCGATTATCGCGGCGGCGAATTGCGCGGCTATGTCCAGTTCGATGCCGATCGCCTGGCCGAGGCGCCAGAGGAACCGACTCTGTTCGCCTTGTTCGGCGAAGGGTATCTGGCGATCACCTTCGATCTGGCGGGAACCGGCGAACGCTATCAGGGCATCGTTCCACTCGACGGCGAAACGCTGGCCGAGGCCGCGGAAAGCTATTTCGCCCAGTCGGAACAGATTCCGACGCTGATCAATTTCGGGGTCGCGCGCGATCGCACCGGCCATCACGTCGCCGGCGGGCTGTTGCTGCAACATCTGCCGGAAGGCGAGATCGGGCGCGAGCGGCTGCATGTGCGGCACGACCATCCCGAATGGGAGCATGTCGCGATCCTGGGGCGGACGATGGGGGCGGACGAACTCACCGATGCCGCGATCCCGTTGGAAACCCTGATCTGGCGCCTGTTCAACGAAGAAGAGGAAGTGCGCGTGCAGGCGCGGTCGGATTTCCGCAAGGGATGCCGCTGCGACGCCGCGTATATTGCCGGCGTGCTCGCCAAATTCACGCCCGAGGACCGGCGCGAGATGGCCGACGAGCATGGCATGATCAACGTCGATTGCGCGTTCTGCGCGAAGTCGTTTCCGGTGCCTGCGGAATTAGCCGCGCCCTAGGGTCGTTTTCAGCTTCGCTGAGCCAGACTCTAACGATTGTAACACTGCCCGCCCATCGCCACATTTGGATGGCAGAGGAGTGCGCATGGGGAAGGGGACGATTATCTTAGCCGCGTTTGCGGCCATGGCGGGTCTTGGCGCGGGCGTGGCGGTCGCGGCAGGGCCGATCGCGCTCGATCGGCTCGGCCTGGGGCAATGGCAGTTGCACGAGATCGGCAGCGCAGACACGCCGCGGCAGATGTGCATGCACAATCCGCTGCAGATGGTTCAGCTGTTCCATCCTGGCGTCCAGTGCACGCGCTTCACCATCGACGACGCGCCCGATCACACCACGATCCACTATACCTGCCAGGGTCGCGGTTATGGCCGCACCACGATCACGCTCGAAAGTCCCACCTTGATTCGCCTCGATACGCAAGGGATCGATCCGCTGGGGCAGCCGTTCGACATCGTGTACGAAGGGCGCCGGACAGGCGCTTGCGCGCCACCGCCGGCCCGTTAAGGCCGCGTTTAGGGTCGGTCGGCTATAGAGGATAAGTGCTTTCGGGCACGTTTCCTCCCTGGAAAGACGCTTGGAAGCGTCAAGACTGGGCCGCCGCAAGGCGGCCCTCTTCTTTTGTGGCGCCCCTCTCCCGTTTTTACACCTCTCCCGCGTGCGGGAGAGGGAGGGGCCCGCCACCGTAAGGCGGTGGGAAGGTGAGGGTCTTCTTACTTCTTCTTTTGTCGCACTGTTCGCTTGGAAGAAAGAAGACCCTCACCCAACCTGCACCGGGTGAACAGCGCTCCGCGCTGTTCAGGTCATGCCGGGGGCATGACCGACCCGGCGCACCCGCAAGCGGGAGAGGGCTAACGGCGTCCCGACTTGCGATGGCCGCTCTAACCTCCTAGCTCCCGCCCGATCATGGAAACTACATCGCCTTTGGCGGTCGCGCTGATTTCGGGCGGCCTCGATTCGATGGTTGCCGCGGCCTCGATGAAGGCCGCGGGCTATCGCCTGCTCGCGCTTTCGGTCGACTATAACCAGCGCCACCAGATCGAACTTGCCGCGGCGCGGCGAATCGCCGGCACGCTGGGCGCCGAACGTCATGTCGTGCTGCCGCTCGATCTGCGCGCGTTCGGCGGCTCGGCGCTGACCGCGGAGATCGCTGTGCCCAAAGACGGCGTGAGCAGCGACATCCCGGTCACCTACGTGCCCGCGCGCAACACGATCTTTCTCAGTTTGTCGCTGGGTTGGGCGGAGGCGGCGGGCGCGCGCGACCTGGTGATCGGAGTCAATGCGCTCGATTATTCGGGCTATCCCGATTGCCGCCCCGAATTCGTCGCCGCGTTCGAGGACATGGCGGCGCTCGCGACCAAGGCAGGGGTGGAGGGCGACCGGTTCCGTATCCACGCGCCGCTCCAGCACATGACCAAGGCGGATATCGTGCGCGAAGGGACGCGGCTCGGGCTCGATCTCGAGATGAGCTGGTCGTGCTACGATCCGGCGCCCGGCGGCGTGCATTGCGGATTGTGCGACAGCTGTCGGTTGCGCGCCAAGGGGTTCGAGGAAGCCGGCATTCCCGACCCGACGCGTTACGCCGGCTGACGATGAGCTACGCGGTCAAGGAGATGTTCCTCACGCTCCAGGGAGAGGGCGTGAATGCCGGCCGGCGCGCGGTGTTCATCCGCTTCGCGGGATGCAATCTATGGTCGGGGCGCGAACAGGATCGCGCGACCGCGGTCTGCCGGTTCTGCGACACCGACTTCGTCGGCACCGATGGCGAGGGCGGCGGCCGTTTCGCCGACGCCGCCGCGCTGGCCGAGGCAGCGGCGGGTTTCTGGGGCGAGGGGCGCGAGGAGCGCTTTTGCGTCCTCACCGGCGGCGAGCCGATGCTCCAGGTCGACGACGCTTTGGTCGAAGCGCTGCACGCGGCCGGGTTCACCATCGCGATCGAAAGCAACGGCACGCTGGCCGTCCACCCCGGCATCGACTGGGTCTGCATCAGCCCCAAGGCTGGGAGCGAGGTCGTCCAGCGATCGGGCGACGAGCTGAAATTGGTCTGGCCGCAGCCCGGTACCGATGTCGACGTGCTGGAGCGCTGGGACTTCGCTCACCTGCTCGCGCAGCCGCTCGACACCGGATCGGCCGAGGGTAACGCCGCGAGCGAGGCCGAGGCGATTGCCTTGGTCATGGCCCGGCCGCGCTGGCGCCTGACGCTTCAGGCGCACAAGCGGCTTGGCTTGCGGTAGGCTTCCTTAGCGCTTCTTTTTCTTGGCGCTGCTGCCGCAATAGGTCGCGCTATAGCGTCCCTTGCGCCAGCAATCGGGCTGGAAATCCGGCAGGAACAGATAAGTCCGGGCGTAGAAGGCGCGCGGGAATTGCTGTTCGCCATAGGGGATCAGGCTGTTGCGCAGTTCGCGCATATAGGTGGCCGCGGCGTCGCCCAATTGGCCGCGTGGCGTGAAGATCACTTCGCGACCGATCTTGCTGGCGGTCTGGCAGAAACCATATTGCGCGGCGACGGTGGCGAAGGCGGAATAAGTGCGCGTGCCGAAGCGGTCGAATGCGGCCTGGCCTGCGGCCTTGGTCTTGGAAGTTCGGACGAAATAGCCGTTGATCGCTTCGAGCGAGGCTTTGAGCTCGGCCGAATGGTCGCGCAGCATCGCGTTGTAATTGTCGACCGTCAGCAACATCGGCGCGAAATCGCATTGCAGCGCCGCGACGTTGAGCGCGGCGCGCATGTTCCACACCAGGCCCCCGCGCACTTCCGCCGGTGTCGCACCGGGCATCGGCATGCCCATTTCGGGCTCGGCACCGGTCACCGCAGCTCCGCTGAAATCATAGGATTTCAGGAAAAACTGCGCCGATGCCGGTGATCCGGCGAACAGGCCGGCGGCAAGCGAAAGGCTCGCCATGATACGCACGATTTTCATCCTCGTCCCTTCTCGCGCCCCCTGCGCAGGCACTTTCCTACGGTGATTTTCCTGCGCGCCCAAGAGGTTTCGGTGTGTTTAAGTCTACTGACTCCGCGCCACGAATCGAAAGGGGCCGCCCGACGAACGGACGGCCCCTCGAAACCTAACCATCCGCCCGAAGGCGGACGACCAGACGAATTACATCGTCGTGTTGGTCGTGGTGGTCGTGGTGTCGTTCGACATCATGTCGGTGCCGTTCATGGCGCCGCCATCGACCGCAGTCATGTTGTCGGTGGTGGTTTCGTCAGTGACGTTCATGTCGGTGACATTGGTGGTCGTTTCGGTCTTGGTGCAGGCCGAAACCGCCAGGGCGGCGCCCGCGATCATGGTGCCGATCACGGCCTTCGAGATGAAAGAACGCATTTGGAAGCTCCCTAGATAGTGGATTTGGTCGGCTTTTCCGGCCTTATCACCCAAATCAAGGGGGACATTAGACACTAATCCGAAGTTGCTCAAGCCGCTTTTCGTGCGCGGAAAGCGCGTCGAGAAAGTCGGGTAGATGACGCGCCAATGCGGCGTCAAATACCTCAACTGCAATGGTTTTTCCCAACGCGGTCGCGCTGGTCACGGCATAGTCGGCCAGGCCGCACGGCACGATTCCGCGAAAATGTGCGAGATCGGGGTCGAGGTTGATGGCGAAACCATGCAGGGTCACCCACCGTTTCACCCGCACCCCGATCGCGCCGATTTTCGCCTCCTCGGCGCCGTGCCCGGTCCAGATACCGACGCGACCTGATTCGGTCCGCGCCTCGATCCCGAAATCGCCCAGCGTCGCGATCAGCCAGTGTTCGAGCTCATGGATGAAGCAGCGCACGTCGCGTCCGCGGCGGTTGAGGTCGAGCACCAGATAGCCGACGCGCTGGCCGGGGCCGTGATAGGTGTAGCGCCCGCCACGCCCGGTTTGGACGACGGGAAAGCGTGGATCAATCAGTTCGGCAGGATCGGCGCTGGTGCCTCCGGTATAGACCGGCGGGTGTTCGAGCAGCCAGACGAGCTCGCGCGCATCGCCGGCAGAAACCGCGGCGGCGCGGGCCTCCATCGCCGCCAGGCTTTCGGCATAAGGCACTTGCTCGGTCGAGACGCGCCATTCGATATCGGCGGGGATCATCGCGCTGGGTTACTCCCGCGCGGGGACGGGGCGCAAGTCACCGACCGCCACAAGATGCTTGGGTGAGGGCGTTGCCAGTCGTGAGCACACGCCCTAGTCAAGCGTCCTCGGGCCGACGACTGGGTCGGCATGTGGGAAATCGGGGGCCGCATATGGTCAATATGGGAAACGTCTGGGATCGTACCACCGAGTTCCTCAGCGATAATCTCGGCGCGGTGGTGCCGGTCGCGTTGCTGACGATCTTCGTGCCGCAATCGATATCGGGCGCGATCAAGCTTGCCGGCACCGCAGTCGCACCGGGGCTGGGGCAAGCTATCGTGCTCGCGCTGCTGCTGCCGATGTTGTGGGGCCAGCTCGCCATCACCGCACTGGCGCTGCGGCCCGATGCCGGACGCGGCGTGGCGCAATCGATCGCGACACGTGGTTTCCTGCACTATCTGTTGGCCCTGCTGATCCTGTTCACCGTGCTCGTCCTATTGTTCCTGCCGATCATCCTCGCGCTGGTCGCAAGCGGGGTCGATCTGACCGCGCTGACCAGTGCCTCCCCCGGCCCGAAGCCCGATATTTCGCCGGCCCTGGCCGGGTTCATCGGTCTTTACGGCCTGGTCTGGCTGATCGTCGCCATCTTCGTTTCGGTCAGGTTCAGCACGCTGCTCGTTCCCGTAGTGGCGGCGGAAGGCGGGGTGGTGTCTGCCTTGCGCCGCTCGTTCGCGCTGAGCCGGGGGATCGCCTGGAAGCTGCTCGGAGTCGTGCTGCTGTTCGGGCTGGTCGTCGGCGTCGCGTCGATTGCGGTGACCTCGGTATTCGGGGCCTTGTTCCGATTTCTCGATCCCACCGCCGGGCCGTTCGCGATCGGCTCGATCATCGTCGCGATCCTGGGCGGGCTAGTGACGACGGCTTATTATGTCGTCCAGTCGAGCTTCATGGCTAAAGTCTATCTGGCGGCGACGTCGGCACGCGAGGGCGTGTGAGGGTCACTTTTCCGGCTTTGATGCGCGATGCCTGGCGATTGTGGCGGCGCGATTGGGAAGTGCTGACGGCGGTGGGGGGGCTGTTCGTTTTCCTGCCCGCGCTGGCGATGGCGATGTTCATCCCCAACATGCCCGCGCCGCCCGCGACAGGCGAAGCCGTGCCGGGATCGGTGACGATGGCGGCCTATGAACAGGGCCTCACCCAATGGATGGTCAATTACGGCGGCTGGCAGATCGCGGCGCAGGCGGTCGTGCTGTTCGGCCAGTTCGCGATCGTCGCTTTATACCTGGCGGGCGACCACCCGCCGGCGGGCAAGGCATTGATGGCCGCGGCGCGGCGTTATCCGCTGTTGCTGCTCGCGGGACTGATCATCGCCGTGCCGATCGCGGCAGCCCTGTTGCTGGCGCAGGCGGTGCCGCTGCTGATGGCCGCGTTCTTCGTGATCGTCTTCTGGGTATTGGCGCGAACGATCGCGCTGGCGCCGACCTTGTTGGCCGAAGCCCCCGTCGGTGCCTTGAGGGCAATCACCCGCAGCCTGCATTTGACACGCGGCAACACGCTCGCGCTCGCCGCTTCGGTGATGACGGTGATCCTGGCGATGACGATTGCGACCTGGCCGTTCGAGCAAGTCGACGCCTGGATGGTGGTTCACGCGCCCAATCCGATCGCGCGCGCGATCGTCGACGTGATCGCAGCGGCGATCACCGGCCTGGGCGGGATCGCCATGGCGTTGGTCCAGGTCGCGGCGTATCGCCGGCTTAGGACCAGGTAGCGACCGGCGGTAAGCTCATCAAAATGGCATCGATATTGCCGCCGGTCTTGAGCCCGAACAGCGTCCCGCGATCATAGACCAGGTTGAATTCGGCATAGCGGCCGCGCCATTCGCGCATCGCGGCGATGTCGCTATCGGTGAAAGTATCGCCCATCCGCCGCCGCACGATCCGCGGGAACGCGTCGAGAAATGCTCGGCCGACTTCCTGGGTGAAGGCGAAATTGGCGGCGAAATCGCCCTCGAGATGATCGTAAAAGATCCCGCCGACGCCGCGATGCACCTTGCGATGCGGGATATAGAAATAATCGTCGGCCCATTGCTTGAAGCGCGGATAATGCGCCGGATCATGGCGATCGCATGCCGCCTTGAGCGTCTCGTGGAAATCGGCGGTGTCTGCCGCCACCGGCAAGGGCGGGTTGAGATCGGCGCCGCCGCCGAACCAGCGCTTGGTCGTGACCAGGAAGCGCGTATTCATGTGCACCGCAGGGACGTGCGGATTGGCCATATGCGCGACCAGGCTGATTCCGGTCGCGAAGAAGGTCGGATCGTCGGCCGCGCCATGGATCGTCTTGCCGAACTCGCCGTCGAACGCGCCACCGACGGTCGAGACGTTGACGCCGACTTTCTCGAACACCTTGCCTTTCATCACGCCGCGCACGCCGCCACCACCATCGGCGCCTGACGGATCGACCCGGTTCCAGGCGATATAGTCGAACCGTGCGTCGGACCCCGCTTCGCGCTCGATCGATTCGAATTCGGCGCAGATCAGGTCGCGGAGCTGCTCGAACCACTGTTTCGCGGTCGCCTGTTCGACGTCCAGCTCCTTCATTCGGGCCATCCCTTCGTCTGTCGTAATGCTTCGCCCAGCGCGATGGCGGCGGAAACCGCAACGTTCAAGGACCGAAAGCCCGGCCGCATCGGAATCATGACTCTAAGATCGGCCCGATCATGGACCGATTGCGGCACGCCCGCGCTCTCCGCTCCCAGCAGCAAGATGTCGTGGGGTTCGAATTCTGCCGCGTCGAGCCGCACCGCGCCCAGGGTGGATAAAAGGACGATCCTCCCCGTGACGCCCGCTTCGAACGCCGGCCAGTCGGCGTGGCGCGTCACTTCGGCCTGCGCCGCATAGTCCATCCCGGCGCGCGCCAAGGCGCGGTCGGAAAAGGCGAATCCCATCGGTTCGATCAGATCAACCGGCACGCCAAGACAGGCCGCCAGTCGCAAGATGGTGCCGACGTTTCCGGCGATGTCGGGCTGGTGAAGGGCGATGCGCATAAAAACCCGTTGGCAAAGCGGCATGCCCGTGTCTATCAGGCGCCCAACTTCCGTGGGGACGGAAGGGTTCTGGCGGGCGCGCGGCCTCCTAAAGGCTAGTTCCCCGAGCGTTCCGCCGCCGGATTTGAAGTGCAAGGGCAGGTGAATGGCGACCGTTGACGATGTGATTCCGGAGGGTGAGTCGCCCGATAGCGTGAGCGATCCGCGTCGCCGCGACTTCCTGAACATTGCCGCCGTGGCGTTTCCCGCCGCCGCCGGCGCGGTCGCGGTGCTCTATCCGCTGATCAACCAGATGAGCCCGTCGGCCGACGTTCTCGCGGAATCGACCACCACGGTCGACTTGTCGAAGATCCAGCCGGGTCAGGGCGTCATCACGACGTTCCGCAAACAGCCGTTGTTCGTGCGCAACCTGACGCCGAAGGAAGTCGCCGAGGCCAATGCGGTGCCGCTGTCGGATCTGCGCGATCCCGAAACGCTCGAGAAGCGGACTCAGCCGGGGCATGAGAACTGGCTGATCACGCTCGGCGTCTGCACCCATCTGGGCTGCATCCCGCTCGGCATCAACGAGGGCGACAATCGCGGCAAGTTCGGCGGATATTTCTGCCCGTGCCACGGCTCGCAATACGACACGGCCGGGCGCATCCGTCAGGGGCCGGCGCCGAAGAATCTCGCCGTGCCGCCGTACAAGTTCACGTCACCGACCGCGGTTCTGGTCGGTTAAGGGGGTAGAAGAAGATGAGTTTCCCCTGGGCCAATCACTACGAGCCGAAACAGCCGTTCATGCGCTGGCTCGATGAGAAGCTGCCGCTGCCGCGCCTGGCGTACAATGCGGTGGGCGCCGGCTATCCGGTGCCGCGCAACCTCAATTATTTCTGGAATTTTGGCGTGCTCGCCGGCGCGGCGCTGGCGATCCAGATCGTCACCGGCATTGTGCTGGCGATGCATTATCACTCGGACGCCGCGACCGCTTTCTCGTCGATCAACGGCACGATCATGCGCGACGTCAATGCCGGCTGGTTCCTGCGCTATGCGCACGCCAACGGCGCGTCCATGTTCTTCATCGTCGTCTACACGCACATCTTCCGTGGGCTCTATTACGGGTCGTACAAGGCACCGCGCGAGATGGTGTGGCTGCTCGGCGTGGTCATCTTCCTGCTGATGATGGCGACCGCGTTCATGGGCTACGTGCTTCCCTGGGGCCAGATGAGCTTCTGGGGCGCGCAGGTCATCACCGGCTTCTTCTCCGCGATCCCGGGGATCGGCGAGACGATCCGCGTATGGTTGCTTGGCGGTTACGCGCCGGACGACGCCGCGCTCAACCGCTTCTTCTCGCTCCATTATCTGCTGCCGTTCGTGATCGCGGCGGTCATCATCCTGCACATCTGGGCGCTGCACATTCCTGGGTCGGGCAACCCGACCGGGGTCGACGTCAAGGGTGAGCAGGACACGGTGCCGTTCCATCCGTACTACACCGCGAAGGACGGCTTCGGACTGGGCGTCTTCCTGCTGCTGTTCGCGGCGTTGGTGTTCTTCTTCCCGGATATGCTCGGCCACCCGGACAATTACATCGCGGCCAATCCGTTGCAGACGCCGGCGCACATCGTCCCTGAATGGTATTTCTGGCCGTTCTACGCGATCCTGCGCTCGTTCACCTCGGACTTCATCCTGCCGGCCAAGCTGTGGGGCGTGCTCGCGATGTTCGGGTCGATCCTGCTGCTGTTCTTCCTGCCGTGGCTCGATTCGTCGCCGATCCGCTCGAACAATTACCGGCCCAAGGCACGGATCGCTTTCTGGGTACTGGTCCTTGACGTGCTGATCCTGGGCTATTGTGGCGGTTCGCCCGCTGACCCGGTGTACGTGATCGTGGCGCAGGTCTGCTCGGCATATTACTTCCTGCACTTCCTGGTGATCCTGCCGTGGATTGCGCGGACGGAACGCCCGGTGGCGCTGCCGAATTCGATCACCGAGGCAGTGCTGGCCGGCAAGGGCGGGACGAGCCCAGCCGAAACCGCGCTGGCGCGCTGAGCGAGCTATAGGGGATATACGACAGATGGTTCGCTGGATTGCAGCTTTGGTCGGGTTGGCGTTTGCGGGCGTGCTCGCGATCGCACTGGTCATCACCGTGTGGGGCGTCGCGACCGACAGCACGCCCAAGATCTGGACGGGTGCGCCCAAGTCCGCCGAGACCGAGTTCCACAAGCATCCGCGCGATGCGGGGCTGAGTTCGGCGGGTGTGTTCGGCAAGTTCGACAAGCAGCAGCTGCAGCGCGGCTTCCAGGTCTATAAGGAAGTCTGCGCGGCGTGCCACTCGCTCAAATATGTCGCGTTCCGCGACCTCACCGGGCTCGGCTATAGCGAAGGCCAGGTGAAGGCGATTGCCGCCGGCTTCGACAATATCCCGTCGATCAACCCGGACACGGGTGAGGCGGCGACCCGCAAGGGCGTGCCGGCCGACCGCTTCCCGCTGGCGTTCGCCAACGACATTGCGGCGCGTGCGGCCAACAACAACGCGATCCCGCCCGACCTCAGCTACATGACTCGCGCCCGTCACGGCGGCGCCGACTATGTCTATTCGCTGCTGACCGGCTATCAGGATCAGCCCGCGGCGCTGTTGAAGGAATTCCCCGAGGCGAAGACGCCGACCGGGCTGCACTTCAACCCGTATTTCGCCAACCTCAATATCGCGATGCCGCCGCCGCTCAGGTCCGAAGGCCAGGTGCAATATTCCGATGGCACCAAGCCGACGGTCGACAATATGGCGCGCGACGTGGCTGCTTTCCTGGTGTGGACCGCCGATCCCAATCTGGAAACGCGTCACCAATATGGCTTCATGGCAGTGATCTTCCTGCTGTTCTCGAGCCTGCTGGCGTTCGGCGCGTACCGGAACATCTGGCGCGACGTGAAGCATTGATCGGGCGCGGCCGGCAACGGCCGCCCCATCTTCCATCGTCATCTTCGCGCGGAGTTCGCGATGACCCACGCTAATGACGACCTCAAGGCGCTGATCCGCACGATCCCGGACTTTCCCAAGCCCGGGATCATGTTCCGCGACATCACGACGTTGCTGCTCGATGCGCAGGGACTGGCCGAAACCATCAGGCGCATGGCGGCGGCCGTCGAGGGCCCGGTCGACCTCGTCGCCGGGATCGAAGCACGCGGCTTCCTGTTCGCCGCCGCGCTCGCCGTGCCGCTCAACGCCGGCGTGCTGCTGATCCGCAAGGACGGCAAGCTGCCCGGCGTGACGATCGCCGAGGATTATGCACTCGAATACGGCACCGATCGCATCACCATGCACGAGGACGCGCTGGTGCCCGGCCAGCGCGTGCTGCTGGTCGACGATCTGATCGCCACCGGCGGCACCGCACGCGCCGCGATCCGCTTGTTGCGCAAGGCCGGCGCGGTGGTCGACCAGGTCCAGTTCGTCATCGACCTGCCCGACCTGGGCGGGGCGGCTGCGCTCGCCGGTGATGGCGTCCAAGTCACCTCGCTATTCGCCTTCGAAGGGCATTGACCGGCCCGATTGGGCTGAAACGGCCCAAGCGGAACTGATTTCGCCTCCGAATCGTTTTATCCGCTTAGTGGCAGCGGCGCGTTTTTTGCCGCGGCTCCGGAGTATGGAGACGTTTCAATGAAGATCGGCATCATGGTGTTGGGTGCAGCGTCGCTGCTCTCGCTGGGCGGCTGCGTCGATGACGGCTATGGCTATAGCGGCGTCAGTATCGGCTATGGCTCGCCAGGTTATTACGGCGACTATTACAGCGACTTTTACGACGGCGGCTACGGCACGCCTTATTATGGCTGGTACGGGGGCTATTATTACCCCGGCAGCGGCTATTACGTCTACGATCGCTATCGTCGCCCGCATCGTTGGGACGGCAACCAGCAGCGTTACTGGCAGAACCGCGGCTCGCAATGGCGCGGAACGGGTCGCAGCGACGAATGGCGCGGCTTCCAGCGCGGTCCGCGGACAGGCGGCAACGACGGCTATCGCTGGCGTGGTAATGGCGGCGGCAACGGAGGTTGGCGCGGTAACGATGGTCGACGCAGCAATGACGGCGACGGGCGTCACCGCGGCCACTAAATACTAATTCTCCTGGGGCCGTGTCCGGATCAGCCCGTTGGCGACGAAGGTCATGACCGCTTCGTCATGCTGGTTGAACACCGTGGTGCGGCCCTTGGTGATGCCCATTTCCGGGCGGCTCTGCGATACGCGCTTGTCGAGAAGCTCGGTCTCGCAGCGCAGCACGTCGCCCGGATAGACCGGCTTGAGCCAGCGCAATTCGTCAATTCCCGGCGAGCCGAGGCTCGCCGAGCGCTGGCCCTTCATATTCTCGACCGCCATCCGCATGGCCATGGCGGCGGTATGCCAGCCGCTGGCCGACAATCGCCCGAAATAGGTTTGCGCCGCTGCCTCGTCAGACAAGTGGAACGGTTGGGGGTCGTATTTGGAGGCGAACTCGACCACCTCATCACGAGTCACTTCGTAGCGGCCGAAGCTCGCTTTGGTGCCGACCACCAGATCCTCGAAATATTTGAGACCGTCGCTCATTTTGCCAAGGCTCCGCGAAAGGGCGCGTCGTCGCCATCGAGTCCCTGACCAGGCGGCAGCGCGATCAGGTCGCGCAGCAGCGGCGCGACGTCGACATTGTCGAAGGTCGGGATCTTGCCGATCGGCTTGATCGCCGGGCCGCTGGCGACGAACAGCGCCCGCATGTCGGGCGCGTCATTGTCATAGCCGTGCGCGCCGCCCTCGACCTTGCGCTTGGGTGAGTGGACGACGACCGTCCAGCCCGCATCGGGCAGACAGAGGATGGCCGGCACGCGCGGGTTCTTCCCATAATGGAGGCGTTCCGGCACCTCGGCCTTGCGGTAGCAAATGAGGTGCTGGCCATGGGCGCCAAGGAGCGCCTTTTCGACCGCCGTCTGTTTGCCGGCCTTGGGATTGATCGAGGCATAGACCCCGTCCTCGACCACGTCATAATCGTCAGGATTGCTGAACGCATCGAGTACGATCAGCCGGTCCTGGGAAATCGCCGCCATGCCGTGATCGGCGACGATGACGAAATTCGCCGGCTGGCCAAGCTTGGCGAGTTCGTCGCGCAGCCGGCCGATCGCCTTGTCGACATTGGCGACCGCGTCGGTGGTGCGCTGGTCGTCCGGACCAAATTCATGACCCGCGGTATCGACCTCGTCGAAATAGAGCGTGACGAAGCGCGGACGCGTCCCGGCCGGGCGACGCAGCCAGTCGATTACGCTGTCGACGCGCTGGCGGTCGCTCAGCGCCTGGTTGAATTGCAGCCAATCCTCGGGCCGCGTGCCGCCGGTCACCGGATTGGGCCACTCCTTCGAACGCTCGCCGCCCCAGGCGACGTTCGACCCCGGCCAGAAAGCGGTGGCGGTGCGGATCCCGGCCTTTTCCGCGGTTACCCAGATCGGTTCCGCGGCGTTCCACCAGAACGGGTCGTCCGACGCCATGGTGAAGGTGTCGCCCGGCCGCGATGCGTCGAGCATCTTGTTGGCGACGATGCCGGTGCGGTCGGGGCGCAGTCCGGTGACCAGGGTCCAATGATTGGGGAACGTCTTGGACGGATAGCTCGGCCGCATCGCGCTGCTGATGCCGGCGGCGGCGAGCGCGCTGAGATTAGACGTCACGCCGCGATCGAGATAATCGGCGCGGAAGCCGTCGATCGAGACAAGGACGGTGACCGGTGCCTTCGCCTCGGCTTCGGCAACCGGCGTGGGCAGAGCGCTTGCCGCGCTCTGCGGCGGCGATGCCCCTGCACAACCCGGCAATGCAGCAACGGCGGCGAGAAAGGCGGCCCGGGCAATCCAGCGCATCAACGACTCCTTGGTCGATCCACGTCCGCCATGCCGGGCCGCCGTTTCAGGCGCAAGCTGGAGCGGAGAGGGTGGTTTCCGAATCACGCTCTCCGCTTCGTTCAATTGACTCGATTCCGTACCTTGGTACGGAATCGAGCATGGCAGGAATGACAATCGGTAAATTGGCTGCGGCGGGTGGGGTCGGCGTCGAGACCATCCGCTATTATCAACGCCGTGGCTTGTTGCAGGAGCCGCCTCGCGACGAATTTTATGGTGGCATACGCCGCTACGGCGCGCCCGACGTGCAACGGCTTCGATTCATCCGTGCGGCGCAAGGCGCGGGGTTCACGCTCGAGCAGATCGCCGAATTGCTCGAGCTCGATGCCACCGATGACCGCGCCCGGGTACGCGCGTTGGCGACCGAGCGGATCGCCGCGCTCGATGCCAAGATCGCCGAGTTGCAGGAGGCGCGCGCAGCGCTCGCGCGATTGGCGCGTGACTGCGCCAGTGCCGAGTCCGGGCCATGCCCGATCCTGATAGCGTTTGACGCGGGCTGATTCGGTGTATTATTGATATGGTGTAACATAACAATGAGGGGCGGATGATTCGTGCAGCAGGATTGGCGCTAGCGGGATTCCTGACGGCGTCACCCGCCACGCAGTCGCAGGTGATCGGTGTCGCGGACGAAACCGCCATGTCGCACAAACTCTCTGGTCCGGACACGATCGAAGTCGACAAAGCCGATGAGGCTGGCTTGAGCGGGACGAGGATCGATGTGACGGTTTCGCCTGACGGCGACGTGACCGACGCCCATATTTCCTACGACGGGAACAAACAGCCCGGTTCAGCGGCATTGCTGGCTGCGGCGCGGCGATGGAAATTCCGCCCGTTCACTTATGCCGGACGGCCGGTGGTCGCCATTGCCAGGATCGAAATCGAGCCGCGTTTGAAACCGATCTGGGCGAAGCCCGACGCTCCTTTGCCAGCGATCGACTATGCGCATCTGAAGATCGAACTGACACGGTCGGCCTGTTACGGTTCGTGTCCCGACTACAAGGTCTCGATCGACGGTGCCGGCAATGTGGTGTTCTCGACCAGTGAGGCGCCCGCCGACCCGGTATCGGGCGTGCATCGTGAATTCTCCTTCGGCCGCCCTGGCGTACTGGTGGGGGGTGCGCATCGCGCGAAAATCGACCGAGCGACGCTCGACGCGCTGATCGCGCAGTTCCGTGACGCGCATTTCTTCGGGCTGAAGAAGGAGTATTTCTATTCGGTCACCGACAATCCCACGCAGGTCGTTCGTTTCGCCAGCGGTTCGAGCGAGATGACGGTCACCGACTATGTCGGAACTGCCGCCGGGCTGCCGCCCGCCGCCAAAGCCCTCGAACAAGCAATCGACGACGCTGCGGGCACAGCTCGTTGGGTGTCGGGCAATGGCGAGACGCTGGCTGCGTTGAAAGCAGAGGGTTTTGACCCGGCGGACGATCAGGCGGCGGAGCTTGCGATCGAAGCACTGGGCGCCGGGAGCGATCAGGTCGTGGTCGACCTGATCGCCGCAGGTTTGCCACTCGACCGACCCTACAAACCCAAGGCGCAGGGTGCGGTCGCCGCGCCGCTGGGTTCGACTTTGTTGGTGGAAGCCGTTTCACGCGGACATGCGATCGCCGCGCGCGCACTCCTCGATCGCGGTTGGGCGGCGAAAACAGATCGTAACGCTTTGCGCAGTGCCTTCGTCAACGGAGGCGGTGGATGCGACGTTGCGGTCGCCCGCGCACTGGTCGACGCCGGAGTGGATCCGAAGGCCAGGTTGTCGTCGCCCACGTCACCCAGCGGAGCCGGTGCCGACGGGACGTTATCGGCGGCACTCGCAGACGCCGAATCGGCGATCGGCCCGCCGGTGCCGGGCGTGCTTGCGATCGCCGTCGATCAATATGCTGTATGCCGAGATGAACTGGCCGCTCGCCAGGATCTAGTTCGTGGATTGATCGCGCTCGGCGTCGACGTCAACGCCCGCGGCGGCGACGGCAAGAACGCTCTATTCGGGCTCGAAAGCCCGGTTCTGGTCGACATCCTCCTGGCCGCCGGCGCCCGCGCCGACGTTAAGGACAGAAAGGGGCTGTCGCCCGCCTTCAGTAGCTGGACCGACGAAATCGTATTGCGCCTGCTCGATGCCGGCGCCGACCCGTCTGGCAACGAGGACGGCAAGTCGCTGCGTCAGATTGCGGTCGAGCACCAAATGCCCGGCACGCTCGCCTGGCTCGACGCGCACGGGATCAAATAGCGGCAGCAGCTCAGCTATGCAGGAAGTGCATCACGTCGCCGTCCTGGACGACATACGCCTTGCCCTCGGCGCGGAGCTTGCCCGCCTCTCGCGCGCGGCTCTCGCCGCCGAGCGCGACGTAGTCGTCGTACGCGATCGTCTCGGCGCGGATGAAGCCCTTTTCGAAATCGGTGTGGATTTCGCCTGCTGCTTCGGGCGCGGTGGCGCCGGTATGGACGGTCCAGGCGCGCGCTTCCTTCGGCCCGACGGTGAAGAAAGTGAGGAGGTGGAGCAACTTGTACCCGGCACGGATGACGCGGGCGAGGCCGGTTTCCTCCAGCCCTAGCTCGGCCAGGAACTCGCCGCGATCCTCGGCGGGCATGGTCGCGATTTCGGCCTCGATCGCGGCGGAGACGATCACTGCCTCGGCACCCTCGGCCTTGGCCTTTTCGAACACGCGCGCCGAATGCGCGTTGCCATGCGCCGCATTGGCCTCCTCGACATTGCAGACATAGAGGACCGGCTTGGCGGTCAGCAATTGCGCCTGCGCAAACACCCTGGCTTCCTCGGCATCCCTGGGCTGGGTCAGTCGTGCCGGCTTGCCGTCGCGTAGCAGATCGAGCGCTTGCCCGAGCACGCTCGCCGCGATCTTCGCTTCCTTGTCGCCCTGCGCTGCCTTCTTGGCGAAATTGGGTACCCGTTTTTCCAGGCTCTCGAGGTCGGAGAGCATCAATTCGGTCTCGACCGTCTCGGCATCGGCGATCGGGTCGATCTTGCCCTCGACATGCGTGACGTCCCCGTCCTCGAAACAACGCAGCACATGGACGACCGCGTCGACTTCGCGGATATTGCCGAGGAACTGGTTGCCCAACCCTTCGCCCTTCGACGCGCCGCGGACCAGTCCGGCAATGTCGACAAAGGCGAGCTGGGTCTCGATGATCTTGGCCGAGCCGGCGATGGCCGCGAGCTTGTCCAGCCGCGGATCGGGTACCGCAACGTTCCCAACGTTCGGCTCGATCGTGCAGAACGGATAGTTCGCCGCCTGCGCCGCCGCCGTCTGGGTCAGCGCGTTGAACAAGGTCGACTTGCCGACATTGGGAAGGCCGACAATGCCGCAACGGAAACCCATGTAATTCGTCCTCAAGCTTTCGGGGGAAGGCCCGGCGCCTACTCGCCCGGCCACGCGCTGGCAAGGATTGGGCGATCTACGTGAGCACGAGCAACGGCCCGAGCGCTTGCTCGGACCGCTGCTGGCTTATTTAGGTCGAGAGATCCTAGTGCTTGTGATCGCCGCCGCGGCCATTTCCACCACCGCCCCTCGGCGCGGCCGGAGCGGCAGCGCGTGGCGGCGGTGCAGGGCGAGCCATTTGCGGCGCTGGCCGGGCCATTTGCGGCGCGCGCGGCTGGAAGGCCGGCCGGTTCATTTGCGGTGTCGGGCGCATTCCGCCATTGCCGCCACCGCCGAACCGCGGTGCCTGCGGCCGAGGCGCTGCGATTTGCGGTTGCGGGCGCGGAGCCTGGAAGCGCGGACGATCGTTGCCGCCGTTGACGCGCGGCTGGAAGCGCGGCGCCGCGGCGCGCGGCTCGGGACGCGACATAGCCATTTGAGGACGCTGGCTACCGCGGCCGGCCTGGGGCTGCGGCCTGGGCGTCACTGCACGCGGCTGCGGCTGGGGCTGCGCGCGGAAGCGCGGGCCGTTGCCCCGCATCCCATGGTCGTCGCGCATAGTCGCGAGCTGGGCGCGGTTGGGATTGCCCTGGGGCCCCGCAATGCGTGGCGAACTAGGCTGCGCCTGCGGCCGTGGCGCAAAGCGGCCGGCGGCGGCGTTGCCCTGCGGTTCGCGAATCGCACGCATTGGTCCCGTGCCCGGACGCTGTTGCTCGCGGGCAGCGATGATCGCCTGGCGGCGCGGGTCGTTGGCTTGCGGCGCGGCGACGTTCGCCGGCCGGTTGCCCGGTTCGATCCGCTGGCGATTGCCGAACAATGCCTGCGGTACGTTGGGCGTGCCACGATTAGGTTGGGCATTGGCGGCGAAGCGCTCGCGATCGTCCCTGGCCGGCAGGAACCGCTTCTGGTCGCGCGCCCAGCTTGCCGAGGTCCAGGTCGCGGGAATGGCGCGGGGGGGCGGCGGGCTGCGGAACGAATCGCTGCGCCATGCCGCGAAACGGCGGGCGTCGGCCTGACGGCGGACGCCTTCCTCGCGCCAGTAATTGGCCTGGGTCGGGCTCACGCGGCTGCTGTAATCGCGCCATTGCGGCTGACGCTCGCGGACCATCGACCAACGCGCTTGCGCAGCGGAAATGGCGTCGCTGCGCGCTGCCCAATTGGCAGCACTGACCGCACGCCGATCGCCGTGTCGCGATGCCATGTACAGATCGCGCCCACGCGACAGATAGCGCCCGGCATAGTCAAGCCGCGCGCCATAATCGTTATACGGCACGACCGCGCCATAGCTGTCATAGACGACCGCCAATTGGCCATTGTCATAACCATAGCCATAATAGGGATCGCGGACGAAATAGGGTTCGTCGGCGCCCGGGCGGTAATAATAATAGCGATAGCCGTCATCGACCGGCTCGAGAAACACGACCGACTGGTCATAGCCTTCCCACGCCCAGGGATCGACGCCGTCATAGTCGAAATAATAATCCGGCGGCGCGTCGTTCAGAACATCCTGATAGTCATAGGCCGCGTCGGCATAGCCGTAATAGTCGCGCTGATTGGCGACGCGGACGGTCCGCACGGGCTTGGCTTCTGGAAGTGCTGCGACTTCGGGCGCGGTCGGCCAGGCGGTCGACGGACTCGCGTCGAGCGGCAAGGTCGCGGGAAGCGCCGGCGGGGTCGCCGCCATCATCTGCTGATCACTACCCTTGCCGCAGGCCGACAGCGCGGCGGCGAGCGCGATGGTCGCGGCGGTCGCAAGCCTGCGGTGACGAAAAATCATGTGGTTCACGGCGTCATACTCCTCGATGTCCACCCGAACGGACAAGAATACCGCCGCGTTCATTAATCAGCGCTGGCCCGGCGGTTCATCGGGGAGTCGGGTCACGTTCCGAACGTGACATGGCCCTCTGCGTCGATCGGCCAGGCGGGGTTGTGGGCGATTTCCCAGACATGATTGTCGGGGTCGGCGACATAGCCGCGAAAGCCGCCATGGGGTGGCGCGTCGGGCTGGCGCAAGACTGTCCCGCCGTGCGCGGCCAGACGATCGACCAGCGGCGCGACATCGGCCTCGTGCGCGACATTGTGCGCCAGCGACATTGCGTGGAAGCCGCTATCGGCGTCGCGCCGCATGTCAGCGGCGAGTCGGTCCTTCAGCCACAGACCGAGCATCAATCCGTTCATCTGGAAGAACAGGATCTCGTCTGACTCGAACACCGGCTTCCAGCCGAATCCGTCGTCGTAGAAGCGCCTTGAGCGCGCCAGGTCACCGACGCCAAGCGTGACCACCGATATCTGTTGCTGCGCCATATCTGGCTCAAACGCGTCACTTTGCGCATGTCTCCGGGCGTGGGCCAATCACTTCTGCCGATCGGCAAAAAAAAAGCGCGATATTGATGTGTTGCGTCCGGACCAAGGGCGTGACACTCTCCATGAATGAAGCGCCGGCCGGGGGGAAACGGGCGGTGTTTCGAGGGGATGTTCGATGGTCATCAGGGCGATCTGCGCCGGTTTCTTGATCGGCGCGCTGGCGTGCACATTTCAGCCGGCGCACGCCCGTAACACCCAACCGGCAGCGCAGAAGTCCGCACCGAAAGTCGTGGCGCGGATCAGGATCGGATTGCTGCCCACCAGGTCACCCCGACTGGGGCCGCAGATCGTCTATCGCGGCGGCTATACGCCGCTGGACGAGATGGTCCGTCCCCGCTTCGTCGGCGGCATGATCGATCTCTACCCGACCGAGCGATCGGGCGTCCGGCTGTCGGTCGGCACGCGCTATTTCGCGCGGCCCAATTTCTGGATCGCGGCCGAACAGGCGACCGGCGGCATTCTCTACGACCCGCACATGACTCGTGGCGGCCGCAGCTTGTCGCGCGGGTTCCGGCGCTCCACGCCGGCCATTACCTTGGGCTATGATCGCGAGGTATCGAAGGGGTTCGTCCTGGGCCTTGAAGGCGGCGCGCTCAGCGATCGCGCGATCATGCCGACGCGGCCGAGCCGCTGGAGCGCCGCTGGCGTGCGCGACGGCGGATTCGGCCTCAACCCCGTTGCGACGGCGTCCGCGCGGTTCGCTTTCTGATCAGTTCTTCAGGCCGATGCCGCCGACCGGCTCGGTTTCCGCTCCCGAATCGAAGCCCGCGATCAGCGGCCGTGCCTTGGCGATCGCTGCCTGGACCCGCGGCAGTTTCAGCGAGGCGTCGTGATGCTCCTTGCTGTCCCATGCCTCGGTGATCCAGATCGCGTCGGGGTCCTTCGCGTCTTTGGCGACGATATAGCTTAAGCAGCCGGGCATGCCGCCCGAGCTTTCGAGCAGTAGCGCGAGCAAATCGTCGCGCTTGGCCCAACAGCGTATTCTATGGGCGGCCGGGTGGGGGAGCGGGCTGGCACCGATACAGCGCAGCTGAAAACGACTCTATCGCGCGATCAGCGATAGTTGAAGCTGATGCTGATCCGGTCCTGTTTCGCGGCGTTGGGCATCACTTCGTGGCGCAGCCAGCTTTCCCACAGGAACACGCTGCCCTCGCTCGGCTCGGCATAGACGAACGTCCCCGGGCGCGACGGCGCCGCCATCATCAGCGGCAGGCGCGGATCCTCGAGCTTGAGCGCGCCCGATCCCGGCGGCACCGCGACATAGACCGTGCCCGACACGATCGAATGCGGGTGGATATGCCCCGAATGCGTACCGCCGGGTTTGAGGACGTTGACCCACAAACTGTCGAGCTTGAGCTTCTTGCCGAGCTCGAAGCCGCAATGCTTGGCGAAGGCGGCGACATGGCGGTCGAGCAGCTTGACCAGATCGCCAAAGCGCGGGTCCCTGAGCGGCAGGTCGTTGAGCGAGGCGTAGGAAGTATAGCCGCGATAGCCATGCTCTTTCGACCAGCCGCGCCCGGCGCGGTCCTGCTCGGCGAGATCGCGACAGGCGTCGGCGAGCTCGGCGATCAACGCATCGTCGCCGAGCGGGGCGTCGTAGAAGCGGGTGGCGAAGAGATCGCGGCTGGTCACGCGGCCGGGCGAAGCACGCAGCGCGCGACGATGCAAGCGTCTATCGGTTGGCCGCGGCTGTCGTGGCGGCCGCGGGCGGGACACCGGCCGACGCCGTCATCAGCATACCACCGATCAGCAGGCCGCTTACCAGCGCACTCAGCACAAACGCAGGCTTCACGACTCGCTCTCCCAAGGCAGTGAGCGGCGAGATAGGCGAGCAATCCTGACTGATATTGGATGGATTCGACGGCGAGCTAGCGAACGTCGTTTCCTAGTCTTGCAACCGCAACGCCAGGTCGTTCACCAACCGAGCGTCGTCGCCCTTGGCCAGCCAGTCGGCCTCGGCGGCCAGCGCGCCGAGCAGGTCGGTCAGCGGCTCGATCTCACTTTTGGCATAATTCCCAAGCACATGACCGGTTACGCGGTCCTTGTGGCCGGGATGACCGATGCCGATCCTGACGCGACGAAAGGCGTCGCCGATATGCTGGATGGTCGATCGGATGCCGTTATGTCCGGCAGCACCGCCGCCGCGCTTCACCCGTACCTTGAACGGATCGAGGTCGAGCTCGTCATAGAACACCGTCACGTCCTCGGGCTCGAGCTTGTAGAAGCGCATCGCCTCGCCGACCGAGCGGCCGCTGTCGTTCATGAAGGTCGCCGGCTTGAGCAGCAGGATTTTGTCCGACCCGATCCGCCCTTCCTGCGTCCAGCCCTGGAATTGCTTCTTGACCGGGCCAAAGCCGTGCACCTCGGCGATCGCGTCGACCGCCATGAAGCCGACATTGTGCCGGTGCATCGCATATTGCGCGCCGGGATTTCCGAGACCGACCCAGAGTTGCATGAAATATCCCTAGACGCGAAAGGGGCGCCCGATCCAGTGGATCGCGGCGCCCCAATCAATTCGGCAGTAAAGGCAGATGCTTACTCGGCGTCGCCTTCCTTGGCCTCGCCATCGGCGGCGGCTTCCTCGGCCTCGGCTTCAGCCTCGACTTCGGCGGCATGCTCGGCCGATGCTTCCTCGGCCAGCGCGGCTTCTTCAGCCGCCTGCTCGACCGCTTCGGACTTCAGCGCCGACGGTGCGACGATCGTGGCGATGGTGAAGTCGCGATCGTCGATCGCCGAGGTCGCGCCCTTGGGCAGCTTGACGTTCGAGATGTGGATCGCATCGCCGACGTCGAGGCCCGCGAGCGAGATCTGGATCTCGCTCGGGATGTCGGCGGAATCGACCACCAGTTCGAGATCGTGACGGACGATGTTCAGCACGCCGCCAATCTTGATGCCCTTCGATTCTTCCTCGTCGACGAACACGACGGGCACGTTGACGTGAACCGTGGTGTGCGCGCCGATGCGCAGGAAGTCGACATGGATCGGACGATCGGTGACGACGTCGAACGCGACGTCCTTGGGCAAGGTCCGCGTGGGCTTGCCGTCCACGTCGATCATCACGACGGAATTCATGAAATGCCCGGTCATCAGCTGGCGGACCAGCTCCTTCTCTTCCACGTGGATCGAGAGGGGGTCCTGCTTGTTGCCGTAGATAACGGCGGGCACGCGGCCATTGCGGCGCAGATCACGTGAGGCTCCCTTGCCTCCACGGTCGCGCGTCTCGGCGGCGAGCGTCATTTGGTCGCTCATGGTAATCTCCGATATGCGGTTTGCTTGGATTTCCGCACACGCCTCCAGGGATGACCATGAACGGAAGCGCGCGCCTGTAGCCGGAAGGGGCGGGGAGTGCAAGCATAGGTTCTTGTGCGGGTTCGTTTGAGTTTGTCCGCGCGAACCCGTATCGCCGCCCTCAGGGCCGCCCTATGGCGGTCGAAACATGGAGGAAAAGATGGCCGGCCCGCAGGATAAAGCATGGAGCGAAGGCTATGCCGCTGGCAAGCGGGGCAGGCCGGAAAGCGTGTCGCCCTATAAAAAGGGCGCCTTCATGCTCGCCTGGCAGCAAGGTTGGCAGAATGGCGTCAAGGCTAGGGACGACAAGGACAGCTAGGTTGAGAATGGCGTTATTATACAGCCACGAGAACAACTTGCACCGCTATCTGGCGGAGTTTTATTTTCGCTACAGCTTCCGCGTCGCGCTTGACTATAACGACAGCGACCGCGTCGACGATCAGCTCAAGGGCATCGTTGGCAAGCGTCTCACCTACCAAACAGCTAGTGGAGCGCGGGCGTAGTGCCAGAAAAGAAAACCCGGCGAAGTCCAGAGGATCAGCGCGAGCATTTCAAGCGCGAGGCGCAAAAGCTAATCGACGCTGGAAAACTACGCCCTACCGATGGTGCCGCTGACATAGATCGCGCGCTGCGTCCGGTGCTGAAGAATAGCGCCGATAATGGCCGCGAGGGCGGCTAGCTCACTTAGCACCTATCGTGTTTGATGGGTACGCATTGTATAATATCGCCGTTGAGAATCCAAATAAGCCGTTGTTCTTGAAGCGATCCGTTTCCAAGCTCGTCATCCCCGCGAAAGCGCGGATGACGACGGGAATATAAGCCCCAACCTAGCGGCCACGGACAACAAGCGATATCCGGTCACTCGATCCGCTCGACCTTCAATCCGCGCGCGGCGAGC
The DNA here is from genome assembly GCF_056401895.1 of Sphingomonas sp. P4_D12. Taxonomy (NCBI): domain Bacteria; kingdom Pseudomonadati; phylum Pseudomonadota; class Alphaproteobacteria; order Sphingomonadales; family Sphingomonadaceae; genus Sphingomonas; species Sphingomonas sp. P4_D12. The sequence goes on along the minus strand of NZ_JBFUIL010000019.1, from coordinate 24,646 downwards.
ATTTTGGGCAGCGCATAGGGGCCGGCCATATGGCCCAGCCCGACCGCGACCAGCGCCGTTCCCGGCTGCTTCATCCGTGCGGCGATCCATCGCGACCAGTAAACATTGGGCTGGCCGACGAGTTTCCCCTCGAGCGGCGTGCACTCGGCCGTCTTCTCGAGCGACGCCATATCGCCCGTCGTCCAGGCCTTCAATGTTTCCTCATAATTCCCTTTTCCTTCGAGAATGTTTCCCAGCATTTTCCTTTGGTCGGATTCGGGCAGGCTGTCGAGCTGAGCAAGTTGGTCTTTTGCGTGATAGAATGCCAGGCGCGTTTTCCCGGCTGAGGCGAATGCACTCCAAAGTTTCGCTTCAACACCTTCGCGAGAGTCGGCGCCACTGGCGACCGCGTCGCCGACCGCAAGCGTGGTTGCCAATGCCCAGTCTTTATAGCTGTCCAGCGTTTCTCGTGACGCTCCCGATCGCGCGATCATCTCCTCCAGGACAGGACGTTTCCCCGGGGAAACACGATCGGCGGCTGGCTTGAGTCCGACGCCTGTCGCGATCGCGCGGAAGTCGGTTTGCTCGTCGGGCGAGCTTTCGAGCACCAGGGTATCGGACTCGGCGATCGCGCGTTCGACTATTGGCGTCCGCCAGCGGACGTTCGCTGGGAGCAGGTGGATGCTGCCGAGCAGATAGATAGTCGTGTCGCCATCGCTGACTCGCCACATCGCCGGGCGCGCCTCGACCGGCGGCTTACCGCACCCGGCGAGCGCCAGCAGAACGGCGCCGAGCGCGGCAAGGCGCTGGCGCCCGCGTGTCATCGGTAGGCGACCCGTTTCGCCTTGATATTCAACACCTTGAGTTGATCGATCACGCTCTTGTCGCCGGCCAGATGACCGGCGCCGACCGCAATGAACACGGTGCCGGGCTTACCAAGCCGCGCCTTGATCCACTGTGCCCAGCGCGCGTTGCGGTCAAACAACAGCGTCTTGGCGAGCTCCGGCGAATCGTCGAGGCCGTCATTCATATACTTGGCCAACGCGCCGGGATCGCCGCGCGACCAGGCGGAGACCATGCCGTCCATCGTCTCAGCGGTCTTGGGCAGCTCCTTCAGGGTCGATTCGAGGAACGCTAATTGCACCTTGTCGGGGAGGCCGGCGAGGTAGCCGATCTGTTGCTCAGGCGTTTCCAGCCCCTCGATCGCCTTCTTCTCGGTGGCGGCAGCCGCCGTCAGTACGGTTTCCGGCCCACTCTTGGGATCGTAGCCAAGCTTCATCAGCGGCAGCAGCGACAGATTGGTGGCAGCAAACCACGGCTGGGCGCGATCGAACGCCGCCGGCGGAATGCCCAGCGAGTTCATGGCATTGAGATAGCTGCCGCGATCGGCTTCCGGCAGGCGCTCGATCAAGGTCGGGCCATTGAGGCTATATGCCTTGCTCAAGATGATGTTCTGCATCGTTGCCTGGTCGGGCTGGACCATTTCGAGCACCAGCTCATCGCTCGAATCGAACGCCTTCTTCACGCCGTCATCGAACCACGATAGGCCGGGCTTGAGCACGTGGATCGTCCCGAACAGGTAGATCGTCGTGTCCTTGTCCTTGACCACCCATAAAGCGGGGTCGGCATCGACCTTCGCAGCAGCGGGCGCAGTGGTCGGAGCCGGGGTTGGAGAAGGAGCATTTGACGCCGCGGTTTGCGCGACGGCCATGCCAGCCGCAGTCAAGCCGAGTAAAAACAACAACTTACGCAGCATATCGATCCTTCTTGGCCCCGCGCCCTCGCGCAATGTCTGTAATAGGTAGTCACCCCACGATGACCAAGGGCTTTACCGGTTCAGAACTTTTGGTCCCATTGACCGCTTTCCCCCCATGCGCCAAAGGCCCGGGCCAAGTTCTACCGCATCTGCGAAGGTATCCGTGAGCACTCCGCTGAGTTTCCAGCGCATGATCCTGACGCTCCATGATTATTGGAGCCAGCGCGGCTGTCTGATCCTCCAGCCGTACGACATGCGGATGGGCGCGGGGACGTTCCACACCGCGACGACGCTGCGTGCACTGGGGCCGGACCCGTGGAATGCCGCGTTCGTCCAGCCGTGCCGCCGCCCGACCGACGGCCGCTATGGCGAAAACCCCAATCGGCTGCAGCATTATTACCAGTACCAGGTGATCCTGAAGCCGAGTCCGCCCGATCTGCAGGACCTCTATCTCGGCAGCCTGGCCGCGATCGGGATCGATTTCACCCGCCACGATATCCGTTTCGTCGAGGACGATTGGGAATCGCCGACGCTCGGCGCCTGGGGACTGGGCTGGGAAGTGTGGTGCGACGGGATGGAAGTGACCCAGTTCACCTATTTCCAGCAAATGGGCGGGTTCGACTGCAAGCCGGTCGCGGGCGAGTTGACTTATGGGCTCGAACGGCTGGCGACGTACATCCAGAACAAGGATAGCGTCTACGACCTCGCCTATAACGACGCGGTCGGCAACACGCCGCAGCTGACCTATGGCGACGTGTTCCACGAGAATGAGGTCGAGATGTCGACCTGGAACTTCGAGGTCGCCGATACCGAGACCTTGTTCGACCTGTTCCGCAAGGCCGCGGCCGAGTGCGAGAATTGCCTCAATCACAAGCTGCCGATCCCGGCTTATGAGCAGGCGATCGAGGCGAGCCACATCTTCAACCTGTTGAACGCGCGCGGCGTGATCTCGGTTGCCGAACGCCAAGCGTATATCGGGCGGGTTCGCGACCTGGCGAAGGGGTCGTGCCAGGCGTGGATGGAGAAAAATGGGTGGGCGGCGTGATGGCGGCTACCAAAAATCCTCCCCGGGACGGGGAGGGGGACCACGCGAAGCATGGTGGAGGGGGCGCGCCAAATCTACGTCGCCCAGAAGTTTATGAGGCCCGCGCCGCACGCCGCAAGATGAGCTTGCCTGAAGTGCTGCTCTGGCAACGCCTCAAAGGTTCACCGCAAGGCATTGCGTTCCGTAAACAGCATCCGATCGGCGCCTACCGCGTAGATTTCTATTGCCCAGCTGCCAAGCTAGTAGTGGAAGTCGATGGCGTGGCGCATGACATGGGCGACCGTCCCGAGCGCGATGCCGAACGGACGAAGACTTTGGAAGCTAAGGGCTATCGAGTAATCCGTATCGCCGCGGCCGATGTTCTGCGTGATGCCGACGAAGCCGCCCAATCGATCGTGTCGTTTGCGGCCCGCCCCCTCCACCGCGCCTCCGGCGCGGTCCCCCTCCCCGTAAACGGGGAGGATTTGGCGTGACCGATTTCCTCCTCGAACTCCGCTCGGAGGAAATCCCCGCGCGGATGCAGGATAAAGCGCGCGACGACCTCGCGCGGCTGTTCACTGCCGAGCTCGAGAAAGCCGGCCTGCGCGCCGACGCGATCGTCACTTTCGCGACGCCGCGCCGGCTGGCGCTGATCGCGCGCGATTTGCCCGAGGCGACCGAGGCGGTCAGCGAGGAAATCAAGGGCCCGCGCGCCGGTGCGCCACCCCAGGCGCTCGAAGGCTTCCTGCGCAAGACCGGCCTCACCGCCGATCAATTGGTCGAGCGTGACGGCGTGCTGTTCGCGGTGATCGACAAGCCCGGCCGCGACACTGCTGAGGTACTGGCCGAAGCGATCCCGGCGATCATCCGTGCTTTCCCCTGGCCCAAGTCGATGCGCTGGGGTGAGGCGTCGTCCTCAACCGAAAGCCTGCGCTGGGTGCGCCCGCTGCATGGCATTGTCGCGTTGCTCGGCGACCAGATTGTGCCGGTCGAGATCGCGGGTGTCCGCTCGGGGGCCGTCACGCTCGGCCATCGCTTCCACCATCCGGGGCCGATCACGATCGGCTCGGCGGCGGATTATGCCGAGAAGCTCCACGCCTGCCACGTCATCGTCGACCAGGACGAGCGCCGCGCAATCATCCGCGAGCGCGCGACGTCTTTGGCGGAGGCGGCAGGCCTCGACCTGATCGAGGACGAAGGGCTGGTCGCCGAGAATGCCGGGCTGACCGAATGGCCGGTGCCGCTGCTCGGCCGCTTCGATGAGGATTTCCTCGACGTGCCGCCCGAGGTCATCCAGCTGACGGCGCGAGTGAACCAGAAGTATTTCGTCTGCCGCGACAAGGCCGGCAAGCTGGCCAATGGGTTCGTCTGCACCGCCAATATCGACGCGGCCGATGGCGGCGCGAAGATCGTCGACGGCAACCGCAAGGTGTTGGCGGCGCGGTTGAGCGATGCGCGGTTCTTTTATGACACCGACCTCAAGGTGCCGCTCGAGGAGCAGGCGAAAAAGCTCGAGAAGATCGTCTTCCATGAGAAGCTTGGCTTCGTGGCAGACAAGGTGCGACGAGTAACCGACCTTGCCGCCTGGTTGGTCGATGCCGAGATCGTCAAGCCATTCGAACCAACCCCGCAGGCGAAAACGGCGTTGCTCAACGACGTGCGTAATGCGGCAGCGCTTGCGAAATCGGACCTCGTGACTGGGATGGTCGGCGAGTTTCCAGAACTACAGGGATTGATGGGTGGCTATTACTCGGCCGCTCAAGGTTCAAATGAAGCGGTCGCTGGTGCAATCCGGGACCATTACAAGCCGGTTGGTCAAGGCGACGATGCCCCAACCGCGCCCGCGACGATTGCGGTAAGCCTCGCTGATAAGCTTTATGCGGTCGCCCGTTTCTTTGCTCGGAACGAGAAGCCTACCGGTTCGAAAGACCCGTTTGGGCTTCGCCGTAGCTCGCTGGCTATCATCCGAATCATACTTGAAAATAACATCCGCGGCTCGCTGAGACTCATTTTGCGCCAGTCTCTTCCGCGGCCAGATACGGATGATCTCACTGCCTTCGAAAAGTTGTATTGGCAGGACGAAGAGCCAGAAATCGCGATCAAGCGTGTTGTTAACGAGCTTCTCGAGTTCTTCGCCGATCGCCTCAAGGTCCAGCAGCGCGAAGCCGGTGTCCGCCACGACCTGATCGATGCGGTGTTCGCGCTCGGGGGCGAGGACGATCTCGTTCGCCTGCTTGCGCGCGTCCGCGCGTTGCAGTCGTTCGTCACCACCGAGGACGGCACCAACCTTCTCGCCGGGTACAAGCGAGCGGCGAATATCCTGAAGAAGGAAGATTACGTCGCCCCGGCGAAGGGGCCTCCGCCGGGGCGACGCTTTCCTACACCCCCGAACCTGCCGAAGCCTCCCTCATCGCCGCGCTCGACGCCGCCGGCCCCGCCGCCGCCGATGCGGTCGGCAACGAGGATTTCGAAGCCGCGATGGCCGCGCTCGCGACGCTGCGCGCGCCGATCGACGCGTTCTTCGACGCGGTTACGGTCAACGACGCCGATCCCGCCAAACGTGCCGCTCGCCTCGCGCTACTCGCTCGGGTGCGCGATGCAGTGCATAGTGTCGCCGATTTCTCCAAGATCGAGGGATGACATCTCGACCCGAAATTTCCGCCTGATCCTTCCGCCTCCCCAGCGAAACCAGGCATCAAAGGGACTGACGAATGACACAGTACGTGTACCGGTTCGGTGGTGGCGTTTCCGATGGGGGCAAGGGGGACAAGAATCTCCTCGGCGGCAAGGGCGCGAATCTGGCCGAGATGGCCTCGATCGGGCTGCCGGTGCCGCCGGGCTTCACCATCTCGACGCCGATGTGCGCGGTCTATTACGATGAAGGCGCCGCCTTTCCCGACAGTCTGAAGGCCGAAGTCGCCGCCGGCATCGCGCATATCGAGGGCGTGACCGGCAAAACATTCGGCGACGCGTCGGATCCGCTGCTGGTCTCGGTCCGCTCGGGCGCGCGCGCATCGATGCCGGGGATGATGGACACCGTGCTCAATCTCGGCCTCAACGATCGGACCGTGGTCGGCCTGGCCAATGCGTCTGGCGACGAGCGTTTCGCCTGGGACAGCTACCGCCGCTTCATCCAGATGTATTCGGACGTCGTGCTCGAACTCGACCATGGATCGTTCGAGGAAGCGCTCGAAATCGCCAAGGAAGACAAGGGCTATTATCTCGACACCGAGATGAGCGCCGCCGACTGGAAGGCGCTGGTCGACACCTACAAGAAGCTGGTCGTCGAGCAGTGGGACAAGCCGTTCCCGCAGGACGTCCACGACCAATTATGGGGCGCAGTCGGCGCGGTTTTCGGATCGTGGCAGTCTGAGCGCGCCAAGGTCTATCGCCGGCTCAACGACATCCCGTCCGAATGGGGCACCGCGGTCAACGTCCAGGCGATGGTGTTCGGCAATATGGGCGACACCTCGGCGACCGGCGTGGCGTTTACGCGCGATCCGTCGAAGGGCGACAATGCTTATTATGGCGAGTTCCTGATCAACGCGCAGGGCGAGGACGTCGTCGCCGGCATCCGCACGCCGCAATATCTGACCAGGACTGCACGCGAAGAAGCCAATGCCAAGCCGCTGTCGATGGAAGAGGCGCTGCCCGAGGTCTACACCCAGCTCGCCGGCGTGTTCGACACGCTCGAAAAGCATTACCGCGACATGCAGGACATCGAGTTCACGGTGCAGCAGGGCAAGCTCTGGATGCTCCAGACGCGCTCGGGCAAGCGCACCGCGAAGGCCGCGCTCAAGATCGCGGTCGACATGGCCAATGAAGGGCTGATCACGCGCGAGGAAGCGATCGCGCGGGTCGATCCTGCCGCGCTCGATCAATTGCTGCACCCGACGCTCGATCCCGCGGCGCCACGCGACGTGCTGACCAAGGGCTTGCCGGCATCGCCGGGCGCGGCTTCGGGTAAGGTCGTGTTCGATGCCGATACGGCGGAAAAGCGCGCGGCGGCGGGCGAGGCGGTGATCCTGGTGCGCACCGAGACGTCACCCGAGGATATTCACGGCATGCACGCGGCCAAGGGCATCCTGACCGCGCGGGGCGGGATGACCAGCCACGCCGCTGTCGTCGCGCGTGGCATGGGGCGACCGTGCGTGTCGGGCGCCGGCACCTTGTCGATCGACGCCAAGGCGAAGGTCATGCGTTGCGCCGGCCGCGAGGTGAACGAGGGCGATATCGTCACGATCGACGGCGCATCGGGCGAAGTGATGATCGGCGAAGTGCCGACCGTACAACCCGAGCTCGCCGGCGATTTCGGCACGCTGATGGAATGGGCCGATGGCGTTCGCCGGCTCAAGGTCCGCGCCAATGCCGAAACCCCGCTCGACGCCAGGACGGCGCGCGAGTTCGGTGCCGAGGGCATTGGCCTGTGCCGCACTGAGCATATGTTCTTCGACGCCGCGCGGATTACCGCCGTCCGCCAGATGATCCTGGCTGAGGACGAGAAGGGCCGTCGCGCCGCGCTCGAAAAGCTGCTGCCTGAACAGCGCAGCGACTTCATCGAATTGTTCGAGGTGATGGCGGGGCTGCCGGTCACAATCCGGTTGCTCGACCCGCCGCTGCACGAATTCCTGCCGCACGAGGAAGAGGAATTCGCCGAGGTCGCGGCGGCCGCCGGGGTCGAAGTCGATTATCTCAAGCGCCGCGCCGCCGAACTGCACGAATTCAACCCGATGCTCGGCCATCGCGGTTGCCGGCTGGGCGTGACCTATCCCGAAATCTACGAGATGCAGGCACGCGCGATCTTCGAAGCCGCGGTCGCCGTCGCCGAGAAATCCGGCGACGCGCCGATCCCCGAAGTGATGATTCCTTTGGTCGCGACGCGCCGCGAACTCGAGCTGATGAAAGACGTGGTCGACAGGGCTGCCCAGGCGGTGTTCGCCGACAAGGGGCGCGAGATCAGCTATTTCGTCGGCACGATGATCGAGCTCCCGCGCGCCGCGCTCAAGGCGGGCGAGATCGCCGAGGTCGGCCAGTTCTTCTCGTTCGGTACCAACGATTTGACCCAGACCGCTTTGGGCGTCAGCCGTGACGACGCGGCGCGATTCCTGGGCATCTATGTCGACAAGGGCATCTATCCCAAGGACCCGTTCGTCAGCCTCGACGTCGAGGGCGTGGGTGAGCTGATCCGCATCGCCGCCGAGCGCGGTCGCGCGACGCGGCCCGACATCAAGCTCGGCATTTGCGGCGAACATGGCGGCGATCCGGCGTCGATCGCGTTCTGCGAAGAGGTCGGGCTCGATTACGTCTCGGCCTCGCCGTATCGCGTGCCCATCGCCCGGTTGGCTGCCGCGCAAGCCGCGCTGGGCGGCAAAGCGGGTTGAGACGGGCTTGACTTCGCCCGCGCGGCGACCGCACTCAACGACCATGGATCTGGGCATGAAGCGCTGGCTGGTTCTCGCGATGGTGGCGCCGCTGGCCGCATGCGGCAGCTTGGGCGGCAATGACGGCCCGTCCGAAAAGGATATCGCCGACGCGCTTGGGCGGTCGGGTGCCAAGGTGCAGTCGACCGAGCGCATCGCGTGCAAGACCGCGCCTGATCGCCCGGGCTATGTCTGCGACTACCGCGCGACAACGTGCAGCCCGTTCACCGGCAAGTGCGACAAGTCGGCGACGCGCACCGGCCGCTTCGTCCGCTATGGCGACAATTGGATGTTCCGCGACGATGTGATCGATCCCAATCGCTATGCTCCGACGCCCGCGCCGGCTCCGACGCAAAGCCCGGCGGTGACCGATCTGGCGCCCAGCCCGACGCCCACCCCAGTGGCAAGTCCGTCGCCCACTCCGACACCATCACCGTCGCCCAAACCGTCATCGTCGCCGACGCCCAAAGCGAGCCCGACACCCAAACCCAGCCCGACGCCCAAGGTGACTCCCACCCCCAAGGCCACGCCGACGGCCAAGCCAACGCCGAAACGGACCCCGAAACCGATCCCGGGCGGCATCAATCGCGCCTGGCTATCGGGGCGTTGGGGGGCGGAGAATGGCGATTGCACGGCACGCCGCGCGGTCAATTTCGGTCCCGGCGGGGGGTTCTATGGCAAGCGTGGCATGGGTCACTGGTCGCTCGACGGCAAGACGGTCAAGGTCACCGGCAATTACAGCGCGGACGACAAGCCGTTCGATCAGATCCTCAAGGTCGACCGCATCGGCGACGACGCGATGATGATGGAAGGCAAGCGCTACCACCGCTGCCCGAACTGACAGGGGAGGGGGTATGAAGCCCTGGATCCGATATGCAGTGTGTGCGGCGCTCGGCCTAGCGCTCGGGGCGGGCGCCGCCATCCAGCATGTCCGCACTGGCGTGTTCGGCGCCAGCCGCGCGATCGGCCCCTGGACCACCGGCAGCGATTTCGGCACTGCGCGCGCCGGCGCGTTCACCCGCGCGGTGGTGTCGTTGCGCGGGTTGCTCGCGCTTCCGGCGCATGAAGCGCGTTATTACAACGCCGCGGTCGACAGCGCCGGCGATCCGCTCGATGGCCGCTGCCGCTATCGCGTGTCGGGCGGAGCCATTCCAGCCAAATGGTGGAGCCTGACGCTCTACGACCATCCCGGCTATCTCGTCGCCAACCAGGCCAACCGCTTCTCCATCGCCAGCGCGGCGGTGCCCAATCCCGCGGCCTGGGACGTGATCGTCGCGCCTGCCGAACAGGCCGGCCTATGGCTGCCGACCGGGCGGATCGACCGGTTCGAACTGACCTTGCGCGTCTATCTTCCCGATGATGGCGGGCTCGGCACGCTGACGCGCGACCGGCTCCCAGCGATCGTCAAGGAGGGCTGCTGATGCGTCGTTGGCTGTTCCCGCTACTGCTCGGCTTGGCGCTGGCGTTCGTCGGCTATCATGTCGCGCTGGCGCAATTCCCACGCGTGCTGATGAGCCTCGCCACCCACCGGATCGCGAAGGGGGCGGGGTATAACGCGATGTTCGCCGCCCCGCTCGCCACCGACAAGGCGCGCGCGATCGTCCGGCCGAGCCCCGATCTGGCCTATTCGTCCTGTCCGTTCGATCTGTCGAAGGGGCCCGTATTGGTCGATGTCGAGCCGGTGCCCGCGCCTTATTGGTCGCTGTCGGTGTTCGATTCGCGCACCGACGTCGCTTATGTCCGCAACAATATCGATGCCGGCAACCAGCCGATCCGGATCGCGATCGCCCAAGCCGGTCAGCCGGTGCCTGACGGCATGACCGCGGTCCGCGTCACCGGCACGACGGGGATTGCGTTGCTTCGTATTCTGGCCCCCGATCGGACGCAGTTTGGCGCGATCGACGCCGCGCGCAAGAAATCGAGTTGTAAGGCGTTGAGTTAGGGGGTGGTCAAATCTCCCTCTCCCCTTGTGGGAGAGGGAAGGGGCCCGCGCCGAAGGCGTGGGAAGGGTGAGGGGGACTCACAGGCGACGTGGCTCGTGACTCCCCCTCACCCTTCCGCCGACTACGTCGGCTCCCTCCCGCATCAGGTAAACAGCGCCCCGCGCTGTTTAGGTCATGCCGGGGGCATGGCCGACCTGATGCGCCCACAAGGGGAGAGGGAACTAAGCGCTCACGCCGTCCTTGCCCTCAACTCCGCATTCTCGGCCGCCAGCTTCTCATTGGCGGCGGCCAAATCGATCTTCGCCTTCTCCAGATCGCGGACATAGGCGTCACGATTGGTCGTCAGCGCGTCGCGATCGCGCGTCTTGGCATCGGCATCCTGGCGATAGGCGGCATGCGCGTCGCGCTCCGCTTCATAGCGCGTGCGCCATTTGGTGCCCTTGGGCGCCAGGATCAGCCCGAGGACCAGTCCGACGATCAGGACCAGCACGATTATGGCGATCTGATTGGGGTCGGTGAACATCATCGCGTCTCTCCCTGTTGGGATGTGAACGCGTCATGCTGCGCGCGGTTGCCCTCGGGTGCAAGCAATCCCCCTCCCGCAACCGGGGAGGGGGATCGATCGGATCAGTGGCCGCCGTGCAGGAAGGCGTCGTTGATGCTGCACGCCGCCGGCCCCAGGATGACAATGAACAGGGTTGGCAGGATGAACAGGATCAGCGGCACGGTCATGATTGCGGGCAGGCGCGCGGCCTTTTCCTCGGCGCGCATCATGCGCTCGTTGCGGAATTCTGCCGACAGCACGCGCAACGCGGAGGCCAGCGGGGTGCCGTATTTCTCGGTCTGGATCATGGTCGTGACCACGCCCTTGACCGCGTCGAGGTCGACGCGCGTCGCCAGATTTTCGAATGCCTGGCGGCGGTCGGAGAGGAAGCCGAGCTCGATCGCGGTCAGTGCGAATTCGTCGCCCAGCTCGGGATAGGCCCGGCCCAATTCCTTCGACACGCGGTGGAACGCAACGTCGACGGTCAGGCCGGCCTCGGCGCAGATCACCAGCAGATCGAGCGCGTCGGGCAGGCCCTTGCGGATCGCTGACGAGCGCTTCTGGATCTTGTTCTTGAGGTAGATGTCTGGGCCCTTGTAGCCCAGGATGAAGGCACCGGCGACCAGACCATATTGCTTGAGCGGCGACCAGGTCGCGAACGCGTCGGTGCCGTACACGAAATACAGCATCGGCAGGCCGAACAGGATCGGCAGGATCAGCCGGCCGAAGATGACCGCGACCGCATATTCCTTCTTGCGGATGCCGGCCTGGAGCAGCTTGGTCTGCGCGACCTTGAGCTGGCTGTCCTGCAGAACTTTCAGACTCTGCAGGATCGAGCGGATGCGGTCGGTGGTCTCGTTCTTCTGGACCAATTTCGCGCGGCGCTTGCTGGTCGAAGCGGTGATGCCGGCCTTCAACTGTTCGCGGCGATCGTTGAGCGCCTTGACGCGACGCGCCATCGGATCGCGCACGGTGGTCGCGGCGTAGATGGCCAGCATGACAGCGAACGCGGCGACCCCGGCAAGCATGGTGCCTACCCAAAGGACGTCGACGCCGAGCAGGGTTGTGTGGTGCGGTTCCATGGCCTCAGATCTCGAAATTGACCATTTTGGCCATGATCAAGCCACCCAGCGACATCCAGATGAAGCCGCCGATACCGGCGACGATCAGGCGCTGATCGACGAAGAAATTGCCCATATAGGCCGGGCTGATCCACAGGATCAGGCCGAACACGATGAACGGCAGTGAGCCGACGATATAGGCCGATGCCTTCGATTCCGACGACATCGCCTTGATCTTCAGCTTCATCTGGCCACGCTGACGAAGCACCGTGGCGAGATTGGCGAGCGTTTCGGCGAGGTTGCCGCCGGTCTCGCGCTGGATCGCGATCGAGATGACGAAGAACTGGAATTCGGGCGTGCCAAGACGGTCAGCGGTTTCCTGCAGCGCTGCGTCCATCGTGCGACCGATCTTCATCTTGTCGGATACCGCACGGAATTCCTCGCCGACCGGGCCGGGCACTTCGGCACCAACCACGCCCATGGTTTCGCTGATCGGCAGGCCCGAGCGCAGCCCGCGCACGAGCAATTCGATCGCGTCGGGGAATTTGGAGGTGAACTTGTTGACCCGGCGCTTGATGAAATAGCCGACCACGAAATGCGGCAGCCCACCACCCAAGATGACCGCGATCAAGATGGAGATCGCGATTGGCGCGCCGCGTATCATCATCAGCGATGCGACGATCAGCATGATGCCGAACGTCGCCATGCCGTATTGACCGACGGTCCAGTTCTTGCCGGTCATGGCGAGGCGCTTCTTGAGTACGGCCGGACGCGGCAGGAACCGCATCATCGCGGTGTCCATGTTGCTGTCGCGCTTACCGGTGATGCGGCGCATTTGCGCAGCCATCGCCACGTCGCTGGCGGCGCCGCTATGGCGTTCGCGGAGCGCGCCCAGTCGGCGAGTCTGCGCCTTTGCCACCGACGGGCCGGCAAAGGCGAACGCCAGCAGCAACAGCATGGTCGCCGCCCCTGCAATCACCGTGATCAGCGGCACCAATGGCATCGCTCAAACGCTCCACTTGTTGGTGCCGGCCCGGATGGACCGGCCATGGTCAACTCGACTTCGCGGCTTTCTTGCTCGGCATCAGCGACTTGAGATCGGCGAACTTGCCCATCAGAGACTGACCCGCCGATTTCCCCGCGCCTTTTTTGCCCGCAGCGGCGCCCGCGGCCTCGGCCGAATCGCCCGCCGCCAACAGGCGGCTGGCGAGTTCGCCGATCGGCGCGACCGTCTTCGATCCCTTGCCGGCCTCGGCCAGCGTCTTGCCCAGCTTGGCTGCCTGTGCCGCCAGTTTCTGGTCATAAGGGATGACGAAATCGATGCGGCGCTCGATCGAGCCCTCGAAATCCTTGCGATTGATCTCCAGCTGCCCACCGGCGGGCACCTTATTGGCGACCACCAGGACCTGGCTTCCGGGCGCGTTCGACTTCAACCATGACAAGATGCGGATCGTGTCGCGCGCCGCGGCCAGCGTCAGCTCGGTGACGACCACCGTCGTCTGAATGTCGCTGATCAGATGTGGGTGCTGGATCAGCTGCGCGCGCGGCAGGTCGACCACCGTGCATTCGAACGCGGCGCGCATCTCTTCCTGCAATTGGTAGAAAGCGGAGCCGTCGGTCATCATCGGCGAGTTGATCGGCGCTTCGGCCGACAGCACGGCGAGACGCTCGCTGGCCTTGACCATCGCGCGTTCGATGAACAGTCCGTCGATGCGGCTGGGATTCTCGATCGCATCGGTCAGGCCGCGGCCCGGCTCGAGGTCGAGCGCCAGCGCGCCGGTGCCGAAATGCACGTCAAGATCGAGCAACGCCGTGGTGCGGCCGCCCTTCTCGCTCATCAGCCACGCGACCGAGGTCGCGATGGTCGAGGCACCGGTGCCGCCGCGCGTACCGATCACCGCCGTCGCGGAATGCGGACGATCCGGCGAGACCTCATTCAGCCGTGGCGCGTTCAACACGGCCTGCGCGCTGCCGAAAGTCTCACGCAACATGTCGGCATTGAGCGGTTTGAGCAGATAATCCTGGATCCCGCTCGCGGTCAGGTCGCGATACAGGCGGACGTCGTTGACCTGGCCCGCCGCGATGACGACGGTGCCGGGTTCGCAGACTTCCGCCAGCGCGTTGATGTCGTTAAGCGGATCGCCCGATTCGCTGAGGTCGACGAACAGCACCTGCGGACTCGCCGAGACCGACAATGACTGGACCGCGTTACGCAACCCGCCCTTGTTCACTTTCTCGGCCGACCAGCCCATCTCGCTGACGATCGGACGCAGCGCTTCGGCGGTCGTCTCGTCGCAGACATAGGCGACGAATGGCTCGCGATGCGCGACGCCAGCGGGTTTCCACGGCGCGTTCATCTTATTTGCCTCCCGTCGATTCGGATTTGACTGTGGTGCCGCCGGCCCCGGTCGGGGCGGCTTTGCGATACGTGCCGATGGCCCGACCCGCGGTGATCGGGTCGGCTGTGCCGTCACCCGCCTGGCCTCGGACCAGATCGAGCGGATCGGCGACCATCGCGGCCAGGCTGGCGTTGCTCGCGCAGCCGAAATTCGAGGTCGAGCTGCCTTCGAATTCGCTCGATCCGCTGCGCGTGAAATCGGGGCAGCCCGGGACCGTGGCGGTGGATCGGCTGACGACGACGCGGACCATGCCGGCCGCTAGCGGCGCATTGGTGATCGGCGCCCGGTCGGCAAGACGCATGCCATAGCTGGAGACGATCGCCGCGATTTGCGCGCGAGCGCGCGAGTCGTAAGGATTGGGATCGTCGACCGAAATCCGGTCGCCATAATGCAACCGCATCGAGGCGAGCCAGCCGGCGACCCGTTCGGTCTCGCCCGGCGCCAGGCCGGCCGTGGTCGATTGCGCGTCGAACACATAATCGGTGCGGCTGACGACCGGCTGCTTGATCGAGTCGACGCCGCGATTGAGCGTGCCGCAGCCGCCCAGCATCAAAGCGGGAACGGCGAGGGAGGCGATGAGGATCGTACGCATGTCTGAGTGTTCCTCGCGCGTTACAGGCTGAAGCCGGGAGTGGCGGGCTGATCGCCCTTTTTCGACTTCTTGGGCAGGAGCGCCTTCTTGTCGGCGGTCGCCGGGTCGGAGCTCGGCTGTGGCGTCGTCGGCGCCGCGGGCACGGGCGCGTTGGCGCCGATCGCGGGGCCCGCAACCATCGGTACGGCCATCGTCGGCTTGGGACGATCGCCGCCGTTGGTGCCTTCGCCCAAGCGGCCAAGGAAGACGCGGCCGAGATCGGTCGGCGCCTTGTAGCCGTCGGTCGGCAGGACGATCTCGTTCGCGTTGACCGGCTTCACCAGATACGGCGTGATGACGATCATCAGCTCGCTCTCGTTGCGCTTCCAGCTGGTCGACCGGAAGAGCGCGCCGAGCACCGGCACGTCGCCGATGCCCGGGGCCTTGTCGATCTGGTTGTTGGTGCTGTTCTGCAGCAGTCCGCCGATCACCATGGACTGACCTGAGCCGAGCTCGACCGTCGTTTCCGCGCGTCGCGTCGTTAGCGCCGGGATCGTGACGCCATTGAGGGTCACGGCGCCGGCCGCGGACAATTCCGACACTTCGGGGCGGACGCGCATCGAGATGCGGCCGTCCGCGAGCACAGTCGGAGTGTAGGACAGGCTGACACCATATTGCTTGAATTCGACCGACACCGCGCCCAGCCCCTGGCTGACCGGGATCGGGATTTCGCCGCCGGCGAGGAACGAGCCGGTCTCACCCGACAGCGCGGTCAGGTTCGGATTGGCGAGCGTCGTCACCTGGCCGTCGGTCTCGCCGAGGTCGAGCGCCGACAGGATGTCGAGGCCGAACAGGCGCCCGGCGAGGCCCAGGGTGGTATTTCCGGCACCCTTGGTGATCGTCGCGACCGAGGTGCTGCTCGGATTGATGAACTGGCCCGTCGCAGGGTTGTACGGGCCATCGATATAGCCGCCACCGGGCAGCGGAACGTGGGCCGTGGGATAGGTGGAAAGCTGTGTTGGCGTGAGCGATCCGGGCGACCGTCCTGTGGCGACGCCGAAGTTGAACCCGCCGGTATTGTCCTTGGTCAACATGTTGTTGCCGATGTCCTTGGCGAATGCCTTGCTGACCTCGGCGATCTTGACCTGCAAATTGACCTGCAACGGCGTCGCGGTGCGGAGGCGGTTGATCACCGCGATCTTCAACGGCGTCGACGGATTGGAGATGTCGATGCCGGGGTTGAGCAAGGCGGCGACGATCTGCTGCGCCTGGACGACATCGGCCGGCGCCGCCACGGTACCCGTCAACACGGCGATCTGACCTACGGTCATCACCCTGATGTCGGCGTCTGGCATGGCCGCTTTCATCATGCGATCGATCGACGTCAGGTTCTGGGCGACGCGAACATTGGTCGAATAAATCACCCGGCCACTGGCGGCGGTGACGAACACCGTGGTCTCCCCGTAATCCTTGCCGAACAGGCGGATCTGGCGTGGGTTGCTCACGTCGACATCGGCGACATTCGGATTCGCGACCCAGACATCGGCGGCGTCGGCGGGCAGGGTGATGACCTCACCCTGGCCCACCGAAAGCATCACTTCGGTCGTCGGGCGTTGCGTGCCCTGCGGCAAGGCGCCGACACGAACGGGCTTGGCCGGCGCCCGGCGAGTGGTCTGCCGACCACCGCCGGCGGCCTCGACCGGCATGCTCGCTACCAGCGCCGTCGCGACGGTAGCCGCAACGATCCGGTTCAAAACGATTGTCGCTTGCATCAGTTCTTCCCCCCACGACCGATTGGTACTTCGGTCACGTTGTTCCCACGGACGACACGCACCATGGGGCCGGTAATGGCCGGGGCGCCGCCCGGAATAGCACCTGCAGTTCCGCCTGCCGTCGCATCTCCGGCCTTGCCCGGCACGGTGCGGCGCTGGAAGCGCGAGACGTCGGCACCGGTGGCGAAGCTGGTCTTGCCCGCGCTCGGCTGCACGTCGGCAGTTGCGAGCATCGCCTTTTCGGCTTTCGGATCCTTGCCGTCAGGCACCTTCACGGATCCATCGGCGATCGCCTGATCGAGTTCGGACGCCGAGTCGGCGAGCGGACGCAGCACGAGCGAAAGGTCGCCCAAGGAGCGCGCCACCGAAATCTTCTCGGCGATTGCGGGCGTCGCCTCGATCGTCACCATCGAGATGTTGCGGACCACGGTCTTGCCCTGGTCGTCGACATCGCTGGTGGTGCGCTGGTCGGTCGCCAGCACGCGCAGGTTCTTCATGATCGTCTCCGCCACCTTCAGCGGCGGGCCATCGCCGCCGCCGGCAACGGTCTGAGACAGGGTCAGGTCGACACGGTCGCCCGGAAAGACGAAGCCCGCGACTGAATTCTCGTTGCGGACCGGAAAGGTGACCGCGCGCATGCCCGGCGTCAGCGCCGCGGCGAGGAAGCCACGGTCGCCAGGCTTAACCAGCGACCCCTGGGTCAGCGGTTGCCCGGCGGTGATCACCGAGCGCACGACCGTGCCTTGCAGGCTCTTGGGGTCGAATCCGTCTTTGCGGATATAATAGGCGTTCTCGACCAGCTCTTTCGGCCAGGGCTGGAACTTGAAGCTGGTCGCATCCAGGATCGTGCCGATCGGCAGCGCCTTGGTCGCGACGAGCACTTCGGTGCCTGTCTGGACCGGCGCCATCGGCGCCTGGGCCGAGGCCATGGGGGCGCTCGATCCGACAATCAGGCTGCGCGCCATGAACGCGGTGATGGCTGCGACGAAAAGCGCGCCAACCAGCAAAATGATCTTCCGACTATCCATGACGCTTCGTGCCCCGTTGTGGCGATGACCCCGACTTGATCGCCGTTAATCTACGCAAAGTGGTTAAATATCGGTTCACCGAGCGCGAGCATCGATGCCATGGCGATCGCGACGCCGTACGGCGTCTCGACCGCACCCGGCGCTTTGCGGCGCCAATGGTCGAACATCATGATCAGCGTCAGCACGCCGCCGATGATCGACATGACCATCAGCATGAAGAAGAGAGTTGGGCCGGGAAGCCATAGCGCGAGCGCGCCGATCATCTTGACGTCGCCGCCGCCCATCCAACCGAAATGGAAGGCGCCGACGAACAGCGCGAACACGCCGATCGCGATCCCGATTTGCCACGCCACATCGGCCCAGCCATAGCCTTGCATCCACCACCAGGCAGGCGCCATCAGCGCGATCGCGGCGTTCTTCCAATTGGCGATCTCTCGGGTACGAGCATCCTCGATGCCCGCCGAAAGCAGGATCAGAACGAGTGCTCCCCCGAGCACATAAGACAGAATTCCCCAGCCCATCGGATCACAGACCTAGACGGCATGGCTTTCTAAAAAGTAACCAGCATGGATGGTATCTTCCGAAACAGCGCGCCGAACCTATCCCGACGGCAGCTCGATCTCGTTCTGGACTGCCCCCGACGGCTGGCAATTGCGCCGCTTCGACTGGCCCTCCGCCGTGGCCGCGCCGCGCGGATCGATCCTGTTCCAGGGCGGCCGCGGCGACATCTTCGAGAAGTATCTCGAGACCTTCCGTCACTGGCATGACCAGGGCTGGACGATCACGTCGTTCGACTGGCGCGGCCAGGGCGGATCGGGACGGCTGACCGACGATCCCCATGTCGGCGATATCGACCGGTTCGGGACCTATCTCGCTGATTATGGCGCGTTCTGGAAGGAGTGGGCGGCCGCCACGCCGGGGCCGCATGTCGCCATGGGACATTCGATGGGCGGACATCTGGTCTGCCGTGCGCTGGCCAAGGTGCTGGCCGAGCCCGATGCGGCGGTGCTGATCGCGCCGATGATGGGGCTGCATGCGCCGATCAGCGCCGGGTTCGGCGAGCGAATCGCCGAGATCGCCATGAAGCTCGGCAATCCCCAGCGCCGCGCCTGGAAGTCGAACGAGAAGCCGGGCACCACCGATTCGCGGCTGTCGCTGCTCACCCACGATCCCGACCGATATTCGGACGAACCGTGGTGGTGGGACCAGAAGCCGGAGATCAAATTGGGCCCGCCGAGTTGGCGCTGGGTCGTGCGCGCGTTCGAATCGACTCGGCGGCTGCGCGCCAGCCGGCGTGTGAAGCTGGTCAGGACGCCAATGCTCGTGCTGGTGGCCGAAGCCGACAAATTGGTCCGCGCGGCCGACGCGATCAAGGTCGCGGGACTGCTGCCCGATGCCCGCCTCGTCCGCTTCGGCAACGAAAGCGCACACGAAATCCTGCGCGAGGTTGACCCGGTCCGCGATCGCGCCTTGGGGGAAATCGACATCTTCCTTTCGGCACGAGCGCAGCAATGAGCGGTGATAAGATTTGGGACATCGCCATCATCGGTGCCGGGATCGCCGGCGCCGCGCTCGCGGCCGAGGTCGCGCCCCATGCCAGCGTCCTGATCCTCGAGGCCGAGGACGTCGCGGGCTATCACGCGACCGGACGATCCGCGGCCTTTTGGGAAGAGACTTATGGCGGACCGGCGATTCAGCCGTTGACCGCCGCGTCACGCGCGGTGCTCGACGCCGGCGGCTTTCTCCAGCCATTGGGGGGGCTGCACATCGGCCGCGAAGAGGAACGCGATCAGATCGAAGCGATGCTGGCCGAATTCGCCGATACCGGCGTCGATCTGACATTGGTCGACCCGCGTGACCGCATTCCCGGCCTGCGCCCCGAATGGGCTCTCGCAGTGTGGGAGCCGAGCTGTGCCTATATCGACGTCGCCGGGCTCCACGCCGCCGCGCTGTCGCGCGCGAAGAAGGCTGGGGCTGAATTGGTGCTCGACGCCGGACTGACCGGGGCGTCGCGGCGCAGCGATGTGTGGCAGCTCGAGACGAAGGCCGGCCCGTTCGCCGCCAGGATTCTGGTCAATGCCGCCGGGGCCTGGGTCGATCGTGTCGCGGCGGTCGCCGGAGTCGCGCCGATCGGGATCCAGCCGCTGCGACGCGCGCTCGTGCAGCTCCGCGTCGATCCGCCGGTGCCGGACGATACGCCGCACGTCGCGCACATCGGCGGGGACTTCTATTTCAAGCCGGAATCGGGCGGGCGGCTATGGTTGAGTCCGCATGATGAGGTGCCGAGCGAGCCCGGCGACGTTCAGCCCGAGGAAATCGACATTGCGATCGCGATCGACCGGCTGGAACAGGTGGTCGATTGGAGGATCGAGCGGGTCGAGCGCAGCTGGGCGGGCTTGCGCAGCTTCGCGCCCGATCGTTTGCCGGTCTATGGGTTCGACAATCACGTGCCCGGCTTTTTCTGGTGCGCAGGGCAGGGCGGCTTCGGCATCCAGACCGCGCCGGCGGCATCCCTCGTCGCGGCATCTTTGCTGCTCGGCACCACGCCCGATCCGCTCGTCGCGGAAATAGACCGGGATCGTTACACCCCCGCGCGGTTCCGCTAGCGCGGCGCGTCGCCTCCGACTAATCTGGATCAATCAAAGGAGGAAGTCGCGATGGCTCACACGTTCGAGATCTACAAAGACAAGGCCGACGAATTCCGCGTGCGATTCAAGTACAACAGCGAGATCATGTTCTCGACTGAAGGGTATGCGAACAAGGCTGACGCCAAGAACGCTATCGACTCGATCAAGAAGAACGGACCGGACGCCGAGGTCGTGGACAATAGCTGATTTTCGGGTACCGGTTCAGCCACACTGAACCGGTACTAAGCTTTGGCGGCGGCGTAAGCGGCGTCGCTGGCCAGCTTATCGGCGCGTTCATTGTCGGGGTGTCCGGCATGACCCTTCACCCACATCCATTCGACGCGGTGGGGTGCGGCGGCGTCGATCAGCGCCTGCCATAGATCGGCGTTCTTGACCGGTTTCTTGTCGGAGGTCTTCCAGCCGTTCTTGCGCCAGCCGTGGATCCATTTGGTCAGCCCGTCCATCACGTAGCGGCTGTCGGTCGACAGCGTCACGCGGCACGGGCGTTTGAGTGCGTTGAGCCCCTCGATCGCCGCCATCAGCTCCATGCGATTGTTGGTGGTGAGCTTCTCGCCGCCCGACAATTCCTTTTCACGGGCACCCATGCGGATCAGCACGCCCCAGCCGCCCGGCCCGGGATTGCCTTTGCACGCGCCATCGGTGGCGATTTCGACATGGCTTAATTCGGTCATGCCAGCGACTTGAAATCGCGCACGAAACCGGGATCGTAGACCTTGAGCCGGCGCCAGTAAGCGAGCGGATCCTTGCGCGTCACCATCGCGTCGGCCGGCGTGTTGAGCCAGTCCCACGCCCGGCTGAGGAAGAAGCGGATGCAGGCCCCGGCGGCAAAGCCGGGCAGCGCCGCACGTTCCTCGTCGCTCAGCGGCAGCGTGTGGTGATAACCGCGGATCAGCGCCTCGCCGATCGCCGGATGATGTGTCATCCCGCTGGCGTCGAACGACCAGGCGGTGTGCATGACCGCGAGATCATAGATGCGCGCATCGCTGCACGCGAAATAGAAGTCGATCAGTCCCGTGACGTCGCTGCCACGCATCAGGACGTTATCGGGGAACAGGTCGGCGTGGATCGTGCCTTGCGGAAAACGGTCGCCTTGCCAGCCGCTCACGACGCGATCGACCATGGCGCCGGCCTCCGCATGGAGATTGGTCGCCATGTCGTCGAGCGATCGGCCGCAGCGATCGAACAGAGGCTGCCAGGTGCGCACGCCCATCGAATTGTCGCGTACCTGCGCGAAGTCGGTCAGGCTGGCGTGCATCCGTCCCATCGCCGCGCCCGCTGCCTCGGCCTGTGCCGCAGTCGGATGGCTGACCGAAACCCCGGGCAGAAACCTGATCAGACACGCCGGTCGCCCTTCGAGCGTCTGCAGCGCTTCGCCACGGCGGTCCTTGATCGCCGGCGGCACCGGGTTGCCGCGATCGGCGAGATGATCGAGCAAGGCCATGAAATAGGGCAGGTCGCCGGCCTCGACGCGCTTTTCGTAGAGAGTCAGGATGAAGCGGCCGTTGGTCGTGTCGACCAGATAGTTGGAATTCTCGACACCCTCGGCAATGCCTTTCGCCGAGACGAGCTCGCCGACATCGTAGCGCAGGAGGAATTCCTCCAGCGCCTCGGCCGAAACATGCGTGTAGACCGCCAAGAATTTAGCCCGTCATCCCAGCGAAAGCTGGGATCTCATGAAGTGACAGACTGCGCGAGACCCCAGCTCGCGCTGGGGTGACGATGGCGATCACGCGGCCGCCTCTAGCCCACGCGGGAGCTTGAACGAGATCGTCTCCTGCATCGTCTCGACTTCGCGCTCGGTGACATCGAAGCGTTCGGCGAGCCGATCGATCAGTTCGCGCACCAATTGCTCGGGGGCCGACGCGCCAGCGGTGATGCCCAACGTGCCGATGCCGTCGAGAAATGCCCAGTCGAGGTCGCCCGCGCGCTGGATCAGCCGAGCCGGGATTCCCTGGCGCTCCGCCACCTCGACCAACCGCAGCGAGTTGGACGAATTGGGGGCGCCGAGCACCAACACCGCATCGCACGCATTGGCGATCGCCTTGATCGCGGCCTGGCGGTTGGAGGTCGCGTAACAGATATCCTCGCCGCGTGGCGCCAGGATAGCGGGGAATTTGGCCTGGAGCGCGGCGACCACTTCGGCGGTGTCGTCGACCGACAGGGTCGTCTGGGTCAGGAACGACAGCGTCGCGGGATCGCGCGGCGCGAACGTCGCCACATCGGCGACCGTCTCGATCAACGTCATCGATCCTACGGGCACCTGACCGAACGTACCGATCACTTCGGGATGGCCGGCATGACCAATGAACACGATGTGCCGGCCTGAGGCGACCAGCCGTTCGGCCTGGCGGTGTACCTTGCTGACCAAAGGGCAGGTCGCATCGAGATAGGACAAGCCGCGCTCGGCCGCCTTGGCCGGCACCGCCTTGGGCACGCCATGCGCGCTGAACACCACGGGGACGCCATCGGGAACCTCGTCGAGCTCCTCGACGAAGATTGCGCCCTTGGCCCGCAGGGTGTCGACGACGAACTTGTTGTGGACGATCTCGTGCCGGACATAGACGGGCGCGCCGTATTTCTCGATCGCCAGTTCGACGATGCGGATCGCACGATCGACGCCCGCGCAGAAACCGCGCGGCGCCGCGATCAGCAGCTCGAGAGCTTTTTTCGGGGCGGAAGCCATGGCCGGCGCTCTACGCGATTGCTCGGCTGAGGCAAAGGCGGTTTGAGGCGCGATCCTTTGTCGAAATGGCCGGACGGCAAACCCATCATTGCTTTTTTCGCCCACGACGCCTATATAGTGAGGGCTATCGTCGCAGGCGACGGAAACCGACGCTTCCGAGCCGACTCTTCCCTTTCTCGCTTCTAGCTCCGCGTGCACGAGCGTGCGGACAATCTACTGTCCTTGAAAGGGATATCTCATGCCGATCGGCAAAGTAAAATTCTTCAATACCGACAAAGGCTATGGCTTCATTTCGCCGGAAGGCGGCGGCAATGACAGCTTCGTCCATATCAGCGCGGTCGAACGCGCCGGCATGACGACGCTCCAGGCCGACCAGCGCGTGTCGTACGACATCGAGAACGACCAGCGCGGCAAGTCGTCGGCCGTGAACCTTCAGGCGGTCTGACCTGACCGGGCTGCGCGGGTGACTCCGGCGGGACAGATCGCTGAGACCTGTTCGGCCAGTCTTGCGCGCCGCTCGAAGGTTACCTGCTTGTGCCGCCGGCGCGATCCTATCGCTCCGGCGGCATAGCATTTTCCGTTGCGTTCGATCCGTGCCGCCTTCGGGGCTTGGCGCGATCGGCATCGCCGGCCGGGCGATTTTCACGCGACGTTTATCGATCGCACGGGCCCGCAATCTGGTGCCCGCGAGGTCCCTCAGGAGTATAGTCATGTCGAGAACCCCCGTTCGCCCCTTCCTTGTGGCCAAAGACGAGGAGGGTGTGTTCCGCGTGACCGTGCGGACGACGCGGTTCAATTCGCAGGGCTATCCGCTCGTCTCGAGCGAAGTGCTGCAGGATGCGTTCAAGACGCAGACCGCCGCGCGCACGTTCGTCCGCGAAACCTATCGCGTCGAGTCCAGCGACATCGCCAGCAAATAGGCGCGACTTCTCGCCCTGTCGCGGGTCGTCGACGAAACGCGCGCGCGCCTGTTGCCGCGCTCGGGTTGCGACCCTATGGTGACGGCTGCTTTATGTGAGGGTCAGGGGCCATGGCGCGTGCCGCGGCCCCTTCCCGTGTCGAAAAGGTCTGCCGTTCGTGTCACCCCGCTTTCTTGCCGCTCCGATCGCTCTAATGCTGGTGCTCGGCGGCTGTGCCAGCCGTGGCGAACTCGACATTTCCGAATCGGGTGCAGGCGTTACCGCGGTGCGCACGCCGTGTCCGACGGTCGGCGTGCCGGCGGGGACTGGTGATCTCACCACCTTCGACCCGGCGACCAGCCGCGATGCCACCGCGATCGACGTGGTCGCGGCGATGACCGACGTTCGCTCGACCTGCAACAATGATGGCGAGAGCACTCAGGTCGTCACCAACCTCACCTTCACCGTGCTCGCGCGACGGGCCCGCGCCGATGGCGCGCGCGACGTGACCCTGCCCTATTTCGTCACCGTGGTTCAGGGCGGCAATGCCGTCGTGGCCAAGCATGTCGGCCGCGTCGTCGTCCATTTCGATGCCGGCCAGACGCGGGCAAGCGTCAATGGATCGGCCACCGCCAGCGTCGACCGCTCGGCGGCGACGCTGCCGGATGAGGTCAAGCGCCGCATCACCGAAAAGCGCAAGGCCGGCAAGGAATCCGCCGCGGTCGATCCGCTGAGCGCGCCCGACGTCCGCAACGCCGTATTGCGCGCGACGTTCGAGGCGCTGGTCGGTTTCCAGCTGACCGACGACCAACTGAAGTACAACGCGACGCGCTAATTCGTATCGCGGTG
Source organism: Sphingomonas sp. P4_D12 (assembly GCF_056401895.1). Classification (NCBI taxonomy): domain Bacteria; kingdom Pseudomonadati; phylum Pseudomonadota; class Alphaproteobacteria; order Sphingomonadales; family Sphingomonadaceae; genus Sphingomonas; species Sphingomonas sp. P4_D12. Next base: position 70 of record NZ_JBFUIL010000019.1, on the reverse strand, counting down.
CCAGCCCGCTCCCCCACCCGGCCTCCCAATCAGGATATTCTATGGGAGGCCGGGTGGGGGCGGGTGGGGG
>NZ_JBFUIL010000018.1:0-26027 GCF_056401895.1 Sphingomonas sp. P4_D12 | reverse complement strand
CCCCCACCCGGCCGCCCATAGAATAATGGTATTGGGCGGCCGGGTGGGGGTGCGGGCCGGCACCGCCCTCATATCAAACATTTCCAAAGACGCCGATCAATTCGGCGACCGCGTCGGGCAACGAGACCTTGGTGTCGGCGTCCTGGCGGATATATTCCATCACGGCAGGATGATAGGCGATCGCCGCGTCGATCTCCGGATCGACCCCGCCGCGATAGGCGCCCATCAGCACCAGGTCGCGATTTTCCTCATAGGTGGCGAGGTGGCGACGCAGGATGCGCGCGGCGGCGATATGCTCGGCCGGCACGATGTCGGTCATCACCCGGCTGACCGACGGGCCGAGATCGATCGCCGGATACACGCCGCGTTCGGCAAGCGCGCGGCTCAGCACGATATGGCCGTCGAGGATCGAGCGCGCGCTGTCGACCACGGGATCGTTGCCGTCGTCGCCATCGGCGAGCACGGTATAGATAGCGGTGATCGATCCGCCGGTATTGACGTCAGTGCCGGCGCGCTCGATCAGATTGGGCAGCATCGCGATCGCCGATGGCGGATAGCCGCGCGCGGAGGCGGGCTCGCCCAAGGCGAGGCCGATCTCACGCCCGGCATGCGCCACGCGAGTCAGCGAATCCATGATCAGCAGGACTTTCTTGCCCTCGGCGCGAAAACCTTCGGCAATCGCGGTAGCGCGCAGCGCGCCGCGGATGCGCAGCACCGGCGAATGGTTGGCGGGCACCGCGACGACGACCGAGCGCGCGCGCGCCTCTCCGGCGACCTTGGTCTCGAGGAAATCGGCAACTTCGCGACTGCGTTCGCCGATCAGGCCGATGACGACGACGTCTGCTTGCGCGGCGCGGACCATCATCCCGAGCAGCACCGATTTACCGACGCCCGATCCGGCCATGATGCCAACGCGCTGGCCCTGGCCGATCGTCAGCAGTCCGTTGATCGCACGCACGCCGACGTCCATCGGCTGGAGCACGCGGCCGCGATCGAGCGGACCTTGCAGTTTGCCGGCTAGCGGCCAATGCTGGGCGCCGCGGATTGGCCCCAGCCCATCGATCGGCTTGCCCGCGCCATCGACCACGCGGCCGAGCAATGCGGCACCGACTTCGGCGGCGCCTGGCGCGCCGACCGGGCGGACCGGCGATTGCGGGAGCAAAGCGGCGGGACCGCCGAGATTCATCAGCAAGGTGCGGCCATTGCGGAAGCCGATCACTTCGGCCTCGACCTTGGCGCCGCCGGCGGCGCCGACCTGACACACCGTGCCGACCGACAGGTTGAGCCCGACCGCTTCCATCAGCAGCCCGTCGAACGACGCCAGGCGGCCCGATATCTTGGGCTGCGGCACGAAGTCGGCGGTGCCAAGGCTTTCGAGATAGTCTTCGGCGAAGCGGTTCAGCATCTTAAAATCCTCCCCGTTTACGGGGAGGGGGACCAAGCCGCGCAGCGGCTTGGTGGAGGGGGCGAGCCCCAAGCGATGTAGGCGAGGAGAACCCCCTCCACCACGCGCTAGCGCGCGCGGTCCCCCTCCCCGTGCCGGGGAGGATTTGCGAAACGATCATCATTCCGGCAACGCCGCGCGGTCGATCGCCTGGGCGAGTTGCTCGATCCACAGATCCGGTCCGTCCTCGACGATCGTCGCCGCGGATTCGAGCACGAAATGACCGCGCTCGACCTTGATGTCGCCGGCGGCGAAGATGTTGGCCGGCAGATGGCCGTCGACCAGCGGCATGTCCTCGGGGTTGAGCCGCAGCACCGCCGATTCGGCGTCGTCGGCGAGCATGCCGGCGGCGACCGCGACGCGGCGATTGAGCAGATCGGCGTCGACGCCCGCCTCGCCGACCATGTGGCGGACCAATTGCATCACCGTCTGGCGGAGATGGCCGGCCAGCCGGTCGCGGTCGATGCGGCGATCGTCGTTGATCGCGGCGATCAGGCCATCGATCAAGGCGCGGTCGCGCGCCGCATTGGCGGCGATCTGGGCCATCGCCGCGGCGACGCCTTCGTCATAGCCGGCAGCCCTGGCGGTCGCGATCGGATCGACGAAGCCTGACGGCTGTTGCGTGGTGTCGAACGGATCCCAGCCCTCGGTCGGATCCTCCTGGCGATCCGCCGGCTCGAAATGCCGCGGCCGCGCATCGGGCGCGGGCGGCGGTTCGGGAGTCATGTCGCGCGGCGAGAAAGCCACCCCCTTGGCCGCGAAGGCACGGCGCAGCGCGGCGCCCGCCTGATCGTGGCGGCTGGCGAACCCGGCGACGAAGTCGTTGAGCGGGCGGTCAGACATAGTCGTCGTCGCCGCCCATCATGATGGTGCCGTCCTTGGCGAGCGCGCGGGCAAGCTGGATGATCGCCTTTTGCGCGTCGAGCACTTCGCTGAGCTTCATCGGGCCGCGCGCTTCCATCTCGTCGCGGATGCCGTCGGCGGCGCGCGACGACATGCAACCGAGGAAGCGGTTGCGCGTCGCCTCGTCCACGCCCTTGAGCGCGCGCGTGAGCAAGTCGCTGTCGATATTGCGGATGAGCGTACCGAGATTCTTGTCGTCCATGTCGAGCAGATTCTCGAACACGAACAAAGCCTCCTCGATCGCCTTGGCGACTTCGCGGTCGATCTTGAACAATTTGGGCATGACGCGCTGTTCGGTGGTCTTGCGCGCGCCCGACAGGATGCGGGCGGCTTCCTTGGTGCCGCCGAGCATCACCCCGGCCGACTGGCCGCCAGCGCCGCTACGATTGGCGAGCATGGTGCGGAGCGTATCGACCGCCTCGGGCGTGATCGGCCCCAGCCGCGCGACGCGGTGGAGGATTTCGGGCTGCGACGCATCGGGCAGCAATTCGAGTACCTGGCCGGCGACGTCCTGGTCGAGATTAGCGATGACCACCGCGGCGATCTGGGGATGTTCCTTCTCGATCATCGCCGCGATCTCGGCCGCGTCCATCCAGTCGAGCAGGTCGATCTGGCATTGCGCGTCGGGCGGGGTGATCCGCGCCAGCACGCTATCGGCCTTTTCGGGGCCGAGCGCACGGGTCATCATCGTCTCGATGAGCGGCTTCGGGTCGAACCCGATCGCGGTGCGATCGCGTGCTTTGCCGACAAAATCGTCGAGCACCATCTGCACCTCGGGCTCGCCGACATCGGCGACGGCGAACATCGCCTTGCCGAGCTGGCGGACTTCCTCGGGGTCGAGCTTCTGGAGGATGGCCGCGGCCTCCTCCTCGCCGACCAGCATCATCAGCACGGCGGCGCGTTCGACGCCCGAATAGGCGCGGAAAGAGGCGGGAGCGTTCATCAGCGGGCGTCCGATTTGATCATGTCACGCACCGCCAGCGCGGCGCGCGTCGGGTTGTCGCGGGTGAAGCCGCGGACCATCCCGATCCGGTCGTCGAAATTCTGCGCGCTTTCGAGCGCGTCGATGCTGACCGGCTGGCCGTTGGGGCCACTGCCGGTGCCGGCCGCCATCGGCGAACCGATCCCGAAGGTCGCATTGAGGTCACGTCCACCGCGCCCGGCATCGTCGCGCTTCTTCATCAGCGCTTTGGATAGCGGGCGAACGCCGAGCATCAGCACCAGCAAGGCGATGACGATCGCGGTAACGTTGCGCAGGACCATCGCCAGCCAGCCGCTTTCGTACCAGGGCTGGCCACCGCCGAGATCAGGCGCCGCGGCGAAGCGGCGGCTGATCACGGTGACCTGGTCGCCGCGCGCGGTGTTGGCGCCGACCGCCGAATTCACCAATTGCGTGATCTGCTGCATCTCGACCGGCGAGCGCGGCTTCGATCCTTCGACGTCGCGCAGCACGACCGCCACCGACAAGCGCTTGAGCGCGCCCGGGGCATTGCGGGTGACCGAGACTTCGCGGCCGAGATCATAGGCACGGGCATAGCTGTCGCTCGCCTTGGCCGTGTCGGGCATCACCGGCGAGTTGGCGGCACCGGCCGCGGCGGCAGGCGCGCCCGCCGCTCCGGCCGCCGGCGTCGCGCCGGGAGCGGGGGTCGGCGTGGGCGTCGGCGTCGCGACCGTGGTCGGCGGCGGCGGGGTGTTCGACAATGCCCCCGGAATTCCGCCCGGCGGCTGCGCGCTGGGAGCGTCCTTGTTGGTCCAATTGCCCTGCTCGGCGCGCAGCGCACCGGCCTTGTCATAGCTTTCGCGCGTCGAGCTGGTGTCGTCGAGATTGACGTCGGCGGTCACTTCGGCGGTGAAATTGCCCGCGCCGACCAACGGCGTCAGCAACTGGCTGAGCTGCTCGCGATATTTCTGTTCGACCTGGCGCTGGTAGCGCACCGCGGCGTCGTTGCTGTCGCTGCCGGCGCCCGGCTTGGACAAGAGCGCGCCCATCTGGTCGACGATGGTGACATCGTCGGGCTTCATCCCCGGCACCGACGAGGCGACGAGATTGATGATCGACGAGACCTGCGCGTCGCTGAGCGCGCGGCCGGCCTGGAGCTTGACCATGACGCTGGCCGATGGCGCGGCATTGTCGCGCACGAACACAGTGTTTTCCGGCACGGCGAGATGCACCCGCGCTTCGGCAACGGCGTCGATATCCTGGATCGAGCGGGCAAGCTCGGTCTCGCGCGCCTGGCGCAACCGTTCGCCTTCCACCGCGCGGCTGACACCCATCGGCAGATTGTCGAGGATCGCGTAGCCGCCCGGCGCCGCCTTGGGCAGCCCCTGGCCGGCGAGCAGCATCCGCGCCTTGGAATATTCGTCCTCGTTGACGGTCAGCGCGTCGGTCGATTCGTCGATCCGGCCGGTGATGCCGCCGGTCTTGAGCGCGGCCATGACTTGCGACTTGTCGCTGTCGGGCAAGCCCGTGAACAGAGTCTTCTGCGTCGGCGTCGACAGCATGAACCAGGCGAGCGCGGCGGACGCGATCAGCCCGACCATCAGGATCATCGGCAAGCTGCGGCGGATCGCGGGTTGACCGAGCAGGCCCTGGACCTGCTTCAGCGGATTGGCGAAACGCTCGGCGGCGAGCGGGGCGGATTGGGTGAGTTCGTTGCTCATGGCCTATCTCAAACCGGCATGCTCATAATGTCCTTATAAGCGGACAAGAGCTTGTTCCTGACTTGCAAGGTCGCTTCGAAGCTGACCGACGCCTCCTGGCGGGCCAGCATCACCTTGGCGATGTCGATCGTCTCGCCGCGTTCGTACGAAGCGGAGATGTCCGACGCGCGGTTCTGGCTGTCGTTGACGCTGTTGAGCGCGCTGGTCAGCGAGTCCGCGAAACTGGCGGGTCCGGCCGGCTGGACCGTGGCGGGCGCGGCCGTCGGCCCCGCCGCCCCGGCACGCGCCAGCGCCGTATTGCGCTCCAGGATCTGCGCGCGCAGCGCCATCACCCGGTCGACGCTCATCGCGCCGCCAATGCCATTGATGCCGCTCATGCCCACATCCTCGTAATATCTTCACCCTGCTCGCGCGCTCTGGCGAGACGGTAGCGAAGCGTGCGTTCGGAAATGCCCAGCCGGCGCGCGGTCTCGATCCGGCTGCCGCCACAGGCGGCAAGCGTTTCGCGGATCGCCTGGAACTCGCTGAACTGGACGACATTGGCGAGCGTGTCGGCGCTGCGCCCGGGGACCGGATCGGCCTTGGGCTCGGGACGGCGGTCGAACACGATATGGTTCGCACCGATCGTGTCGCCGGCGGCAAACAGCAAAGCGCGCTGGATCACATTTTCGAGTTCGCGGACATTGCCCGGCCAGTCGTGCGCCATCAGCGTGTCGATCGCGCCCTGGTCAGGCCAGGGGATCGACTGGCGCGTGCCCGAATGGCGCAGGATCATCGCGGCGGCGAGCGCGGGAATGTCCTGCGGGCGATCGGCCAGCGAGCGCGTGGTCAGCGGGAATACCGACAGACGGTAATAAAGGTCGGAGCGGAAGCGGCCGGCGGCGACTTCCTCGTGCAGGTCGCGGTTGGCGCAGGCGATGATGCGGACGTCGATCGGGATCGGCGTCGATGCGCCGATCGGGATGACTTCGCGCTCCTGCAGCACGCGGAGCAATTTGGACTGGAGCTGAAGCGGCATCTCGGCGATCTCGTCGAGCAGCAGGGTGCCGCCCTCGGCCGCGCGGAAAAAGCCTTCGCCCGCCGCACTGGCGCCGGTGAAGGCGCCCTTCTGATGGCCGAACAGCAAGGCTTCGAGCATGGTTTCCGGGAGCGCCGCGCAATTGATCGCGACGAACGGCTTGTCGCGACGGCGCGATTTCAGGTGGATGGTGCGCGCCAGCACTTCCTTGCCGGTGCCGGTCGGGCCGTTGATCAATACCGTGATGTCGGCATCGGCGACGCGCTCGGCCAGCGCGAACAGCGCCAGGCTCTCGGGGTCGGCGGCGGTCGGCGCCTCGGGGCCGGCGGCATAAGCATAAGCGAAAGCCGATCCGATCGCATTGTCGGCCGGACCGAAAGAGAGGCGCGTGGGCGTACCGCCCGTTCCGCGCCGGAACCCGCGCCCTTCGCTGCCGATGACCAGAGTGCGGTCGGCGATCGGCGGCGTCTCGCCTTCCATCACCAGGAAGACGTCGCTCGCCTGCGGCCGGGCATCGCCCTCGGCAACCGCCAGGCCCTGCGCACGCAGCGAAGAGACCAAGGCATATTTTTGCCGCATCACCAGGTCGGATGGAAAGATCGAACGCATGTATTCCCCCTTCGTCGAAGAGGGACATGCCCGGAACTTGGTAAACGAGACGTAAACCATCCGGCAACGGCGGCAAAAAATTACCGCGCGGCGACCCGAAATGGGGGTGACCGGCAAAGGACCGGCAATTTTTTGCCTAAAGCCCGGCAAATACCTGCCGTTCTCCGGTTCAGACGGCTCGGCCCCTCGCACTATTCGGGGGAGAGGCGGGGATCGTCGTAGCAAGTGGAGACACGGACATGACTGTTATCGGAAGCAACGTTTCGGCGCTTCGTGCGACGAATGCCTCTAACCAGGCGAACCTGGCCCTCTCGACGGCGATGAACCGCCTGTCGACCGGTCAGCGCATCAACTCGGCCAAGGACGACGCCGCCGGCCTCGCCATCTCGGCCTCGATGACTGCCCAGATCAAGGGCATGAACCAGGGCGTGCGCAACGCCAATGACGGCATCTCGATGGCGCAGACCGGTGAAGGCGCGCTGGACGAGGTCAACAACATGCTGCAGCGTATGCGTGAGCTCGCGGTGCAGTCGGCCAACGGCACCTATTCGACCACCGACGCCGCCAACATCACGGCGGAGCAGGACGCTCTGTCCGCTCAGATCGGCTCGATCATCACCAACACCGCGTTCAACGGCAAGAACCTGTTCGCCACTGCGTCGAACACCGTTTCGGTCCAGGCCGGCGCCAACACGGCCGACGCGATCTCGGTCGACTTCACCCAGCTCAACGCCGGCACGACCAAGCTGTCGGCCGTGGTCGACTTCGCGGCCAGCAAGATGAAGACCGGCCTGGCGCTGAGCGCGTTCGACGACGCGATCAACGAAGTGTCGACGACCCGCGCGGGTCTCGGTGCCAGCCAGAACCGTCTGCAGTCGGCGGTCAACAACCTGACCAGCAACGCGACCAACCTGACCGACGCGCGCAGCCGCATCCAGGACGCCGACTTCTCGTCGGAATCGACCAACCTGGCGAAGGCGCAGATCCTCGCCCAGGCGTCGACCTCGATGCTGGCCCAGGCCAACCAGTCGCAGCAGGGCGTGCTCAAGCTGCTCGGCTAATGAAGGATCCTGCCCAGTCCCATCCCCCCGAGGGCTGGGCAGGACAGGCTTCGAGTGAAGCGTACCAGAAGATCCCGGCGGCCCAACCGCCGCCGGGATTTTCATGGTGACGAAAAAATTTACTTAAACGGTCGCGAAAGCGGTCGTTCGTTGCTGTCGACGGCTCGACCTTCTGCCTTGGGGGTGGCGGGGAGCGTCAGCAACGGAGACCATTATGACCGTTATCGGTAGCAATATTTCCGCGCTTCGAGCGCAGAATGCTTCGACCAAAGCCAACGACGCATTGTCGACGGCCATGAACCGCCTGTCCACCGGCATGCGCATCAACTCGGCCAAGGACGACGCCGCCGGCCTCGCCATCTCGGCCTCGATGACCTCGCAGATCCGCGGCATGAACCAGGGCGTGCGCAACGCCAATGACGGCATCTCGATGGCGCAGACCGCTGAAGGCGCGCTCGACGAAGTCACCAACATGCTCCAGCGTATGCGCGAGCTTGCGGTGCAGGGCGCCAACGGCACCTATTCGACCACCGACGCCGCCAACATCACGGCGGAGCAGGACGCGCTGGGCGCGCAGATCAGCTCGATCGTCGCCAACACCAGCTATAACGGCAAGAATCTGTTCGCGACCGCGACGAACAACGTGACGATCCAGGCGGGCGCCAATTCGAGCGACACCGTCCAGATGTCGTTCAGCCAGCTCAACGCCGCGACGACCAAGCTGTCGGCCGTCGTCGATTTCACCGCCAACAAGATGAAGACTGGCCTGACGCTGAGCGCGTTCGACGATGCGATCGCCGAAGTGTCGACGACCCGCGCCGGCCTCGGCGCCGCGCAGAACCGTCTGCAGTCGGCGGTCAACAATCTGACCAACAATTCGACCAACCTGACCGATGCGCGCAGCCGCATCCAGGATGCCGACTTCTCGGCCGAATCGACCAACCTCGCCAAGGCCCAGATCCTGAGCCAGGCGTCGACGGCGATGCTGGCCCAGGCGAACCAGAGCTCGCAAGGCGTGCTCAAACTGCTGGGCGGCTGAGGCGCGTAAGCGCCACAGGCGTACGGCCTCGGCACCAACCCCCCTTCACAGGGTGTCGGGGCCGACCACGAACCCCGGCGGTCTTCGCGACCGCCGGGGTTTCTTGTTTTTTGCGTGTTTATCGGAGGCGTTCACGATCAGCTTCGTCCGTCATGCCGGCCTTGTGCCGGCATCCACTGTGCAGCACCTCTATCGGCTCGTTGGTTTGCGGCCCGGTGGACGCCGGCACAGGGCCGGCGTGACGATTCAGCTTGGCCGGATTCAGCTCTTGGGTGCGGATACGCTACGGCTCGATCACGATCTTGCCGACCATCCGGCTGTCGCGCATCGCCTCGAATGCCGCGCGCCAGTCGGCCAGCGCGTATCGGCTATCGACCCGCGGGCGGATGCGGCCTTCTGCCGCCAGCGCCCAGATCGCGTCCTGATTCTCGCGGCCCTTGTCGGGGAAGCGGCGGCCATATTCGCCGGCGCGGACGCCGATCACCGAAAATCCCTTGATCAGCGGGATGTTGGTCGCGACGCTGGCGATCCGTCCCGAGGTGAAGCCGATCACCAGCAACCGGCCGCCGAACGCGATGCTGCGCGTGCTTTCGTCGAACACGTCGCCACCGACGGGGTCGAAGATCACATCGGCACCACTGCCGGTGATCTCCTTGACCGCCTCACGAAAGCCCGGCGCCGGCAAGGCAGCGTCGACCATATAGTCCGCCGCCAATGTCGCGAGCTTGTCCGGCGAGCGCGACGTCGCGATGACCCGCGCGCCGAGCGCCTTGGCCAGATCGACCGCGGCCAGCCCGACCCCGCCGGTCGCGCCGTGGACCAGCACCCACTCGCCGGGCTGGACATTGGCGCAGCGCACCAGCGAGACATAAGCGGTGTTATAGGCAGCCCCGACGCTCGCGCCCGCGGCGAAATCGAGATTGGCGGGAAGCCGCCGCACGCTGCGCGCATCGACGGCAACCAATTCGGCGAACCCGCCGAGCCGCGTCCCCGCGACCACCGCGTCGCCCGGCGCGAAGCCGCTATCGCTATCGGCTTCGATGACATCGCCCGCGACTTCCATGCCGGGAACGAACGGCAGATCGGGCTTCAGCTGATATCTGCCCTCGGTCATCAACAGATCGGGAAAGTTGAGCGACGCCGCGCGGACCCGGATCAGCACTTGCCCCGGTGTCCGCACCGGATCGGGTAGCTCGGCCAGCGCGCAGCCGGCGAAATCGGGACCGAGTTCGGAGACGAGCAGCGCTTTCATCGCCCTGCTCTCCCCCTTGGGCAGGCGCCGGTCAATCACTGACACGTTGCGGATTGAAACCAATCTGCTAGCCAGACGTGCAACAGGAGAGACATATGGCAGGCGTGGTTCTGGTCACCGGGGGCAGCGGCTATATCGCCGGCTTCACCATCCGCCAGCTGATCGAGCAAGGCTGGACGGTCCGCGCCACCATCCGCAGCCTTGGCCGCGAAGCCGAGGTCCGCGACTGGCTCAAGGTCGACAATGACCGCCTGTCCTTCTTCGCCGCCGATCTGACCGGCAACGCCGGCTGGGCCGAGGCGATGGCCGGGTGCAGCCATGTCGTCCACATGGCCTCCCCCATCCCATTGCACAACGTGAAGGACGAGAATGAGTTGATCGTCCCGGCGCGCGACGGCGCGTTGCGCGCGCTCCGTTTCGCTCGCGATGCCGGGGTCACGCGGCTGGTGATGACCTCGTCGGTGGCGGCGATCTTCTATGGCCGCGCGGAGGGCAAAGACAGTTTCACCGAGGCCGACTGGACCGACGTAACTGCCAAGCAGGTCTCCGCTTATGCCAAGTCGAAAACGATCGCCGAGCGCGCCGCGCGCGACTGGATCGCGGCCGAGGGCGGCAGCCTGGAATTCGTCACGGTCAATCCCGGACTGGTCGTCGGGCCGTTGCTCGGCACCGATTTTTCGCCGTCGCTCGAAGTGGTAAAACGCGTGCTCGAGGGCGCCTATCCAGCCCTGCCCGATATCGGCCTGAACCTGGTCGATGTGCGCGACGTCGCCGACTTGCATGTCCGCGCGCTGTCCGCGCCCGATATTAGCGGCGAGCGTTTCATGGCGGTGGCGCCGCACGGTTTCCTCCGCCTGATGGAGATCGCCGCGATCCTGCGCGAGCGGCTGCCCGATCATGCCGGCAAGGTGCCGAAGCGGCGCATGCCCAATTGGGTGATGCGGATCGTGTCGCTGTTCGACCCCGCGGTGCGCCAATTGATCGGCGAACTCGGCAAGGTCCGCCACGCCGAACCGACTCACGCGATGGAAAAGCTCGGCTGGCGCCCGCGCGCCGCCGCCGACAGCGTGGTCGACACCGCCAACAGCCTGATCGCAATGGGCGTTTCGAAGGTTTAGCGCGTGATGACATGAGTTTGACCCGCCTTGACGGAGCGGATTTTGGCGCAGGGCGAGGAACGAGGAGCGGAGCGATGCAGAATGCATCGTGACCGACGAGAGACGCTGCSCTGCGYCAAAAGGYGCCCGCCGCTTTGCGGTTGCCCGGGCGCGCCCGCTGGTCTGCGTCGCGGYCCTTGCGCGTAGCGCCGCTACGCGCTGCACACCGCTCCTTGCCAGCGAACACGCCCGGGCAATCACGRCGMGKCAAACTCACGTCATCACGCTCTAAGTTGCCGAAGGCCGACGTCAGGTCTGGATTCGCCGTCACGCGCCCCCATCTCCGTAATACAAAAGGGGTATGGTGATGGTCAGCACATCGAACGACGGGATCATGACGGAATATTTCGTCAAATACGGGGTCATCAAAGCCGACAAACGCCATCGGCCCACCGAATTGCTCGAACTGCTCTACATCACCGACCGTTATCGCGCCGGCCAGGACCTCAAGAAAGCCAGAGCCGGCTACGATATTTCGGTGTGGCGCGGCGTCGACGCCGGCGAGATCGAGACGCGGCTGATCGATCTCGACCAATTCATGAAATCGCTCGCGCGTGACCGCGCCACCCTGTGGGGCGTGCCGAACTGAACTCGCCCGGCCCCGCCTGTTAAGCGTGGGCGGCTACTGGCTCCGCCACCTGCGTACTTAGCCCTCTCCCGCTTGCGGGAGAGGGAGGGGCCCGCCGCCGTAAGGCGGTGGGAGGGTGAGGGTCTTCTTTCTTCTTTTTGGGCGTCAACCGCTTGGAAGAAGGAAGAAGACCCCCACCCAACCTGCACCGGGTGAACAGCGCCCCGCGCTGTTCAGGTCATGCCGGGGGCATAACCGACCCGGCGCACCCGCTTGCGGGAGAGGGCGAACAAGGCAGCCGTTGGAACTAAGCTGCTTCCGCCATTGGGAACCGGTCGACCAGCACGACCCATTCCGTCGCCGCCATGCTCGGCCGCGCTTTCACCCGTTCGATCCAGGCGGCGAGATTGGCATACGGCGCGATCATCGCCGCGCCTTCGGTGAAATCGGGCATGAAGGCGAGATGCGGGATCAGCATCAGATCGGCCAGGCTGAGCGCCGGCCCCGCGATATAGTCCTGGTCGCCGAGCAGGCGCGCTAGCTCATCCACCACTTCCTGCGCGGCCGGGATCGCGGCGACCACCGCGGCGTCGTCTACCGCCATGCCGAACCGCGCCGCGACGAGGCGGGGGAAGGTCACCGCTCCGCTGAGCCGCGGCGCGACATAGGAATCGACGATCCCTATTACCTGGTTCATTCGCGCGCGCAGCCTGCAATCGGTCGGCGTCAGCGCCGGCTCCGGCGCGACCTGATCGACATAATCGAGGATCGCGCGCGTTTCGTAGAGGCGGAAATCGCCATGATCGAGCACCGGGATCTTGGCGAAGGGATGCAGCCGCGCTTTGTAATCGGGCGTCCGATTGCCGCCCATCGGCAAGGGATCAAGCCGCCAGGACAAGCCCTTTTCCTCCAACGCAAGCAACGGCGCGCGGACATAGGGGCTGCCGGGAATGCCGTGGATCACGAAGTCGCTCATCATGCGTCCTTTTCGGTAAGGTCAGCGAACAATTGCAGCAGGCCCGGCCAGCCGCCGCCGAGCTGCGCGGCGATGCGCTCGGCCGACTCGCCGAAGCGTTCGAGCCGGCTGTGAGTCAGCGTCACGCGGGTGCCGATTCCGTCGGGCACGAACGTCACGTCGACTTCAGTGGTGAGATTAGGATCGTGTTTGAACGCGGCATCGATCTGCCAGCCGAGCAACACGCGACCGGGCGGTTCCCAGGCGAGTACCTTGCCCCAGTCGGTCTCGACGCCATCCTCGTCGCGCTCGAACCAGCGCCCGCCGGCGCGCGGTTCGATCACCACCTCCTCGTGCGGCTTGGCGCCGATCGTCATGCCGCGCTTCCACCAGCGGCCGATCGACCCGGTGAACAGGGCAAAGGCGCGATCGGGCGGCACCGCGACGGTTACCGACTGGACGATCGGGGCAATGCTCATTCGGGGCTCTCCTGCTGGTCGGTAAAATCCTTGAACGCATTGAGCTGGTCGCCCCAGAAAAGGTCGAGCCAGTCGCGCAAGGCGCCCAGCCCGCGCGGATCGAGGCGGTAGACGCGGCGCGTGCCGTCGGGCGTGTCGGTCACCAACCCAGCCTCCTTCAGCACCTTGAGATGCTGCGACACGGCCGGCCGCGACACCGGCAGCCCGGCGGCGATCTCTCCCACCGCGCCGGGGCCAGCGCCGACGCGCTCGAAGATCGTCCGGCGCGTGGGGTCGGCGAGCGCGTTGAGGGCGACGGCGATTCGGTTAGCCATGACTTACGGTAAGTCATAACTTACATTTGAGTCAAGCGCCTCCGAAGACAGTGGTTGCTCAGCCGTCAAGCGAACGGATGACCTTGGCCGGCACGCCGGCGACCAGACTGTTCGGCGGAACATCCTTGGTCACAACCGCTCCCGCCGCGACCACCGAATTCTCGCCGACGGTGACGCCGCCGATGATCGTCGCGCCGGCGGCGATCCACACATTGCGTTCGATCACGATCGGCGCCGCGGTCACGCCGTCGCGGCGCCGCGAGGGCTCGAGCGGATGGCCCGAAGTGATGATGCTGACGTTCGGGCCGATCAGCACGTCGTCGCCGATATCGACCCCGCCCAGATCGTAGATCGTGCAATTCTGGTTGATGAACACGTTGCGCCCGACCCGGATGTCGCTGCCATGCGCGGTGTAGAAAGGCGGGATCAGCATGAAGCTGGCGTCGACCGGGCGGCCGATCAAGTCGCTGAACACTCGCCGGATCTCATCGCCATCGGCATAGGTCAGGCGGTTGAGGATGGGCGTGATCGCCATCGCGCGCTGGGTGTTCGCCGCCATCGCCGCCGATTCGGGCGTGCGGCGGTGGATCATGATCGTGCGATCCTTGTTCGACATTCGGGATACCTCGTCGCGACTGGCGGCCTGTCCAGTAAAGAAGGGGCGCCCGCGATCGGATCGCGGACGCCCCCTTTAAGCTCGATATCTCGAATGCTTACCAGATATGGACGCGCTTTTCAGGCGGCAGATACAGCGCGTCGCCGGGCTTGATGTCGAACGCTTTGTACCAGGCGTCGACGTTGCGGACGATCCCGTTGACGCGGTACTTGGCCGGCGAATGCGGGTCGGTCAGCAGCAATTGGCGCTGCAGACCTTCGCGCAGCTTCGCCTGCCAGGCCTGGGCATAAGCGAGGAAGAAGCGCTGGTCGCCGGTCAGGCCGCCGATCACCGGCGCCTTGCCGTGCTTCGCCTGATAGAGCTGATAAGCGGCGTAAGCGGTTTCGACGCCGCTCAGATCGCCGATATTCTCACCGAGCGTGAGCTTGCCGTTGATCTTGGTCCCCGGGATCGCTTCATAACCGTCATATTGCGCGGCGAGCGCGGCGGTATGCTCGGTGTAGGATTTCTTCGCGCCGTCGGTCCACCAATTCTCGAACTTGCCGGTCGGGCCGAACTGGCTGCCCTGATCGTCGAAACCATGGCCCATTTCGTGGCCGATGATTGCGCCGATCGCCCCGTAATTGACCGCCGCATCGGCATTGGGATCGAAATATGGCGGCTGCAGGATCGCTGCCGGGAAGGTGATCTGGTTGGCGAGCGGGTTGTAATAGGCGTTCACCGTCTGCGGCGTCATGCCCCACAAACTGCGGTCGACCGGCTTGGGGAAACGCTGCAGGTCGAGCTGATGATCGAATTCGGCCGAGCGCATTGCATTGCCGAGCAGGTCGCCGCGATCGACGCGGAGCGACGAATAGTCGATATATTTGTCCGGGTTGCCGATGCGCGGTTCGAACGCGGTCAGCTTGACCAGCGCCGCCTTGCGGGTGGCTTCATCCATCCAGGCCGACTTGGCGATCTTTTCGCCATAAGCCGCGCGCAGATTCTCGATCAGCTCGGCCATCTTGGCCTTGCTCGACGCCGGGAAATATTGCTCGACATAGAGCTTGCCCACCGCCTCGCCGAGCGCGCCATTGGTCATCTGCACGCCGCGCTTCCAGCGGTCGCGCTTGACCTGCACGCCCGACAGCGTCTTCGAATAAAAGTCGAACCGCGCGTCGTCGAACGCCTTGGGCAGGAAGGTCGCGTGGTCGCTGACGAAGTGGAAGGCGAGATAGTCCTTCCACGTCTGCAGCGGCGTCGCGGTCATGATCTTGCCCATCGCGGTCAGCGCGGTGTTGTTGGTCATCAGCACCTTGGGCGACGACTCGAGGCCGGCGGTCTTGAGCATCAGCGCCCAGTCGAACTCGGGTGCCTTGGCCTTGAGCCCGGCGAGATCCTCGGGGTCGTTGAGCTTGGCGATGTCGCGGCTCTGCTCGGGCGACCATTGCTCCTTGGCCATCGCGGTTTCGAGCGCGAAGATCGCATCGGCCTTGGCCCCCGCATTGGGAATGCCGGCCAATTCCTGCATCTGCTGGATATAGGCGCGATACGCCTTGCGGAACGCGTCGTACTTCTCGCCCGGCAGCAGGTAGAAATCGCGCGGCATGCCCAGGCCACCCTGGCCCGCGACCGCGGTATAATGCTCGGGATCCGACAGGCTGGGGATCGTGCCGAGTTCGACCGGCGAGGCATAACCGGTCGACGCGAACAGGGTCTGCAGGCCGGTCAGGTCGCTGACCGCCGCGATCTTGCCGAGATAGGGTTTGAGCGGCGCGGTGCCCTTGGCCTCGATGCCGGCTTCGTCCATCCAGCTCGCGTAGAAATCGCCGACCTGCTTGCCGGTCGCGCCGTATTTGGCGGGATTGGCGGCCATGTCGTCGAGGATCTTGCGGACGTTGACCTCGGCCTCGTCGCTCAGGATGTTGCCGTAACCGACAGATCCCTTGTCGGCCGGGATTTCGGTCCGCTTGGCCCAGGCGCCATTGGCGTAGGTCCAGAAATCGTCGCCGGCCTTGACCGCTTTATCCTGCGTGGTGAGGTCGATGCCGAACGCGCCGTAGCGCGGCGTCGCCGTCATCTTGGCCACTGCCGGAATCGCAATCGCCAGCGCCGCGGCGCTGATCGCCAGCCGGCCCAAAACCTTCTTGTTCATTTTATGAAAACTCCCGCCCTACGTGTATTATCCAAATATAGCGGCGGGCCAAAGCGCGCGCAATCGACTTCGCCAACAAACCCTGTCAGTCATCGGCATCATGGCGCGCGATATTCTGCACAAAATGAAGACGCTGGCGGGGGTGGGGTGGCGGCGCCAATTGTTGGTCGCGGAGGCCTGCGCCAGCATGTTCGCGGCGCGGATGCTCTTGCTCGTCCTGCCGTTTTCGCGAGTCGCGCGGCGGCTGGGCGACTTCGTCACCCCCGCCGACCCGCGCGTCGCCCAGCGCGCGGCGGCGACCACCCCGGACCAGGCGGCGACCGCGCGCACGATCGGCTGGGCAGTCCGCTCGGCCGCTCCGTTCATGCCGTTCCGCTCGGTCTGCCTGCAACAGGCGATGGCCGCGCACACGATGCTGCGGCGGCGCGGAATCGCCAGCGTGATGCATTTCGGCGCACGCCCGAACGACAAACGCGCGATCGATGCCCATGCCTGGCTCGACGCGGCGGGAGTCAAGGTGACCGGCTATCCGATCCCGCGCGACATGGGCGAGATTGCCTGTTTCGTGTGAAGCGATCGGCTTCCCCAATAATCGCGCTCGCCTTCGTCATTCGAGGCCGTACATTCACCCAAAATAACGTTTCCGCACCGTTTTGTACCGGGGAGCCTCCATGCTGTTCGATCGACGCCATCTGCTCCAGGCCGCGCTCGCTGCCGGCATTGCCGTCCCGCTGCGCGCTCAGAATTACGGCGCCGCGGCCAAGCCGGCCGATTTCCCCCCGGTCGACGCGCGCAGCGTTTGGCTGGTGGGCGACGATGCGTCGCGCAGCCCGTCGGACACCGTCGCCCAGTTGGCAACACTGGCAGGCAAACCAGGCAAGATTCGCGATTCCTACCTGACAGGCGGCGCCGTCGAGGATCTCGAGCAGGCATTTGCCGCCTTGCTCGGGAAGGAGGCCGGCGCCTTCCTGCCCACCGGGACGCTCGCCAACAACGTCGCATTGCGCGTGCTGTGCGGCGAGCATCCACATGCCTTCTGCCAGGCCGACAGCCATCTCTATCGCGACGAAAGCGATACGGCGCAGCGGCTGTCCGGGGTCAACCTGGTGCCGCTGGGGTCGGGCCATGCCGCGCCGACGATTGCCGAGCTGACCGCCGCGTTCGACGCGGCCGAGAAAGGGCCCTTTCCGCTCAAGGTCGGCGCGATCTCGCTCGAAAGCCCGGTGCGCCGGCTCGACGGCCAGATGATCGCACCGGCTAACCTGGCGGCGATCGCGGCGCTGGCAAAGGCGCACAATACGCGCCTGCATCTGGATGGCGCGCGATTGCTGCTGGCGCCACCGTCGATCGACGTGAAAGCTTATGCCGCGCCGTTCGATACCGTCTACGTCTCGCTCTACAAATATCTCGGCGCTCCATTCGGCGCGGTGCTTGCCGGGACCGCCGCCGATATCGCCCGCGCCCGCGAGTGGCGGCATCTTTACGGCGGGATGATTTATCAGGGCTGGGCGCCGGCGCTGCTGGCGCTCGACGGTCTCAAGACGTTCCCGGCGGCGATCGCGCGCGCGCACGCCCGGGTCGACGAATTGATGACGGCGCTCGAGCACGAGAAGCTGGCGACGCGCCGGGCCTCGCCGGCACCGTCCAACATCCATTTCCTGGAGATGCCGGAAGCGCGTGCCACCGCCGCGTTCGAGCGCGGGCGCGTCGCCGGTATTCGGTTGGGTCGTTGGAAGGAAGGCGCAATCCCGCTCTACGCCAACTCGACGATCCTGCGGCGCGAGACAGCCGAGTATGTCGCTTTGTTCAAGACCTGACCGCGCCGTGAGTTTGAGGTGGCGGTGGAAACCCACCCACCAAGCGTCATGCCGGGCTTGTCCCGGCATCCACCGCGCAGCATCGCCTCAGCTCGATGGTGGAGGAGTGGACCCCGGGACAAGCCCGGGGTGACGACTGTCAGAATGGCACCGCCGTCCGCCCAACTACTCGTCCAGGCCCGCTCGGTAGAGTTCGAACGTCTCTTCATCGAACGCCACCAGCAGGATGCGGTCAAAGCGGTCCACCGCAGCCATCGTCTCGCGCACCGCGATCGCAGCCGCTTCATCGCGCGGATAACCGTAAATACCGGTGCTGATTGCCGGAAAAGCGATCGTGCGCGCGCCCAGTCCCTCTGCCACCTTTAGGCTTTCGCGATAGCAACTCGCCAGCGTCTCCGCCTCACCCTTGCCCCCGCCATTCCACACCGGCCCGACGGTGTGGATCACATGGCGCGCGGGCAGGCGATAGCCTTTGGTCGCCTTGGCCTGGCCAGGCTTGCAGCCGTGGAGCATGCGGCATTCGGCGACCAGTTCGGGCCCGGCCGCGCGATGGATCGCGCCGTCGACCCCACCGCCACCGAGCAGCGACGCATTGGCGGCGTTGACGATCGCGTCGACCTCGAGCCGCGTGATGTCGCCGCGAACCGCCTCGACCGGCATCAACCGACCCGGTTCGTCACCAGATCGTCGACCACCGCGGGATCGGCCAGGGTCGAGATGTCGCCCAGGTTCGACACATCGCCCTCGGCGATCTTGCGCAGGATGCGGCGCATGATCTTGCCCGATCGCGTCTTGGGCAGACCCGGCGCGAACTGCACCGCGTCGGGCGAGGCGATCGGGCCGATCTCGGTCCGTACCCATTGCACCAATTCCTTGCGCAACGCCTCGCTCGGCTCTTCGCCGGCATTGAGCGTGACGTACGCGTAGATGCCCTGCCCCTTGATGTCGTGCGGGAAGCCGACCACCGCCGCCTCGGCCACCTTGGCATGGAGCACCAACGCGCTCTCGACCTCGGCGGTGCCCATGCGGTGGCCGCTGACGTTGATCACATCGTCGACGCGGCCGGTGATCCAATAATAGCCGTCCTCGTCGCGGCGGCAGCCGTCACCGGTGAAATACTTTCCGGGATAGGTGGTGAAATAGGTCTGGAAGAAGCGGTCGTGATCGCCCCAGACGCTGCGCATCTGCCCCGGCCAACTCCTGGCGATGACCAGATTGCCTTCGGTCGCGCCGTTGAGGACATTGCCGTCGCTATCGACGATCTGCGGATCGACCCCGGGGAACGGCAAGGTCGCGCTGCCGGGCTTGAGGTCGACGGCGCCGGGCAGGGGCGTGATCATGTGCCCCCCGGTCTCGGTCTGCCACCAGGTGTCGACGATCGGGCAACGCCCCTCGCCGACCACTTCATGATACCAGCGCCACGCCTCGGGATTGATCGGCTCGCCGACCGTGCCGAGCAGCTTCAGGGACTGGCGGCTGGTCCGCGTCACGTAATCGTCGCCTTCGCGCATCAGGGCGCGGAGCGCGGTCGGCGCGGTGTAGATGATCTCGACTTGGTGACGATCGACAACCTGCCAGATGCGGCTGGCGTCGGGCCAATTGGGCACGCCTTCGAACATCAGGCTGGTCGCGCCGTTGGCGAGCGGGCCGTAGAGGATATAGCTGTGCCCGGTGACCCAGCCGATATCCGCCGCGCACCAATAGATCTGGCCGGGCCGGTAATCGAAGGTCAGTTCGTGGCTGAGGCTGACCCAGACGAGATAGCCGGCGGTGGTATGGAGCACGCCCTTGGGCTTGCCGGTCGATCCCGAGGTATAGAGGATGAACAGCGGGTCCTCCGCATTCATCGGTTCGGGCCGGCACTCGGCGGACGCCTGCTCGACCAGGTCGTGATACCATAGATCGCCGTCGCCCATCGCGACGTCGCCGCCGGTCGCCTTGACGACGATGACCTTGTTCAGTCCCGGCGCATGGCGGCGCGCGGCATCGACATTGGCCTTGAGCGGGACCTTCTTGCCACCGCGCCGGCCTTCGTCGGCGGTGATCACCAAAGTCGATCCGCAATCCTCGATTCGCCCGGCCAGCGCTTCGGGCGAGAAGCCGCCGAACACCACCGAATGGATCGCGCCGATCCTGGCACAGGCCAGGATCGCGACCGCCGCTTCGGGAATCATCGGCATGTAGATGGTGACGCGATCGCCCTTGGCGACGCCCTGGTCCTTCAGCGCATTGGCGAAACGGCAGACGTCGCGGTGGAGCTCGCGATAGGTGATGCGACGCGGCTGTTCGCTGGGATCGTCGGGCTCCCAGATCAGCGCCACCGTCTCGCCGCGCGTGGCGAGATGACGGTCGAGGCAATTGGCCGCTGCGTTGAGCACGCCGTCCGCGAACCAGCTGATGCGGAAATCGTCCTGGCCGAACGACCAGTCGCCGGCCATTTCCGGCCGCTTTATCCAGTCGAGCCGGCGCGCCTGTTCGAGCCAGAAGGTGCCAGGATCGGCCAGGCTGCGCCCGTGCAGCCTTTCATACGCCGCGCGATTGACCTTCGCACGCTTGGCCCAATCGGCCGGTACTGGATAGACGCTCTGCTCGGACATGCTCTCTCCTTAGGGCGGCATGCCGCTCTAATCGTTTGTGGTCGCATCGCGTCGCGGAAATCCGTTGCCCACTTTTTTCCGCACGATGCTCGAACGCCCTCCCTATTGGCGGCAGCGATGCGTGCTTGGCAAGCGCCGCGGCGCCATGCCAGATAGCATTTCCAGGGGGATACAAATGAGCGACGGGCCGAACGACCAGCCGATGCATCACGGTGCGCCGGCGCATGCGCTAGAACGGCTGGTATTCTTTTCCGACGCGGTGTTCGCGATTTCGATCACCTTGCTGGTCATCGAGCTCAAGGTGCCGGCGCTGCCCTACGCCGCATCAGACATCGCCTTCCTGGCGGCGCTCGCCCATCTGACGCCGCATTTCATCGGCTTTTTCGTCTCCTTCTTCGTGATCGGTGCGTTCTGGAGCGGGCATCACCGCGCATTCGATTGCGCGCGGCATTGGTCGCCCAAATTGCTGATGCCCAATCTGTTCCTGTTATGCTCGGTGGCGGGGATGCCGTTCTTCACCGCTTTGGTCAGCGATTATTATGGCAGGCTGGTGCCGGCCGTCGCCTATTCCGGCTGGCTGCTGCTCGTTGCCATCTGCAATCTGTGGAACAACAGCATGGCGGTGGCGCCCCCGGTCGCGGCCGACGATCTCGACCCCGAATATGCCGCGCTGATCCGGCGGCGCGGCTGGGCGGTGATCCTCGGGACGGCGACCGCCTTGCTGTTCTGCTTCGTCAATCCCTGGTTCGGCCAGCCGGCGCTGATGTCGATGCCCTTGTGGCGCAAGTTGCTGGATTATCTGCACCGGCGCGGTGTGATCCGGACGGTGTGACCGGTCAGCGGGTCCGCGCCGCCAGCCGGTCGAGCCACGGCGTCGCGACCAGGTTGACCTGACGCGCCAGCACGATTGCGATCACCCCGACCACGATCCCCGGCCAACCGAGCGTCACGGTGAACAGCACGGCGCCGACCGCCAGCGCCAGCGCGACCAGCATCGCCAGTCCCAACTCGCGCTCGCCGTCCGGATCGAGCGCAATCGCCCGCGGCGCGCGGCTGTCGTAGAAGCGCGCGGTCTTGAGCACCAATCGGCCGTCGCTATCGCGGGTATCGCCGCAGACCGTGGCGGCGACGTTCCGCAGCAGCTCGGGTGGCCCTGCCACCAGATTGGGGGCGCGTTGCGGAAGAGCGGAGGGGACCGGCGGGTCCAGCGTCATTCCCGGTTGGGCCGACCTGTCGGCAAAATCACCAGGCGATGGCGCGGTGTCGGACCAATCGTCCGCCGCCGTGTCCCCGAAAGGCAGATCGGACGGGTCGACGTCCTCGACCGGCACCGGATCGGTATAGGCCGCCATCGCCGGCGGCCGCCGCCCCGCCCAGGTGTCGATCACCTGCAGCCGGCCGCCGCGCTCGATCACGCGATAGCGCGACGGCGGCGGCCCGGATGGCATGTCAGCCGAATTTCTGCCGAAGGTCGAGCATCGCCAGCGCCGCCTTGGCCGCGCCGCCGCCCTTGTCGGCCTGATCGGGATCGGCGCGATAGATCGCCTGCGCCTCGTTCTCGGTGGTGAGGATGCCGTTGCCGATCGCGATGCCGTCCATCGTCAGCGCCATGATGCCGCGCGCGCTTTCATTCGAGACGATCTCGAAATGATAGGTCTCGCCGCGAATCACCACACCGATCGCGACATAAGCGTCATAGCGCCCGGTCTCCGCCGCCAGCGCGAGCGCGCCGGGGATTTCGAGCGCGCCGGGGACGGTCACCGTCTCGTGCGCATGCCCCGCTTCCTCGATCGCGCGGCGCGCGCCGGCGAGCAGCATGTCGTTGAGATGGTCGTAGAAGCGCGCTTCGACGATCAATATCCGCGCCATCAATCCAGTCCCCCAATGTCGATCGCGCGTTCTCCTACGATAGACAGGCCATAGCCGTCCAATGCGACGAGTATGTGATGCGTGTTGGTCAACAGGATCATGTCCTCGACCCCCAATTCGGTCAGGATTTGCGCGCCGACACCATAGTCGCGCAATTCGTCGGGCATCGGCGCGCCGGCCTTGTGCTCCAGCGCCTGGCTGAACCCGGTCGCGCCCGATGGCGACAACAATACGACAACGCCCGCGCCCGCCTTGCCGATGATCTCCATCGAGCGTTCGAGCAGCCCGGCGCGCTTGCCTTCCTCTCCGAACAAGTCAGCGAACACGCTCATCGCGTGCATCCGGACCAGGGTCGGCTTGTCGGGGTCGAGATGCCCCTTGATCAGCGCGATTTGCTCGGTGCCGGTGGCCTTGTTGTAATAGGTCCGGGCGGTCCACTCGCCGCCCCAGCGGCTGGTGAAGCGCGCCTCGGCGCGGCGCTCGACGAGATGGTCGTGCTGACGACGATAGGCGATCAGGTCGCGGATCGTGCCGATCTTGAGCTTGTGCTCCTGCGCGAAAGCGATCAGGTCGTCCATCCGCGCCATCGTGCCATCGTCCTTCATGACCTCGCAGATCACGCCCGACGGGTTGAGCCCGGCGAGCCGCGCGACGTCGACCGCGGCCTCGGTATGGCCGGCGCGGACGAGGACACCGCCGTCGCGCGCGATCAGCGGAAAGACATGGCCGGGCGAGACGATATCCTCCGCGCCCTTCGACGCGTCGATCGCGACCGATACGGTGCGCGCGCGATCGTGCGCCGAGATGCCGGTGGTGATCCCTTCGCGCGCCTCGATCGACGCGGTGAAGGCGGTACCGTGGCGAGTGCGATTGTTGCGCACCATTGGTTCGAGTTCGAGTTGCTTGATCCGCGCCTCGGTCAAGGTCAGGCAGATCAGCCCGCGGCCATAGCGCGCCATGAAGTTGATCGCGTCGGGGGTCGCCATTTGCGCCGGGATGATCAGATCGCCTTCATTCTCGCGATCCTCGTCATCGACCAGGATGGTCATGCGGCCGTTGCGCGCTTCCTCGATAATCTCCTCGATCGGGACCAACGCCGGGCGTTTGTCGCGCCGGTCGAGATAGACTTCCAGCTTGCGCAACGTATCGGCGGTCGGATTCCATTCCGGCTCGTCGAGCATGCGCAGCGAATTGGCGTGAAGCCCGGCAGCGCGGGCAAGCCCCGAGCGCGAAATACCGCCCGAGGAGACGAGATCGCGAACGCGATCGATCAGCATGGTGCTCATGATTGGCGAAATATCACACTGAAATGTGATGAGTCCAGCCACTAATCACATTGAAACGCTACTTTTCGAGAAGCGACCGCATACGGCTCAAATAGCGTGCGAGTACGTCGATCTCGATATTGACCGCCTGCCCGACCTCGATCGCGCCTAGTGTCGTCACCGCCTGAGTATGCGGGATCAGATTGACCGTGAACTCGGCGCCCTCCGTGCCGTCGCTGACCGTATTGACCGTCAGCGAAACGCCATCGACCGTCACCGATCCCTTGGCGGCGATATAGGGCGCGAGGTCGCGCGCGACACGGAAGGCGATCGTCTTCGAATCGCCCGAGGGCTCGACCCGCACCACTTCGGCGACCCCGTCGACATGGCCGGTGACGATATGCCCGCCGAGCTCGTCGCCCAGCTTCATCGCGCGTTCGAGGTTGAGCTTGCGTCCTTCGCTCCACTGCCCCTGCGCGGTGCGCGAGACGGTCTCGCCGGAAATGTCGACAGTGAACCAGCCCGGTCCTTTGTCGATCACGGTCAGACACACGCCGGAGCACGAGATCGACGCGCCGAGATCGACCCCATTGGTGTCATAAGCGGTTGCGACTACCGCGCGCAGGTCGCCACGATGCTCGATCGAGCGGATCGTGCCGATATCGGAGATGATGCCGGTGAACATCGCTAATTTCCCAAGCTGCGCCGACGATCGTCAGCGGGTGCGTTCGTAGATTTCCAGCCGGTCGATGCCCAACATCCGCGCGTCGTGCAACCGCCAGCGGCCATGCGCCTCGGCGAGATGGCCAAGCCCGATGTCGCCGAGCGCCGGACGGCCGCCCCCGATCAGGATCGGCGCGCGATAGAGCAGCAAGCGGTCGACCAGATCGTCGGCGAGGAAGGCCGAGGCGGCGCCGGCGCCGCCTTCGACCAGGACATGATCGATCTGCTCGAGCCCGGCGATCGCCGCGGGCGAGTCGACCCATTCCCAATGCTCCTGGTCGCCGCGATGGCGAGTCATCAGCAAGCGCCGCGGACTGTGCTGTTCGAGCCCGCCGAGCCGGACGTCGAGCCGCGGCGCATCGGCTTCGGCAGTGCCGCGCCCGACCAGGATCGCCTCGTGCCGCGCGCGTTCGAGATGCGCATGCGCGCGCGCCGCGTCTCCGGTGATCCATTTTGATTCGCCATCGGCGCGCGCGATGCAGCCGTCGAGCGAGGTGGCGAGCTTGAGCGTGACGTGCGGCCGTCCGGATTCGCGACGGGTGAGGAACCCGGCCATCGAGCGCCGCGCCTCCTCGGTCATCAGCCCTTCGGTCACCGCGATCCCGGCGGCGCGCAATCGCGCGATGCCCTGGCCATCAGTGCGCGGATCGGGGTCGCCCAGCGCGATCACGGCCTGGGCTACGCCAGCTTCGATCAATAGATCGCTGCATGCCGGCCCGCGCGGCGATTGGTGCGCGCAAGGTTCGAGCGTCACATAGACGGTCGCGCCTGCCGCAGCGTCGCCCGCCATCGCCAGCGCCATCGCCTCGGCATGCGGCCGCCCGCCGGGCTGGGTCCAGCCGCGCCCGACGACACGCCCATGCTTCACGATCACGCAGCCGACATTGGGATTGGGCGCCGTCCGCCCACGCCCGCGCTCGGCCAGCGCCAAGGCGGCACCCATGAAACGCGGGTCGGGACTCACAGCCAAGGCGACAATTTATCGTTCAGGCGCTTGAACGCGGCCTTTCTCTCGTCGTCTTCCTTCTTCTGCTTGGCGTCCTCGATCCTCTTCTTTTCGCCGTCGATCTTCTGCTGCGCGACGATCTCGGCATTGCTGCGGTCGGCGCGCCACGACTGGACGTAGATGATGGTCGGCCGCCGCCACTCGCGCTGGACGGTCGAACCGGCGGCGAAGGCCCCGACGATCAGGATGCAGAGCATCAGCGAGCCGAACAGGATCAGGATTTCGTATTTCTTGCGCGTGCCGAGATAGCGGCGCAGGTCGAGCAACGCGCGAAACGGATTGTAGCGGCCGAGGAAACTTCCCATCGGCCTAGGGCCTGTACTCAGTTACCGCGAGGTCGTGACGGAGCCGATTTTGGTGTCCGGCTAGGAGCAAGGAAGGAGCGATGCTTTTAGCATCGTGACCGACGCGCGACGACGTCCGGGCGGCAAAATCGGCCCGCCGCTTCGCGGTTGCCCGCAGGAGCCCGCCGAGCGTCGTCGCTTGCTGGCGCGTAGCTTCAGCTACGCGACTGCGCTGCGCTCCTAGTCGGCGGGCTCC
>NZ_JBFUIL010000017.1:0-26165 GCF_056401895.1 Sphingomonas sp. P4_D12 | reverse complement strand
GCCGCTCCTGCGTATGGCCCGGCGTCACCACGCCGAGCGCGGCGGCACCGCACAAGGCCAGGCAGARCCGGAACCATCCGCGCCAGGTCATGGCTGCGATCCAGGGTCGATCGGCTCGGCCAGCACGACCTGCGGCGTGGCGCGCAGGCCGTCGATCGCCTGGCCCCGGCGATCGGGCGCAATCCGCACGACATAGGCACCGGTCGCGGTCGGGCCATCGACGACGCGCGCGCCTGCCTTGGTCAGCGCGGCGCGCAGGTCGACGTCGCGGGCATCGGGCCGGAACATCACCAGCGCATTGCCCGGCTGTGCCGTCGGTGCCGATCCCAGCGCACGATAAGTCTCGCCAGCGGGCGATGGCGCGTCCGGCACAACCATGACAGCAAACGCGACCGCGGCCGCCGCCGCGAGCGGCCCACCGAGCGCCCAGCCCATCGCCACCTTGCGGCGCAGGAACGGCACCGGCTCGGCCAGCCGGCGCGGCGGTCCCGCCGTGTCGATCCGCTCGCTTAGCGCCGCCCAGGCATGTTCGACATCGATCGGCAACCCCGCGACCTCGCGCGCGAGGACCTGTTCCGCCGCCAGATCGGCGCGGCATTCGGCGCACTCGGCGAGATGCGCCTCGACCATCGCCGCGTCGTCGGCCTCCAGCGTGCCGTTGACGTACCAGGGCAGCAAGTGCTGCGCCTGTTCATGAGGGCTGCCGCGCAGCCGGATGATCTCAGCCATCGAACGTCTTCCTAAATCCAGTCGGTCAACTCGCCGGCCAGGCGACGCCTGAGGTGCCGGCGAGCATGAAACATGCGGGTCTTCACCGTGTCGACCGGGCATTCGAGGATCGTCGCAATCTCGCGATAGCCCAGTTCGTGGAAATACGTCAGGTCCACCACTGCCCGGTGCGCCGCCGACAATTCGTCCATCGCGCGCATCAGCAAGGCATTGATGCGGTGGCGGCTCGATACTTCCTCGGGGCTCGCCGCGTCGCTGATACGGTTCTCGGCGTCCTTATCCTCGACCGCCTCGTCCTGCCGCTTCAGCCCCTTCATCGCCTTGCGATAGGCAATGGCGAAAATCCAGGTCGACAGCTTGCTCGCGCCGTTGAAACTGTCGGCGCGATCCCACACCACCATCATCGTGTCGTCGAGCACTTCCTCGACCAGGGTCGGCCGCCGGATCAGGTTGAGCAGGAACCGCGTCAGCCGGGGATGGTAGAGGCGGTACAATTCCTCGAACGCCGCCCGGTCGCCGCCCACGACGCGCGCGAACAGCGCCATCTCGGCTTCCGATCCGCCGCTGCGCCCCCGCTCGCGCACCGCTATCAACCTGACCTCACCTTCACCATCCGCCGCCGCACCCATGATACCGGGTTTGTGCCGGAGGCGCATCGGATAGTTCATCGTGACGATCCTGCCGCGTTCGCGCTGGCGTGACAGGACGATTTGACACTAGATCGGCGTCACGACTTAGCGCGGCTGGAAAGGTAAGAATGGTGGGCGACAAGCGGGCGTGTTTCGATTTCGAGGTCGAATTTTCGAACGGGGGCGGCATCCAGGGCCAGGATTTCCGGCTCGATATCGATGGCGACGACATCACCGACGACGCGCTCGCAGCCTATATCATCGCCGATCTGCGGCTGCTCATGGTCGGCACGGTGCGGATCCTCAACAAGCGGATCATCGAGGAGCGACACAAACGCGCCGCCGTGGCCGCTCGACCGACGGTGGCCGACACGAGCCGCCGCATCGACCTCAGCCATACGATCGAAGACGGCATGATCACCTATAAGGGATTGCCTGCTCCCCTGATGTGCGATCATCTATCGCGCGAGCAATCGCGCGCGATTTATGCCGAAGGGACCGAGTTCCAGATCGGCAAGATCGAAATGGTCGGAAATACCGGCACCTATCTCGACACGCCGTTCCATCGTTACGCCGAGGGCTATGACCTTTCCGGGCTCGATCTCGACCGCGTCAGCGGCGTTCCCGCCGTCGTGGTGCGTGTCGCGGGGCAAGCGGCGCGCGCGATCGACTGGACCGCCTTTGCCGCGAGCGATGTCGGCGGCCGCGCGGTGCTGGTGCAGACCGGGTGGGATCGCCATTGGCGGACCGATCAATATTTCGAGGACCACCCGTTCCTTACCGCCGATGCCGCCACTTATCTGCGCGATCACGGCGCGCTGGTCGTCGGCATCGATTCCTACAATATCGACGATGTTTCCGGCGGCGAACGGCCGGTGCATACGATCCTGCTCGGCGCGGGCATCCCGATCGTCGAGCATATGACCAATATGGATGAGCTCCCGATCGACGGATTCCGCTTTTGGGCAGTGCCGCCAAAGGTCAGCAAGATGGGCACGTTTCCGGTGCGAGCCCATGCGGTATTGGAGGCGTGACGCCCCTGCGATCGCGTGATGGCACGGGCGCGCGATCGGCATCGCACTAGCGACAACACCGATAGTCTCATGAGAACCCTTGAGGGCGCGCCTTCAAGGTGGCGAAACCCGATCGGGCTTCCTAGCTAGCGTCGGCGCGACCGGGAAGTTCCGGCCGCGAAACGTGGAGCTGCACCGATGAGCGAGCCGACCGATTACACCCCCCCGAAAATCTGGACCTGGGACAAGGAAAACGGCGGCGCGTTCGCCAATATCAATCGGCCGATCGCCGGGCCGACCCACGACAAGGAGCTGCCGATCGGCAAGCATCCGCTGCAGCTCTATTCGCTCGCCACGCCCAACGGGGTGAAGGTGACGGTCATGCTCGAAGAATTGCTCGCGCTCGGTCACACCGGCGCCGAATATGACGCCTGGCTGATCCGCATCAACCAGGGCGACCAGTTCGGCAGCGGCTTCGTTGCCGCCAACCCCAATTCCAAGATCCCCGCGCTGATGGATCACACCGACCCGGCCGCGCCCGTGCGCGTGTTCGAATCCGGCGCGATCCTGATCTACCTGGCCGAGAAGTTCGGCGAATTCCTGCCCAAGGATTATCCGGCTCGCGCCGAAGTCCTGTCCTGGCTGATGTGGCAGATGGGCAGCGCGCCGTTCCTCGGCGGCGGCTTCGGGCATTTCTATGCCTATGCGCCGTTCAAGCAGGAATATCCGATCAACCGCTATGCGATGGAAGTGAAGCGTCAGCTCGACGTGCTCGACCGCCGGCTGGGCGAGAGCGAATATCTCGGCGGCAAGGATTATTCGATCGCCGACATGGCAACCGCGCCCTGGTACGGCGCGCTGGTCAAGGGGCTGGCCTATGACGCCGGCGAGTTCCTGCAGGTGCAGGACTATAAGAACGTGATCCGCTGGACCGACCAGATCTTCGAGCGGCCGGCGTTCAAGCGCGGCCGCATGGTCAATCGCGTGATGGGCGAGCCGTCCGAACAACTCCACGAGCGCCACGACGCGAGCGATTTCGAGCTGCGTACCGCGGACAAGCTGGAACCGGCTGACTGACGCTATCGGATGGGGCTCCCAGCCGGCCGAGACCGGCTGGGGGTCGAAATGCCCCGGTCGCCGTCTTGCGCATAATCGCGATTGCCCCCACATGTGGGGCACTGGCACTCGCGCTTCCTTAGTGCCAATTCGCAGATCGCAGCGCTGGCTTCGGTTGTGATAGCGACGCTTCCGTCGCGTTCCAGCAACCGAACGGCCCGATTTCCATGCCAGCCAAAGACATCAAATTCTCGCGCGACGCGCGCGAGGCAATCACGCGCGGGATCGATCTGCTCGCGGATGCCGTCAAAGCAACGCTCGGCCCCAAGGGCCGCAACGTTCTGATCGACAAGGGCTATGGCGCACCCCGGATCACCAAGGACGGCGTGACCGTCGCCAAGGACATCGAGCTTCAGGACAGGTTCGAGAATCTCGGCGCGCAGATGATGCGCGCGGTCGCCTCGCGAACCCAGGATCATGCCGGCGACGGCACGACCACCGCCACCGTGCTCGCCCAGGCGATCGTCCGCGAGGGACTCAAATCAGTTTCCGCAGGGGTCAACCCGATGGACGTCAAGCGCGGCATCGACCTCGCCGTCATCCGCGTCGTCGAACATCTGGCGACGCGCTCCAGGCCGGTCGCCAACAATGACGAGATCGCCCAGGTCGGCATCGTCTCCGCCAATGGCGACGAGGAAATCGGCCGGATGATCGCCAAGGCGATGGACAAGGTCGGCAAGGAAGGCGTGATTTCGGTCGAAGACGCGCAGGGCATGGAGTTCGAGCTCGAAATCGTCGAGGGCATGCAGTTCGATCGCGGCTATCTCAGCCCCTATTTCGTGACCAATGCCGAGAAGATGACGGTCGAGCTCGAGGACCCGTGCATCCTGATCCATGAGAAGAAGCTGTCGAAGCTCGAAGCGTTGCTGCCGATCCTCGAGGCCGCCGCCAAGGCGGCCAGGCCATTGTTGATCATCGCCGAGGATATCGAAGGCGACGCGCTGGCTACGCTCGTCGTCAACAAGCTGCGCGGCGGCCTGAAGGTCGCCGCGGTCAAGGCGCCGGGCTTTGGCGATCGCCGCAAGGCGATGCTCGAGGACATCGCGATCCTGACCAAGGGCATGGTCGTCAGCGAAGAGCTCGGCATCAAGCTCGAGGGTGTGACGCTGGACATGCTCGGCACCGCCCGGCGCGTCTCGATCGACAAGAGCGACACGACGATCGTCGACGGCGCGGGCGATCCCGCGGTTATCGCCGCACGGGTCGAAGCCATCCGCCAGCAGATCGAGAATACCGACAGCGAATATGATCAGGAAAAGCTCCAGGAGCGACTGGCGAAGCTGTCGGGCGGCGTCGCGATCATCCGGGTCGGCGCATCGACCGAAGTCGAGATGACCGAACGCAAGGATCGCGTCGACGACGCGCTCCACGCCACGCGCGCCGCGGTGGAGGAGGGAATCCTCCCCGGCGGCGGAACCGCGCTGCTCCACGCGGTGAGCGCGCTGGAGGATGTGAAGGGCGACAATGCCGACCAGGATCGTGGCATCGACATCGTCCGCCGGGCGCTGTCGGCGCCGCTGCGCCAGATCGCCGAGAATGCGGGCCATGACGGCGGCGTGGTCTGCGCAAGGCTGATAGAGGGCAACGATCCGGACATGGGTTTCAACGCCCAGACCGAAACCTATGAGAATTTGGTCCAGTCCGGCGTGATCGACCCGACCTTGGTCGTCCGCTCGGCACTGCAGGACGCAGCGTCGGTCGCGGGACTGCTGCTGACGACCGAAGCGGCCATCGTCCAGGCGTCGGACTGATTGGCTGGGGCGGCAGGATCCATCTACCCGGTCCGAGAGCCGCGTAGGATGGCACAAGTCTCGGGCCGGTGTAGCCCGCCTGCGGGAGCTCCCAATGTCGCCGGCGTTCATTGCGCGATCCTGGCGGCGGCAGGCTTATGATCGGCGCTTTACTGCCCGCCTTGTCTCAAGAGACGCGCGCTCTGATTGGCGCCGACATCCGCGCCGCCGGTGTGCATCCA
The DNA here is from genome assembly GCF_056401895.1 of Sphingomonas sp. P4_D12. NCBI lineage: Bacteria > Pseudomonadati > Pseudomonadota > Alphaproteobacteria > Sphingomonadales > Sphingomonadaceae > Sphingomonas > Sphingomonas sp. P4_D12. The sequence goes on along the minus strand of NZ_JBFUIL010000017.1, from coordinate 20,706 downwards.
TGCGGCGCCCCGCGACGGCCTTTCTGCGGGCAACGATTGCCCGAATCGAACCAGCATTTCGGTCATGGCGACGCGATCGACCGCTGGCGAGAACAGGTAACCTTGCCCGAGTACGCAGCCCAGGGCGCTCAACTGCTCCGCCTGGCTCTCGGTCTCTATACCCTCGGCGACCACGCGGATGCCGAGCTTTTCGGCGATGCTCAAAAGTCCCTCGACGATCACGCTGCTGGGATTTCCCGGCGAGAGGCTGTCTACAAAACTCTTGTCGATCTTGAGAATGTCGACGGGGACGGTTAGCAGATGGGTCAGGGAGGCGAAGCCGGTACCAAAGTCGTCGAGCGCCACCCGTAGTCCCAGCGCTCGCATCGCCTTGATTTCACGGGCGATGACATGGTCACGGCGCCCCATATAAACATTCTCGGTGATCTCGACGATTAGATGCTTGAGTGGCACATCCGCGGCCGCGAACGCAGCGCTGAGCTGACCGCCGAGCTTGCCGCGATGGACGTCGGCGTAGGACACGTTCAGACCAACATGCTGAAATGCTATGCCAAGGTCGAGCCAGTGGCGGATGTCGGCCACGATGCGTCCCAGCATGCGTTCTGTCAGCGAGCACGCGATCTGCGCATCCGAGGTCGCATCGCTGAACGCCGCGGCGGGAATGATTTCACCGTCAGGCGTCATCAGGCGGCAGAGCGCCTCGACGCCGACCACTTCGCGCGTGTCGAGGCGGAAGATTGGCTGATAATAGGCCTCGACGCGATTCTCGCGAAGCGCGTCCCCAAGGTCGCGAATAGCCGTTAGCCGTTTCGTGATCGCCGTCCCGATGCCGGGCCAGTAGCGGACGAACCCGCCCCTGCCCGTCTCTTTGGCGTGATATAGAGCGAAATCCGCCTTCTGGCGGACTGTCTCAGCAGTCGCATCTCCGATCGACAGCACGGCGCCGCCGATCGTCGCCTGCGGAGAGACCAAATGCCCATCGCATGAAGCCGCCTCAGCCAGGCAATTGAGGATGCGCTGTGCCGTATCGGAGATATCCCGAAGTGCCTCCGGCGTTTCCCAGATGATCGCAAACTCGTCGCCCCCGATCCGAAAGGCCTTTGCCGGCGCTGAGGCGGTAGCGAGCCGGGACGAGACCTCCCGCAAGAGCTCGTCGCCGACATGATGGCCAAAGGTGTCGTTCGTCACCTTTAGATTATCCAGATCGAGGACCATGATCGCCCAAGACCCCGGCTCGTCACAGGACAAGCCTGCGAGCGCTCGGTTGAAGGAGGCCCGATTCAGCAGCCCAGTGAGCTCGTCGACGTTCGCCTTACGCTCGTGCTCGAGCAAACGGTCGTGTCGCTCCATCGCGATCGCGCAAAGGTGGGTGCAGTTTGCGACGATCTGCTCTTCAGCTGGGGTCGGGCCGCGCCGCTCGCGGTAATAGATCGCGAAGGTTCCCAAGACCATTCCGCTCGCGTCGCTGATAGGGCTCGACCAGCACGCCGCCAGCCCCAGCGGCAGAACAAGGTGCCTGAATGCGGCCCATTTGGGATCGCTCGCGACGTCCGCGACGGCCACCGGCTTCTTGAGATATGCGGCCGTTCCGCACGAGCCTGCTGCGGGTCCGATTGGGATACCATCCAGCGCTGCGGAATAGTCCGACGGCAGGCTAGGCGCCGATAGTGGACGCAGGAAGCCGCCGCGATCGACCGTCAAAACGGAGCAGATAACACCAGGCAGCAAAGCCTCGACTTCGGAGCAAAGACGATCGGCGGTGGCCTCCAGAGAGCTTCCGGTCGCAATCATCTCTAGAATGATGTGTTGAAGGGGAAGCACGGCAAGCCAATCGTGAGGGTAAGCGCACGTCGTGCGGCAAACACCGTCAAGGTCACGTGAGGTTTCTTGGTTAATCTTTAGATAACGGCACCAACCCTCGCCAATTTTACAAAAAGCTGGTTTCGATTCACCCGCCGCGGGATTCGTGCACGATCAGGTCGGTGGGCAGGTGAACCGGCAAATGGCGAAGTTCAAGCTCATTGCGCCGCTGCCACGGGCTCCGCGATTGGCGTCGGCGCATCCCAGCCGCCGCCCAACGCCCGGTACGAAGCGACGGCGGCGCGAGCGGCGGCCGCCTTTGCCTGAATTTCGGCGTCGCGCGTCTCCAGCACGCGCCGGTCGGCGTCGAGCACCTCGAGCAGGCTGGATGCGCCAGCTTTGTACGCCGCAAAAGCTGAGCCCCGAGCCTTGCTCAGCGACGTATCGCCCTCGGCAAGGATTTGCGCGCGTGCCTGTTGTTTAACCACGCTTGAAAAGGCGTTCTCGACATCCTCCGAGGCCCGCAGGACGACGAGGCGATAGGCGGCCAACGCTTCGCTGTTGCGGCCGCGCGCGGCAGCGATCTCGGCATCGATGCGGCCAAAATCGAACAGCCGCCAGCGCAACCCGAGGATTCCGCTCGCCTGGGTGGCTCCCCCCCCGAACAAGCTGCCCACGCCCATCGTCGCCGTGCCGAGCAGACCGCTCAGCGAGAATTTGGGATAATATTCCGAGATGGCGACGCCGATGCGGGCGTTCGATGCGGCAAGCGTGCGCTCGGCCGCGATGATGTCGGGCCGCCGCCGCAGCAAGGCCGCAGGGCCACCCGCGCTGGAAACCGCGGGGACGATCGGGATCGGCGCGACGGCCGCAAGCTCGGGACGGGTCGAGCCAGGCTGGAGCCCGAGCAGGACGTCCAAGGCATTCATCGAGCTGTCGAGATTCTGCTCGAGCTCCGGAATGACGGCTTTCACTTGCGCGAGCGCGCCCTGGGCCTGGCTCAGTTGCAGCTCCGCCGCAACGCCCTTGCGATATTGCAACGCAGTCAGGTCGACCAACTGTTGCTGGATCTTTTGCTGGTCCCGCGCGACCCCGAGTCGCGCCTGCAGGCCGCGGATCGCGATATAGGTGTCGGCGGTCTGCGCGGCGACGGCGAGCCTGGCGGCAACCGCCGCCGCGGAGGAAGCTTGCCAATCGGCGCGGGCCGCGTCGCGCGCGGCATCCTTGCCGCCGAACAGATCGATTTCCCAACTCGCGCCGAGGTTCAGCTCATAGCTCTGCGCCTCTCTCTGGAAACCCGGCAGTGCGCTGGCGATCCGGCCCTGCGGTGTCTCGCGTGACTGATAATTCTCGCTCGCCTGGCCGCTGATCTGACCCGACGGAAGAAGGTCGGCATTGGCGTAGCGTAGCGCGGCGCGCGTCTGCATCACGCGAGCGCGGGCCTGTTGCAGATCCAGGTTTTGCGCCAGCGCCCGATCGACCAGGCTCGCCAACAGCGGATCGTCGAAAGACCGCCACCAATTGGCCAGGTCGACCTTGGCTGCCCGCTCGGCATTGGCATCGACCGCAGGACCGCCGATGAAAGCTGGCGGTGCGGCCATCTGCGGCGCAACATAGCTAGGACCGACCGCGCAACCCGCGAGAAGAGCCGTTGTGGATGCCGCGATCAGGGTACGAAAGAAGCGCATGGAATATCGCCGATCAGCTGATGAGTTTCATGTGACCAATAACGCAATTGGTCACAATTTGTCAATCGCCGACTTTCGCGCTAAAGGTTGGTCATGAAAACGCAGATTGCAGAAAAGGCAGCGCCCGTACGCGGGCCGGCAGAACATTCGGTCCGGGATCAGATCGTCAAGGCCGCGCGCGAATGCTTCGCTCATTATGGCTATGCGAAGACGACGGTGGCGGATCTGGCGCGGGAGATCGGCTTCTCCAAAGCCTATATCTACCGGTTTTTCGAATCGAAGCAGGCGATCGGCGAGGCGATCTGCGGCGACTGCGTGGATGCGCTGTTCGACCAGGTCCGGGAGGCGGTGGACCAAGGGCAGGACGCAACCGATAAGCTGCGCAGATTTGCGAGAACCGCGACCACTGCGACCGTCGACCTGCTCTTCTCCGATCGCAAGCTTTACGAGATCGCGGTCAATGCCTCGTCCGAAAACTGGGAGGTCGCGCGGGCCTATACCGAGCGCCTCCAGAGCCTGCTCGAAGAGATTCTGAGGGAAGGACGCGAGAGCGGCGAGTTCGAGCGCAAGACACCGCTCGACGAGACCTGCCGGTCGATTTTCTATGCGCTGAGGCCCTTCATCGACCCGGTTTTTCTCGAGCGCAGCCTCGACCTTCTTCCCGATGCCCAAACCGAGGTGACCGGATTGGTACTGCGCAGCCTCGCGCCCTAGGGCGAATTGATTACATGTGACTAGTTGACATATTGGTCACACGATGACATAGAGTTCCTACTGAAACAGGAGGAACCTGCGTGTCGATATCGTCTTGCGCGCGAAGCATCGGAATTCTTGGACTGGCGGCCAGCGCGCTTGCCGGATGCGGACGATCGGACGCCGATCCGCGCACTGCGCCTCCGCTGGTGCGGACCGCCCAAGCGGGGCTGGCCGAGGGGTCCGCACGCGAATTCACCGGGATCGTCGGCGCGCGCGTACAGAGCGACCTCGCCTTTCGCGTCGGCGGCAAGGTCGTGGCGCGACTGGTAGACGCGGGCCAGGCCGTCCGCCGCGGCCAACCGTTGATGCGGATCGACCCGACCGACTACAAGCTCGCGACGCAAGCTACGGCGGGAGCGGTCGAGGCCGCCCGGGCCCGCGCGGCCCAGGCCAGCGCCGACGAGCTTCGCTATCGCGATCTGGTTTCGGCGGGCGCGGCGTCGGCGTCGCTCTATGAACAGAAAAAGGCCGACGCCCTTTCCGCCCGGGCCGCACTTTCGACCGCGGAAGCACAAGCGCGCGTCAGCCGGAACGATGCCAGCTATACCGTGCTGGTCGCCGACGCGGACGGCACCGTCGCCGAAACGCTGGCCGAGCCGGGCCAGGTGGTGACCGCCGGCCAGACCGTCGTTCGGCTGGCGCGGTCAGGCCCCCGCGAAGCGATCGTCGCGCTGCCCGAGACGCTTCGCCCTGCGCTGGATACGGTAGCGGAGGCGCGGACCTACAGCGGTCTCGCCGGCACTGCGCGCTTGCGCCAGTTGAGCGATGCCGCCGATCCGGCGACGCGAACCTTCGAAGCCCGGTTCGTGCTGGCCGGCGCCCCCGCGACCGCGCCCTTGGGTTCGACTGTAACCGTCCGCGTCGGCGTTCCCGGTCAACCTCAGGCCATTTCCGTTCCGCTCGGCGCGATTTACGACCCCGGGCGCGGACCGGGAGTCTGGGTCGTCACCGGCAAGACCGACGCCAAGGTGACGTGGCGGCCGGTGCGCCTGGCTTCCATCGGTGAGGAAAATGCCGTCGTGTCGGCCGGATTGCGATCGGGCGAGCGCTTCGTCGCGCTGGGCGCGCACATGCTCCATCAGGGCGAGGCCGTCCGCATCGATGCGGGAGCGGTGCGTTGAGCGGCGCTCCTGAACCCAGCGGCAGGTTCAACCTGTCCGCGCTGGCGGTGCGCGAGCGGGCGGTCACTTTATTCTTCATCATCGCCATCTCCGCTGCCGGAATCGTCGCCTTCCTCAGCCTGGGCCGCGCCGAGGATCCGAGCTTCACCATCAAGCAAATGACCGTGGTCTCGGCCTGGCCCGGCGCCACCGCACAGGAGATGCAGGACCAGGTCGCCGAGCCGCTCGAAAAACGCCTCCAGGAGCTGCGCTGGTACGACCGCGCGGAGACGTTCACGCGGCCTGGCCTTGCGTTCACCACGCTGATTCTGCGCGACCAGACACCCCCATCCGAGGTGCCGGAGCAATTCTACCAGGCGCGCAAGAAGTTGCAGGACGAGGCGCCCAACCTGCCGCAGGGCGTAGCGGGGCCGTTCGTCAACGACGAATATGGCGACGTGACCTTCGCGCTTTATGCCTTGAAGGCAAAGGGCGAACCGCAGCGGAACCTCGTCCGGCAGGCGGAGTCGCTGCGCCAGCGGCTGCTGCATGTGCCCGGCGTCAAGAAGGTCAATATCGTCGGCGAGCAGCGGGAGCGGATCTTCGTCGAGTTCGCACAGGACCGTTTGGCGACGTTGGGCATCGCGCCGCGCGCGATATTCTCGGCGCTGGCACAGCAGAACCTGATTACCCCGGCGGGCGCGATCGAGGCGAACGGCCCGCAGATGCAGGTGCGGCTCGACGGCGCATTCGACGATCTGGAGAAGGTCCGCGACCTGCCGATCGCCGCCAATGGCCGCACCTTGCGCCTGGCGGATATCGCCGAGGTCCGGCGCGGCTATGAAGACCCTGCCACCTTCCTTATCCGCAACCAGGGCGAACCGACCCTGCTGCTGGGCGTGGTGATGCGCGAGGGCTGGAACGGGCTCGATCTGGGCAAATCGCTGAACGCCGAAGTCAAGGCGATCTCGTCCGAGCTGCCGCTCGGAATGGCACTGGTCCCCGTAACCGACCAGTCGGTGAATATCACGGCCGCCGTCGACCAGTTCATGCGGACGTTTCTCGAAGCACTGGCGATTGTGATGATCGTCAGCCTGATCGCGCTCGGCTGGCGGGTCGGCATCGTCGTGGCGGGAGCGGTACCGCTGACGCTCGCGATCGTCCTCGTCATCATGTGGGCGACCGGACGCGTGCTCGATCGCATCACGTTGGGCTCGCTGGTTCTCGCGCTCGGGCTGCTCGTCGATGACGCGATCATCGCGATCGAGATGATGGTCGTGAAGATGGAAGAAGGCTTCGACCGCATCAAGGCATCGGCCTATGCCTGGAGCCATACCGCGGCGCCGATGCTGGCAGGCACCTTGGTGACGGTGATCGGCCTGATGCCGGTCGGCTTCGCGCGGTCGACCGCCGGCGAATATGCCGGCAACATCTTCTGGGTGGTCGGCTTCGCTCTGCTCGCCTCCTGGGTCGTCGCCGTTATTTTCACTCCTTATATGGGCGTCAAGCTGCTGCCGGCGATCAAGCCGGTCCAGGGCGGCCATGACGCCATCTATGAGACACCGCGCTACCAGAGGGTGCGCGGGCTGATCCGCTGGGCGGTAACGCGCAACCGGGTGGTGACGATCGCGACGCTGGCCGCATTCCTGATCGCCGGTGCGGGCATGGTGCTGGTGAAGAAGCAGTTCTTCCCCACATCCGACCGGCCCGAGGTCCTGATCGAAGTTCAGATGCCCAAGGGCACCTCGATCGAGCAAACCAGCGCTGCCAGCGCGCAGGTCGAAGCCTGGCTGCGCAAGCAGCCCGAGTCGAAGGTCGTCACCGCCTATGTCGGGCAAGGTGCGCCGCGCTTCTTCATGTCGCTTACGCCAGAACTACCCGACCCGTCTTTCGCCAAGATCGTCGTACGCACGCCATCGGAGGAAGCACGCGATGCCTTGAAGGAGCGTCTGCGGCGGGCGGCTGCCGACGGCCTCGCGCCTGCCGCGCGCGTGCGGGTGACGCAACTCGTCTTCGGCCCCCCCTCACCCTATCCCGTGGCGTTCCGCGTCAGCGGTCCCGACGTCGACAGGACGCGTGTCATTGCCGACCGGGTTCGCGCGATCATGACCGCCGACCCGACGATGCGCACGGTCAACACCGATTGGGGCGAGCGCGTGCCGACGCTGCATTTCGTGCTCGATCAAGATCGGCTCCGCGCAATGGGCCTGACCTCGAGCGACGTCGGCGAACAACTCCAGTTCCTGCTCTCGGGCGTGACGGTCTCGCAGGCCCGCGAGGACATCAGGACCGTCGATGTTGTCGCGCGTTCCGCCGGCGGGACGCGGCTCGATCCGGCGCGCATCGGCGATTTCACCCTGACCGCGGCGAATGGGCAGCGTGTTCCTATCAGCCAGATCGGGAAGCTCGAACTGCGCATGGAGGATCCGATCCTGCTCCGCCGCGACCGCGTGCCGACGATCACCGTGCGCGGCGACATCGCCAACGGCCTGCAACCACCCGACGTCTCCACCGCCATGTTCAAGAAGCTCCAGCCGGTCATCGACACGCTGCCGCCGGGTTATCACATCGACATGGCCGGCTCGATCGAGGAAGCGGCCAAGGCCAATGCCGCGCTGGCGCCGGTCTTCCCGATCATGATCCTGCTGATGATGATCGTCATCATGCTGCAGGTTCGCCAGTTCTCCGCGATGGCGATCGTGCTGCTGACCGCCCCTCTCGGGTTGATCGGCGTGGTGCCGACGCTGCTGCTGACCGGCCAGCCCTTCGGCTTCAATGCGATCCTGGGGCTGATCTCACTCGCGGGGATCCTGATGCGCAACACGCTCATCCTGATCGGCCAGATCCACGAGAACGAGGGGCTCGGCCGGACGCCGTTCGACGCCGTGGTCGAGGCGACCGTGCAGCGATCCCGCCCGGTGATCCTGACCGCGCTGGCCGCCGTCCTCGCCTTCGTCCCACTCACCCATTCGGTGTTCTGGGGAGCCATGGCTTTCACGCTGATCGGTGGCACGCTGATCGGCACGATCCTGACCCTCGTCTTCATGCCCGCGCTCTATGCCCTCTGGTACCGGATCAAGCCCGACGGCCAGAGTCCGGAACCCGTCGCAGTGGCGGCGGCATGAGGGCGGCCCTGTCCCCGCACAGGCCCGCCGCGGTCTCATGGCGCAGGAGGGAAATTTGACCGGCCCCCGCCCCTCTTCCAGCCCGGCGGTTGCCTCTGCTCATCCGCGGCCGAACGGCGATCCGCTCGACTGGATCGAGGGCCGCTGGGTGCTGGAGATATTGTTGTGCCTGAACCTTCGAGAGCGCCGTTTCTCCGATTTGAAGGCGGCCATCCCCCGCGTGAGCGCGAACGTTCTGACCGACCGGCTTCGCGCTCTGGAAAATGCGGGGCTCGTGGAGCGGCACTCCCTGCCGCCACCATCGGCCAGCAAAGTCTACCGGCTCGCCGATCCGGCCAACGGCTTGAGGCCGGCGTTGGAGGCGCTGGCGAACTGGCGAGCACAAGGGCTCGGCGCGGCGCGGCCGGGCCATATCACGGCCGTTGGCCCTTCGCCCGCGAGCTAGCTCGGCGGTTTCGCCGCCGCTCGGCGTTGCGGAATTCGTCCGGCAGCACTCCGAGGCATATCGCGCGAAAAACATGAAGGCGCCGGGCAGGATACGGTCGTTGAAAGGAAAAGCTGATGCAACAAGCTGCTGATACCGGAACGCAGATCTCCGCGGGTGAAAAGCCGAATGGCGCCCGGGCAAAACGGGCGCTGATCACAGGCGCCTCAAGCGGCCTCGGGCTCGAATTTGCCGAGCTGCTGGCGGCGCAGAAGGTCAATCTTGTGCTCGCCGCCCGACGGCGGGAGCCAATGGAAAAGCTCGCCGCCGACCTCCGCCAGAAACATGGCGTCGATGTCGTTGTCGAGCCGATCGACCTTGCCGCGCCTGGAGCCGCTGCCCGGTTGAAAAGCAGCCTGGACGAACGGGCGCTACAGATCGACATTCTGGTCAACAATGCGGGATATGGGTTGCACGGCGAATTTCTGGAAACGCCGATCGAGCGCACAGCGGATATGATTCAGCTCAACATCACGGCGGTCACCGAGTTGAGCTATGTCTTCGGGCGGGACATGGCATCCCGGGGAACCGGGCAGATTCTCCTCATTGCCAGTCTCCTTGGACTCCAACCTGCTCCCAATTATGCGGCTTACGCAGCTACGAAGTCCTATGTGCTGGCTTTTGGCGAAGCTCTGCACGACGAACTTCGCCCGCACGGTGTAGTCGTCACCAGTCTTTGCCCAGGGCACACCGAAACGGGCTTCGATGCGGCCGCCGATGCTCCCGTTTCGCCCATGCTGCGCCTTCTGACCATGAAGCCCCGCCCCGTCGCCGAAAGCGGTCTCCGGGCCCTGGGACGAGGGAAAGCCTCCGTGATTCCCGGCTTCTTGAACAACCTGGTTGCATTTTCAAATCGCCTGACACCCCGTTCGATGCAGCGCGCCACAATGAAACGAATTGTGGGATGATGTCAGTAATCGCAACTCGCCTCCGCAGAGTGCGTTTTTGCGGGTAGAGCGCCGGACAAATATCGTTCGTGCTCGAACGCCTCGCTCAGAGGGCAGACGCCGCCGCTTCGTCGTAGCGGCGCTGCGCCTCCAGCACCTGATCGACATTCTCCTCGGCCCAGTGGAGCAGCGCCTCCATCTGTCCAGCGAGCGTCTTGCCGAGCGGCGTAATGCTATATTCGACCGTGACGGGCACCGTCGCGAACGCCTTGCGCGTGACGAGACCATTCCGCTCCAGATTCTTTAGTGTCTGGGACAGCACTTTCTGAGACAGCCCCTCGATTTCGCGCCGTAGCTGGTTGAAGCGCGTCGGCCTCTTGGCAAGGATGCCCAGCAGCAGCACGGTCCACTTGTCCGCCACGCGGTCGAGCACGATGCGGCTGGGGCAGGCGGCGGCATAGGCGTTTGGATCGATCATCGGTTTCCTACGGGTAATCAGGTGGCGCAACGGTGCCTTCTTTACATCTTGCTGCACAATTTGCACCTAGTTCCCATTCGAAACCAAGACAAGGAATCTGAAGCCGCGTGGCCTCGCCCCGCCGGCGCTCCACAAGCCGACCTCCTACTACGATCTGTTCCGTTTCGAGAACGGCAAGGTCGTCGAGCATTGGGACATCATCGAGACAATCCCTCCCCGCAGCGAGTGGAAGAACGACAACAGGAAATTCCAGGCCGAATGTACGGCTAAAACTTTCATCAAAGGAGAATATCTATGACCATCGCCGTTACCGGAGCCACCGGCCATCTCGGCCGCCTCGTCGTCAAGAGTCTCAAGGAGAAGGCGGCCGGCGAGCCGATCGTCGCGCTCGTGCGCTCGCCCGAGAAGGCGAGTGACCTAGGCGTCGAGGCGCGCGCGTTCGACTATGCGCATCCCGACACGCTCGCCCCGGCGCTCGCCGCGGTCGACACACTGCTGTTGATTTCGTCGAGCGAGGTCGGACAGCGCGAAGCGCAGCATCGTAACGTGATTGCGGCGGCCAAGGCGGCGGGCGTCAAGCGCATCGTCTATACCAGCCTGCTGCACGCCGACCGCTCGCCGATCAGCCTGGGCGAAGAGCATCGCGCGACCGAGGCGGCGCTGGCCGCTTCGGCTATTGCCACGACGATCCTGCGCAACGGCTGGTATACGGAAAACTATACCGCTTCGGTCCCTGCTGCGCTCGCCAACGGCGCCTTTGTCGGAAGCGCAGGCGACGGCCGTCTCTCGCTCGCGACACGCGCCGACTATGCCGAGGCGGCGGCCGTCGTGCTGACCAGTGGTGGCCATGAGGGCAAGATCTATGAGCTGGCGGGTGACGATGCGGTGACGCTCGCCGACCTCGCCGCCGAAATCTCACGCCAGGCCAGCCGGGACATCCCCTATCGTGACCTGCCGCAGGCTGACTATGCCGCGATCCTGAAGCAGGTTGGTCTTCCCGAGGGCGTGGCCGACGGTTTGGCAGCGTGGGATGTCGACGCCTCGAACGGCGCGCTGTTCGACGATGACCGCCAGCTCTCGAAGCTGATCGGCCGGCCGACCACGCCGCTCGCAGATGCGGTTGCGGCGGCGATCGGCTAAGCTTTTGCCGTTATACGACCGGTGGCACCACGGTGAGGCGCACCGGTTCTATAAATAAGTTATTTTGCACCTTCTGGTGCTTCTCGAAACCTCCTGAAACAGGAGGTTGGCTGGGGCGGCAGGATTCGAACCTGCGAATGGCGGCACCAAAAGCCGCTGCCTTACCACTTGGCGACGCCCCAACATTCCCCGCCGACATATCCCGGCGGGAGCGCGCGCTTATAACGGCGCGCGCGATCCTGCAAAGCCCTGAAAAAGCCTTATGCGATCCGGTCGAGCCAGTCGTAGGGATCGGGCGCCGCGCCGGTCTGGATCGCGACCAGAGATTCGCGCAACGACATGGTGAGCTGGCCCGGGCCGCCCGATCCGATGGTGAAATCGCCCGAGCTCGCCTTGACCTGACCGATCGGCGTGACCACCGCCGCGGTGCCGCAGGCAAAGGCCTCGATCAGCCGTCCGCTTGCCGCATCGGCGCGCCACTGATCGAGCGCATATTTCTCTTCGCGAACGGTGATGCCGCGGTCGCGCGCCAGCCTGATCAGCGAATCGCGCGTGATGCCGGCCAGGATCGTGTCGCTGAGCGGCGGAGTCGCGAGCGATCCGTCGTCGAACACGAAGAACACGTTCATCCCGCCCAGTTCTTCGACATAGCGGCGTTCGACCGCGTCGAGGAACACGACCTGGTCGCAGCCCAGCTTGATCGCCTCGGCCTGCGCGATCAGGCTGGCGGCGTAATTGCCGCCGCACTTGGCCGCGCCGGTGCCGCCGGGGGCTGCGCGCGTATACGTCTCCGACGCCCAGATCGACACGGCGGGCGCGCCGCCCTTGAAATAGGCACCGACCGACGAAGCGATTACCATATAGATGTAGTCGGACGACGGCTTGACCCCGAGGAAGGTCTCGCTGGCGATCATGAACGGACGCAGATAGAGCGACCCGCCCTCGCTGGTCGGGATCCAGTCGCGCTCCGCGCTGACCAACGCGCGGCACGATTCGACGAACAATTCCTCGGGCAATAACGGCATTGCCAGCCGCTCGGCCGACTGGCGGAAGCGGCGGGCATTCGCCTCGGGGCGGAACATGGTGATGCCGCCGTCCGCGCCACGATAGGCCTTGAGCCCTTCGAAAATCTCCTGCGCGTAATGCAGCACGGCGCAGGCGGGATCGACCGTCAGCGGCTGGCGCGGCGCGATGGCGAGATCGTGCCAGCCCTTTTCCTCGCTGTAATGTGCGATCGCCATGTGATCGGTGAACACGCGGCCAAAACCCGGATTGACGAGTTTTTCGGCGCGGACCTCATTGGGGGTGGGCGACGCGGTGGCGTTGAGCGGAAAATGCGCGGCGATATTCATGACAATCGGCCATAGCGCCACAAATCGCGCGCGTCCAAGGCTTGCCGTAGATTAATCCCGGTGGCAAAACCGGTCAACATGACTGCCCCAACACCAGCCGCTTCGGCCCAATTCCTCCGCGAATCCGAGATTCGCCGAGGATCCGAAATGCTCTTTTTCGCCTATAGCCGGCTGACGAAGGCGGTTGACCAGAATCTGGGCGAGCGCGGAATCGGCCGCGCGCATCATCGCGCGCTCTATTTCATCGGCCGCCATCCCGACATTTCGGTCAGCGAATTGCTGTCGATCCTGGGCGTCACCAAGCAATCGCTGGGACGCGTGCTGACCGAGCTCGAGGACCGCCATTTGGTCGAAACGCGGATCGGCGATCGCGACCGGCGGCAGCGGCTGCTCCGGCTGACCGATTCGGGCTATGAGCTCGACACCGAGTTGTTCAACCATGCCCGCGACATCATCGCTCGCGCCTATAGCGCGGCAGGCCAGCAAGCGGTGACCGGCTTTTGGGCAGTACTCGAAGGGCTGATCCCGCCGACGGAACGCGACCGGGTCCACAATTGGCGCGAGAATTCGGTGCCGCCGGGACAACGGCGCTAATCAAATTCCTCAGTATTAGTGCTTCATTAGCGCTTCGCGGCGGCGGCCATTTCGCGGCCGCGGCGTTCGGCGGCCTGCAGCGTCTCGGTCATCAGCCGGATCAGCGCATCGTCGCGATCGAGCACGTTCAGTCCCTGCCGTGTCGACCCGCCCGGACTGGCGACGCGGTCGGCGAGGATTGCTGGTGTCGCCTCCGACCCGGACGCCATCGATGCCGCGCCGTCGATCGTCGCCAGCGCCAGGCGCGCCGCCTGATCGGCAGGGATGCCCAGCGCTTCGCCGGCCTTTGCCAGCGCATCAATGAAGCGAAACAGGAACGCCGGGCCGCACCCTTCGAGCGTGCCGACCGCGCCGAACATCGCCTCATCCGCGGTCCATTCGACGAGTCCGAGCGGCGCCATCAATGCCGCCACCGCGTCCCTGGCGGATGGCGGGGCGCCATCGGCATAAAGCGCGACCACACCCTTGCCGAGCGCGACGGGCAGGTTCGGCATCGCACGAATGATCGCCGGGCCGGGAAAACGCTCAGCCAGCGTGGCTTCCTCGACCCCCGCTAGGATCGAGATCAGCACCGGCGCCTGACGGATACGCTCGCCATAGGCAGCAACGATCTCGTCGAGTTGCTGCGGCTTCATTGCCAGCATCACCGCGTCGGGCGGCGGGCCGTCGGGCAGTGCACGCGCCTGGCGCACACCATTGGGGAGGTCGCGGTCATGACGGTTGACCACATCGACCGCGTCGCCTTGCACCGCGCCGCTGTCGACCCAGCGCGACAGCATCGCGCCGCCCATATTGCCGCAACCGATCAGCCATAGCCGGCGAGGAACCGCGGCCGCCATGCTCACGCCTCGCCCTGCGTCTCCGTCAGCGACGCCGCGAGCGCCTCCTTCGGGGTCTTGCCGCCCCAAAGGACGAACTGGAACACAGGATAGAAGCGCTCGCATTCGTCGATTGCCGATTCGATCAGCAATTCGGCGCCTTCCAGCGTCAGTGTCCCACCATCAGTGCCGTCGATCATCGCCGCGTGGCGATAGAGCACGATCCCGCTCGACGACCACAATTCGAAATGGCCAATCCACAATTGTTCGTTGATCAGCCCGATCGCCTCGTAGATCGCGACGCGGCGGTCGTCGGGCACGCGGATGTCGGGGAAAGCGAGGAATTGCAGCACGCAATCCTCCTCGCGCCACAGCGCGCGCAGCTCATATTCGGTCCAGCTGCCCTTGACCGTCGCGACCACCTCATCGTCGTGGCGCTGATGCTCCCAGCCATGCGCGGCATAATAGCTCTCGATCATGTCGATCGGCGCCGCATCCTCGCGCTGGAAATCGCTCTCATCGAGCATCGTGGGTCTCGCTGGTCATCTCATGCGAATCTGCCCGTTGCGGCCGACACGCGCAACGGGATCGTGGAGAAAGCTGTGGAAAATCGGTTCAGGGCTTTGTGGATTTCGGCTTGGCCGCAGGCGCTGCCTTGCCCTCCAGCGCGTCGAGGCGCGCCTTCAGTGCATCGGCCTCGTCGCGCGCTGCCGCCGCCATCGCCTTGACGGCCTCGAACTCGTCACGGCTGACGAAATCGAGCCCGCCGATCCATTCCTTGGCGCGCTCGCGCGTCGCGGCTTCGGCCTCGCGGCCCATCCCCGCCAGGGTGCCGGCGGCGCCGTTCACGAACTTGACGAGGTCGTCGAACATCCGGTTTTCGGATTGCATGTCTGGTATCCCGTAATCTTGATCAGAAGTTCATCTGGGCGCTCGGTGACGACGGTACAAGCGTCGATGCATTGGGATTGAGCCTGTCGATTTCCCAATTGAGCACGCCGGCAAAGCACAACCAGACCAGATACGGCACCATCAGCCACGCCGCCGCGGGGCGAATCCGGCCGAACATCAGCGTCGTCGCCAGCGCCGCGACGAAGATCGCGACCAGCAGGAACAACGCGGACGACACTTGATGCATGCCGAAAAATAGCGGCGACCAGGCGAGGTTGAGCACCAGCTGAAGCACGAACAAGGCGATCGCCAGCCCCCGCAACCGCGATCCGCGCGCGTTGATGATCATCGCCAGCGCCAGCCCCATCAGAATGTAGAGCGCGCTCCAGGCGACCGGAAACACCCAATCGGGCGGCGTGATCCCGGGGCGGACGAGCGCGGCATACCAGCGGTTCTGCGCTCCCGCCGGCGCGATCCGGCTGGACGCGAAACCCAATAGCAGGATCAGCGGCACCGTCACCACCGCCCAGCGTAGAAACACCCCGCGCAATTGTTCCTTGGTCGCGATTTCCATCAGCAATCCTCTTGCGCGCTCGGCACGCGGCTTTGCTAGTGTTGCCGCGTCGCAGCATGATGACAAGCGGTGACCTGCATTCTGGGCAGGCTTACCGTCTTGGAAATGGACGGCCTAGGCGGGCAGACGCGCCAGGATAACGAATTCGACATTCCCTTCGGGCCCGGTGATCGGACTCTGGACGATATCCTCGACCACCCAGCCGCTCCCGGTCAGCCACACCGCGACTTCGTCGCAAACCCGTTGATGGACCGCCGGATCGCGCACCACCCCGCCCTTGCCGACTTCCCCTCGCCCGGCCTCGAACTGCGGCTTGATCAGCGCCGCCAGCCGCGCGCCCGGTTTCGCGAAGCGCAGTGGTACCTCAAGCACCTTGGCCAGGCCGATAAAGCTCGCATCGCAGACGACCAGGTCGACCGGCTCGGGGATATGCGCGGCAGTCAGGATCCGCGCGCTGGTCTGTTCGTGGACGATGACGCGCTCGTCCTGCCTGAGCTTCCAGGCAAGTTGGTTCGTGCCGCTATCAACCGCATAGACCCGCGCCGCGCCCTTGGTCAGCAGCACGTCGGTGAACCCGCCGGTCGACGACCCGACGTCGATCGCCACCGCGCCCGTCACGTCCCAGCCCGCATGGTCGAGCGCATGCGCCAGCTTGATCCCGCCGCGCGATACCCAGGGGTGATCGCGTCCCTTGACCTCGATCGCGGCATCCGCGGCGAGCATCTGCCCCGGTTTGTCGATTCGCTTGTCGCCGGCGAACGCCAGTCCCGCCATGATCAGCGCCTGCGCGCGCGTACGGCTTTCCGCGAGCCCGCGGTCGGTGATGAGTTGGTCGGCGCGAACCTTTGCCATTCCTCTCCCATGACCGCGATTTCCGTCCGTCGCAATCCGGCGGCAATTGGGCGCAAGCTTATTCCCATCAAGAAACTAGGAATTAGATTGGGCGTTGGGAAGAA
Source organism: Sphingomonas sp. P4_D12 (assembly GCF_056401895.1). Taxonomy (NCBI): domain Bacteria; kingdom Pseudomonadati; phylum Pseudomonadota; class Alphaproteobacteria; order Sphingomonadales; family Sphingomonadaceae; genus Sphingomonas; species Sphingomonas sp. P4_D12. The sequence goes on along the minus strand of NZ_JBFUIL010000017.1, from coordinate 4,063 downwards.
GATGAAGATAGCAGCGCGGTCGTCCCCCTAGAGCGCCCACGCCGTCTTCTTCCCACCCTCTCTTGGAGAGAAACGATGGGACAGTTCACGCATCCCGACGGCACACTTCCGACCATATTAACCGTCCCCGGTCTGGGCGGTTCCGGCCCCTCACACTGGCAGAGCCTGTGGGAGACGTCGCGCCCCGACACGCATCGTATCGAGCTCGGCATGTGGGACCAGCCGCACCGCAACACCTGGGTGACCAAGATCGACCAGGCGGTGCGCCAGGCCAAGGCGCCGGTGATCCTCGCCGCGCATTCGCTCGGCTGCCTCGCGGTCGCCTGGTGGGCGGAGATGAGCCCACAGCCTTATGGCTGGCCGGTCGCCGGCGCCTTGCTGGTCGCCCCCGCCGATCCCGACCGCCCCGACACCGCCCAGGAACTCAAGGGTTTCGCGCCTACGCCGCGCAAGGCGCTCCCCTTCCCCTCGATCCTGGTCGCCTCGACCGACGACCCCTGGATCGACATTGGGCAGGCGCGCAGCATGGCCTCGTTCTGGGGCAGCCATTTCGTCGACGCCGGCGCTCAAGGCCACCTCAATGCCGCCAGCGGGATCGGCTGGTGGGAAGAAGGCCGCAGGCTGCTCGACCGTGTCATCGCGGCATCGGCCGACCGATCGGGCCATCCGTTGAAGCCCGGCGAGGCGCGCTCGATCCTGGCGATCAACGCGACCGATGCGGCACAGGAATATTATCTGCACAAATGACCCATTCCCCCCGCGCTTGTCGGGCGCGGGGGGAATGCCGATACCGATCGTTAGGAACGAGCGCCGCCTGCCGGCGCTCGTTTGCTCATGTCGAACCGTCAGCTCGGCCTGTCCGCACGTCGATTGCCGTGCAGGACTTTAACTTGTTGGCAACCACAATAAGTCCGATCTGATCTATATTTATTGTCGCCGAATCATTGACTTCTGGCACACCAAACGCTTCAATATAGACGTGAGTCGTATCCAAGGCCGCCGGTAAACTTCTTGTAAACCTTATCGTATTCGCTGGATTTATTCAGCGGATTACTGTCGCGCATGCCCAGAACTATTCTATAGCGAGGGACTACATGTCTTCTATTACAAGCAACGCGCTGCAGATCGTCGACAACTCCCGAACACTGATCGGCGCAACCTATATTTCCGGCTCGGCGGTAGTCACATCGGGCGAGAGCTACATCGATTCCGCAACGATTGGCGTCAGCGGCAACGTCTGGACGATCACTTTCGCCGCCGACCGCAAGGGGTCGAGCGATGTCGCGACCTCATTCAACAACGCCAGCGGCGGGACCGCGTACGTATATGCCGCCTCGGGCGGCGGCGGCACGCCGGACGAGTTGAACTTCTATTTCACGCTCGAGCTGACCTTCTCCACGGCACAGGGCAACGCAACCGTCTCGCTCAACACTGGCCAGGGCCATTTCGCGCTCAGTAACAATTGGTGGCTCGGCGGATCGATCGTGACCAGCAGCGTGCCTTGTCTCACCATCCCCATTGCCGGCACGGCCGATACGCTGGAGCTGCCGCTGTCGGGATCGACCAGCAGCTACACGTTCGGACCAGGCACGATCGCCTGAACGGCGCGCGCCGCCACTCGAATAGCTCCCCATCCAGGCAAAGGAATTCGTATGTCGATTTCCACCAACGTCCTCACGATCACCGACAATTCGGGAACGATCGCCTCGATGACCTACGTCGCCAATTCGGCGAATGTCACGTCGGGAGAAGACAGCGCGCCCCCGCCGACGGTCCAGAAGAACGGCAGCGTCTTCACGATCACCTTCGTCTGCGACCGCAAGAAATCCGCTCCTGTGGCGACGGCCTTCAACAACAATTGCAACAATAACAGCCTCAACGCCTATGCCGCGTCAGGCGGCGGCGGCCTACCCGAAGAGCTCAATTTCTTCTTCCAGTTGGAGCTCCAGGTCACCACCGCCAGCGGATCGGGTAGCGCGATCCTCAATATCGGTCAGGGCAGCTATGCCCTGACCAACAATTGGTGGCTCGGCGGGCCTATCGTCAGTAGCAGCCAGCCCGGCCTCAACATACCGGTCAACAACGGCGCGTCGCAGCTGAATCTGCCGCTGTCGGGCACCAACAGCAGCTTCGTGATCGCGGCGGGCACGGTGAGGCCCTCTTATCCGATCAGCCGCATCTTCGTGCTGATGCTGGAGAACCATTCGTTCGACAACATGTTCGCCCTGTCCGGGATCCCCGGAATCATCGCCGCGACGACCAGCGACAGCAACAGCTATAACGGCACGACCTATTATGTAGGCGGCGGCGCGCCATCGAGCATGCCCGCCGACCCTGGACACGAATTCCCCGACGTGGTCGAGCAATTGGGCGGCGTCGGCGCCATCTATCCGGTCAACGGCCCTTATCCCACCATCAACAATTCGGGTTTTGCCGCGAATTACGCCACCACGGACAGCGAGGGGTCACCGCCGGCGCCGGATAAGATCGGCGACATCATGCTGTGTTTCGATACCGCGGCCGACTTGCCGGTGGCCTACCAGCTCGCGACCAATTTCGTGCTGTGTGACCAATGGTTCTCGTCGCTGCCGGGGCCGACCTGGCCGAACCGCTTCTTCCTCCATGGCGCGTCGTCCAATGGCCTCGATCATAGTCCGAGCAAGGGAGAGATGGCCAAATGGGAGAGTGTCTCGGGCTTCACCTATCCGCACGGATCGATTTTCGACGCGCTGAATAATGATAGCGTCACCTACCGACTCTATTACGATCCCAACGGACCGATCGCCGGGTCGGTCGCGCAGGTCGCGTCGCTCAAGAATATCTTCCTGACCGAGATGCATTCAGTGAACGACCTGGCGGAAGACCTGACCGGCGATTATCCATACCAATACACGTTCATCGAGCCCAATTACGGCAACATCGTCAACGGATCGTACGAGGGCGGATCGTCGCAGCACCCGATGGATGGCGTCACCGGCGGCGAGGCACTGATCAAGACCGTCTACGAAGCGATCCGCAACTCGCCGCTGTGGAACGAGAGCCTGCTGATCATCACTTATGACGAGCATGGCGGGTTTTATGACTCGGTGCCGCCCGGCGCCGCTCCGCTGCCCGACGACGGCAGTTCGAACACGCCGGGGGCGAAGGACAGCCTGAGCGAATTTGGCTTCACCTTTAACACTTATGGCGTGCGGGTACCGGCTATCATCGTCTCGCCCTGGGTACAGGCCGGAGGCGTCGACCACACGATCTACGATCACAGTTCCGCGCTCGCGACGATCGAACAGGTGTTCGGTGTCCTGCCGCTGACCGCGCGCGACAAGGCCGCCAACAGCGTCCTGCCGCTGCTTCAGAGCAGCGCGCGGACCGATTGCCCGACCACGCTCAACGACCCGGCGCCGCCGCCCGCCCCCGCTGCCGCAGACTTGGCGGCCGGCGCGGAAGCGCTCGACGCCACAGCCCTGATCCCCGAACGCGACAATCTGCAGGGGCTGCTGGCGATCATGCTCAAGACCAAATACGAACTATCCGACAGGTCAGAAGCGACCAAGGCGGCGCTCTACGCGGAATTCCGGGCGATCAAGACCCGCGGACGCGCTGCCGCCTATATCGAGGAAGTGATGACGCAAGTCGAAGCGATCAGGGCCGCACGCAAGGCTACACCCTCCGATACGAACTGAGCCGGCAATGCCCCCTCTCCGCCGGGAGGGGGCTGCCTAGCGTCAGGCTCTTGCTCCATCAGCCACGATCGAGTCGTTATAGCGCAGCGCCTTGAGCACGGTGTCGACGATATGGTCGGCATCGAGCCCGGCCTGGGCATATTGCAGCTCGGGCTTGTCCTGGTCCTGGAAGATGTCGGGCAGCCGCATGGTGCGCAGCTTGAGGCCGCCATCGATCAGCCCGCTATCGCTCGCCATCGTCAGCACATGGGCGCCAAGTCCGCCGATCGACCCTTCCTCGATCGTCACCGCGACTTCGTGCGTGGTGAGCAGCCGGCGGATCAGTTCCTCGTCGAGCGGCTTGGCGAAGCGCAGGTCGGCGACCGTGGTCGACAGTCCCTTTT
>NZ_JBFUIL010000016.1:0-36673 GCF_056401895.1 Sphingomonas sp. P4_D12 | reverse complement strand
CCCCCACCCGGCCGCCCAATACCATTATTCTATGGGCGGCCGGGTGGGGGTGCGGGCCGGCACCGATGCACTTCCATGCATAAAAAACGCCAACTCGATCGCATCTTGCGGGTCCGCACCCTTCAACTGGGCATGACGCGCGCCGAGGAAGTCCGCGCGCACGCCAAGATCGCCAGCGAGGCCGATCTCGCCAAGCGCATCGCGTCGCTCGCCGACAGCGTCGCGCCGACGCCGACCGAAGCGGGAAGCGGCTTCTCGCTGGTCGCGGCCGCACATTTCCGCTCGCGCCTCCACCAATCGGCCGAGATGGCCGAGCATCGCCTGCGCGCCGCCGAAGCGGCCGCCGAACGTGCCGCCGAGGCGACGCGCGAGGCGAAGCGTGACCAGTCGGCCGTCGAGAAATTGATGGTCCGCGCCGACCGCGAAGCGGCGCTCAAGGCAATCCGCGCGCTCGAGGCGGCACCGGCCGTCCGAAAGATTCGGCACGATCCTTGCTAAATACCCCGCGGGGGCAGTGCACGCCTCCCGCACGAGGGGTTCATGACCGGTTTGACTCTATCCGCTTCCACGACTGTCGCGCTGCCCGCAAAGGGTGCCGCGTCCTCCCTGCTCGCCCCCGGCACGGTCGCCGATGGCGCTACGGGCGTGCCGAGCCTCGCCGCTTTCGTCGACCTGATGATCGGCAAGACGACCATCGCGCCGAAGGACGGGCAGACCGGCGGCGAGCGGCAGGATGATGCCACGACCGGCAATTCCTTGCCGCAACAGGACGACGACAAGAGCGATCCCGCGCTTGCCTGGTTGCTCTCGGTAGCGCCGATCGCTTTGCCCGCCGCGCCTGCGAAACCCATTGCGACTGGCGCGGTCACCGCGCCGCTTACCCCGATCCCGCAGCCTGTCTTGCCCTCGCTGCCGCTGGCGGTCGCGAGCGACGCGGGGCAGACCAAGCCTGGCGCGGAGTCTGTACCCCAGCAGATACTGTCCGAGACGCAATCGCAGCCGGCGACCACGCCGATTCCGGTGGCGCTCCAACCGAATACCGCCGCGCCGATCACGGTCGACCCGGCCCTTGCCGCAGCCGCCGACGCGCAGAGCAAGACATTAGCTGCCAAACAGCAGGCCCTTGCCGCCGACCGCTCCCCCGGATCGCAGGCCGCCGCACAGCCGATCCGCATCACCATGCCGCAAGCGGCACCCGTGACCCTGGCCTCGCTGGCCTCGGCCAACGCGCCGATGCCGGCACTGTTCGCGCTGGCGATGGCGCCCGAGCGCAAGCCCGCTGGCGAGGGCAGCCAACCCGGGGACCTGACCGCCGCCGCGACGCTGTTGACGCCGGCCGATGCCGTCCAGCTGGTCGCCAAGCCGGGTCAGGCTGAGCGCCAGGCGCTCGACATGGGTCGCCAGGATTGGCCGCAAAAGATGATCGACCGGATCGAGGCGCTGCGCGACGACGCCAATGCCAATGATACCTCGATCCGGCTCAAGCCCGACGCGTTGGGGCGAATCGACGTGTCGCTGCGCACGCATGCCGATGGCGCGGTCACCGTCCGCTTCGCCGCCGAGCAGCCGACCACGCGCGCGCTGCTCGCCGATGCCGCGCCGCAGCTCAATGCCGCGGCCGAGGCACGCGGCATCCGGCTGACCGGGACCAGCGTCGACCTGAGCGGCTCGGGCATGACCGGAGGCGATCGCCCGCGGCCGCAGGTCGAGGTCAGGCAGGACAGCAAGAATCGCCTCGCGACTGGCGGGGATGACGACATTCGGGCCGTCGATGACGGCCGTGTGGCTTGAACGGGGAAATGAACGATGAGTGACGAAACCAAGGCCGACACGCCCAAGAAAAAGGGCAAAGGCAAATTGATCATCCTGATGCTCCTGGCCGTGCTCCTGGTGGGTGGCGGCACGGCGGGCGGCCTGTGGGCGGCCGGCATGTTGGGCGGCGCCAAGGCGGCTGGGCCCGAAGGCCCCAAATTGGTGCCCAAGAGCGAGCAGAAGCGCACCAGCGGCGACGGCAAGGAAGGCGAGGGCGCCACATCGGTCGGCACCAAGCCGCCGTCGGGCAGCGGCGGCGACAAATATGCGTCCAATTATTACGCGATCGACAAGGACTTCACGTCGAACCTGCGCGACAGCCCGCATTACGTCCAGATCGGGATCGCGGTGTCGACGCCGTACGACGATTCGGTGATCGAGAACCTCAAGACCAACGAGATCGCGGTGCGCTCTGCGGTGCTGATGGCGCTCGGCGATTCGACCGAGGACGAGGTCACGACCGGTGACGGCAAGAAGCGTCTGGCGCAGCGATTGGTCCAGGCAATCAACGCCACGCTCAAACAAAAAGAGGGATTTGGCGGGATTAGTAACGTCTACTTTACCAATTTTGTTGTTCAGTGACCGGGCATGGTTAACGGCTCGTCATCCATATCCGACACGGACCGGCGCGAACGCCCTCGCGCGGCGGCGACACACGCCCCCGCGCTGGGCGGCGCCAATCTGAATCCGTTCGGCGATCTGCACACGCTGCAGCATCTCTCCGCTCGTCTCGCGCGGAGCCTGCGTGGCGTGTTCGAGCCGTTGTTGCGCCAGGAAGTCCGCTTGTGGGCGGAGCCGCTGGTGGTGCAGCGCTTCACCGATTACCGCGCCGAGCGCCCCGACGGCCTGACCGCCTGGGTGCCGCTGTCGATGACGCCGGGCACTGGCCAGGCGCTGTTGGTGGTCGACGGCAAGTTCGTGCTCGAACTGCTCGACATGTTCTTCGGCGGCACCGGCGCCGCGCCGCACGACATGCCGAGCGAATTCTCGCCCGCTGCGGAAGCGATGATCGGGCACCTTGCCGCGATCGTCGCCGAGCCGATGACGACATCGTGGGAGCCGCTCGCCAAGGTGAGCTTCTCGCCCGGTCGGGTCGAGGCCAATCCGTCGATGGTCGCCGGGCTCGACGGCGACGATCCGATGGTCGTCACCCGGTTCGGCATCGGCAAGCATCACGGCAAGCCGATCTTCATCGACATCGTCTATCCGGTGCAGTCGCTCAAGCCGTACACGCCCTCGCTGAATGGCAAGGTGCTCGGCGCCGCGCCCGATCCGGCGTGGCAGAATGGTCTCGCCAAGGCCGTGATGACGGTGACTTTCCCGGTCCGCTCGGTGCTTGCCGAACCGGTGATCAGCCTCGCCAAGCTGATGGAACTCAAGGAAGGCGACGTGATCCCGATCAGCGTCGCCGCCGACGTGCCGGTGATGGTGGCCAATGGCCGCCTTGGCACCGGTACCGTCGGCACGTCCAATGGACGCGCCGCGATCAAGCTCAATTCGCTCTCTCTCAATGTCGAGGAACTCGCATGACCGATTTGTCCGGGACCTTCCCGGTCGACGCCAATATGGCCGCCAATTACCGGCTGCTGCAGGATGTCGACGTCAAGCTCACGGTGGAGATCGGCCAGACCCGGCTGACGCTCCGCGAACTGCTCGCTCTGGGCGAAAGCTCGGTGATCGAGCTCGACCGCCAGGCCAACGAGCTGCTCGACGTGTTCGTCAACGGCACGCTGATCGGCCGTGGCGAAGTCGTCACCGTCGGCGAGCGCTTCGGCGTCCGTCTGACCGAGCTGGTCAGCCCAGAGAAGCGCGGCTGATGCTCTGGACGTATATCCTCAAGCTGTTCGTGCTGCTGCCGCTGGTCTGCGGTCTGATGGTCGGCTGTCTGTGGCTGTGGCGACGGCTCGAGAGCCGGATGCCAGGCCAGCCGGCCAACCGCACGATCAAGGTTCAGGAAACGATGATGCTGTCGCCGGGCCTGCGCCTCGCGGTGATCGAGTTCGAAGGGCAGAAATTGCTCGTGTCGGTCGGTCGCGGCGGCGTCCAGCTGATCGACAAGGCCGGGGGGCTGCCCAAGTGACGACGATCCGCCGCCTGAAGCAAGACGGCCCTTCGCTGTTCCGTGCGCCGGTCCCCGCCGCGCCGCGCCCGAAGAATGTCCAGCTGATGAAGCTGGCGCTGATCCTGCTCGCGTTCCTCGCCTTGCTGAGCGTTGCGATGCCGTCCTTCGCTCAGAGCGCGCCCGCCGCGCCGGCGACGACCACCGCTTCCTCGGCACCGGCCGCCGCGGCCAAGCCCGGCATCGGCGACGCCGTCGACCGCGCGCTCGGCCAGCTCGGCGGACCGGGGGCGGCTGCCGCGACCAATGGCGCTGGCAAGGCGCCGCTGTCGCTCAGCCTGCAAGTCCTCATCATCATGGGCCTGCTCACGATCCTGCCCGGGATCCTGCTGATGATGACCAGCTTCACGCGGATCATCATCGTGCTGTCGATCCTGCGCCAGGCGCTGGGATTGCAACAGACGCCGCCCAACCAGGTGCTGATCGGCCTGTCGCTGTTCCTGTCGCTGTTCGTGATGGCGCCGACGATCAACCAGATGAACACCCAGGCGATCCAGCCTTATTCCGCCGGCCAGATCGGCGGGACCGAGATGATCCAGCGCGCCGGCCAGCCGCTCCATGCCTTCATGATCAAGCAGACGCGGATGAAGGACCTGAAGATGTTCGCCGACATGGCGCATTCGGGCCCCTACAAGAGCTCGGTCGACGTGCCCTACACCGTGTTGCTGCCGGCCTTCGTCACCAGCGAGCTCAAGACCGCGTTCCAGATCGGCTTCCTGATCTTCCTGCCGTTCATCGTTATCGACCTGGTGGTCGCGACCGTGCTCATGTCCTTGGGCATGATGATGATGTCGCCGACGATCATCTCGATGCCGTTCAAATTATTGCTGTTCGTGCTGGTCGATGGCTGGGCGATGATGATGGGCAGTCTCGCATCGAGTTTCGCGACATGATGCCCGCCTGTCCGCCGCCCGCGCCGAACCCGTTCCGCGCGCCGCCGCCCGCCATGCCGAGCCGCCGGCCGATGCTGTGGCTCGCCTCCCGCCGTCATGCCAGCGCAAGCTGGCATCTCGTCGAGGGAAATATTGCACGAGACCCCAGCGTTCGCTGGGGTGACGATAAAACCAACTGGATCAACTGACGATGGATGCCGACTATTTCATCGGAGTGGCCGATCAGACGATGTGGGTGCTGGCGCTCGCCGCCGCCCCGGTGCTGATCCCGGCGTTGCTCGCGGGCCTGATCCTGGGCATGGTCCAGGCGGCGACGTCGATCAACGAACAGACGCTGACCTTCGTGCCCAAGCTCGCAGTCGTCGGCCTGTCGCTGCTGATCTTCGGCAGCCTGATCATGGGCCTGTTGACCGACTTCACGATCGATATCTTCCAGCGCATTCCCGACCTGGTGCGGTAAAAGGATGCTCGGCCTCGGCCTGAATATCGAGGCGCAGCTATGGGCGCTGCTCTTCGTGATGATCCGGATCGGCGCGGCGTTCGTCGCGGCGCCGGTGTTCGGCGCGGTGGCGGTGCCGTTGCCGGTGCGCGTCGCGCTGTCGGGCGCGATTGGCGTGCTGGTGCTGGCGGTCCATCCGATCGTCCCGCCCGCCGATATCTTTTCGATCGCCACCATTCTGAGCGCGGTGGCCGAAGCGCTGATCGGCCTCGCGATCGGCTTCATCCTGCAGATCGCGTTCGCCGCCCCCGCGGTTGCCAGCGAAGTGATCGGCACGTCGATGGGGATCGGGTTCGCCTCGGCGATCGATCCGCAGAACGGCCGCTCGACCCCGGCTTTGGGCAATTTCCTGTCGGTGCTGATGACCTTGTTGTTCCTGTCGGTGAACGGGCACCTCGTCCTCGTCGACATGCTGGTGCGCAGTTATACCGTGCTACCCCCGGGTGGCGCCTGGCTGTCGCCCGACCGGCTCAAGGACATCGCGTTCTTCGGCGGCTACACGTTCGCAGCCGGCTTGCTGCTCGCGCTTCCCGTCGGGTTCCTGCTGCTCTGCCTCAACATGATCGTCGGCATGGTCAGCCGCGCCGCGCCCAGCCTCAATCTGTTCGCGATCGGCCTGCCCGCCAGCCTGGCGGTCGGCGTCGTCGCGCTGGCGCTCGCGATGCCCGCGATGGGTGATTACATGCTGGTCATCGTCCAGGAAGGACTCGATGCCACGCAAAGCCTGGTGTTCGGCTGATGGCCGAGTACGAAGGCGACAAGACAGAAGCGCCAACAGCCAAGCGTCGCAAGGACGCGATCGAGCGTGGCGATGTCCTCAAGTCGCGCGAATTCGCCACAGCGTTGATCGTGCTCGCCGGTTGCGGCTGGATCGCGATGCTCGGGCCGCAGATGGTCAAAGCCTGCGAAGGGCTGATGACCGCGAGCTTCCGCTTCGGCCGTGCCGATATCGAGGATTGGTCGCCGATGCGGCCGCTGATCCAGGCCGGCCTCGGCTTCGCGCCGACGGTCGGCGGGCTGTTCCTGATCGCGATGATCGCGGCGGTGCTCAGCCAGGCGGCGTTGGGGTCGTTCCGCTTCAATGGCACCCTGCTCCAACCCAAATTCTCGCGGGTCAACCCGGCGTCGGGATTGAAACGCATCTTCGGTCCGACCGGCTGGATCGAACTCGGCAAGTCGCTGCTCAAGGTCGCCTTGCTCGGATCGATCGGCGCCTGGCTGATGTGGAAGACCGCGCAGCCGACCTTGGGCCTGTCGACCTCGTCCGACGTCGCCGGGGTAGTCGGCAATCTCGGCGGGACGTTCGTGTGGATCCTGTTCACGATGGCGGGTGGGCTGGTGCTGATCGCCGGCGTCGACCTGCCGATCCAGATCATCCGGCTGCTCGGCAAGCTCCGGATGAGCAAGCAGGAAGTGCGCGACGAGAACAAGGAAACCGAAGGCTCGCCCGAGGCCAAGCAGCATCTCCGCCAGCGTCAGCGCGAGATGAGCCGGCGGTCGGTCCGGAAAGCGGTCGCCACCGCCGACGTCATCCTGACCAACCCGACGCACTTCTCGGTCGCGCTGCGCTACGACCGCGTCAACGACAATGCGCCGGTGGTGGTGGCCAAGGGGCGCGGCACCACCGCGCTGGCGATCCGCGATGTCGCTGGCGACGAGAAAATCCCGATCCTCGAATATCCGATGCTCGCGCGCGCGGTCTATTATACCAGCCGCGAAGGGCAGGAAATCCGCGACGATCTCTACCCCGCCGTCGCTACTGTGCTCGCCTTCGTGTTCGGCCTCAATCAGCGCGCCGGCACGGTGCCGCCGGCGATCGACGTGCCGACCAGTGCGCGGTTCGACGAAAACGGCGTCAAACAATGACAGCTGAAACAGTCGTGGGGGAGTGGGCCGGCGCCGATCCAGCGAAGCTGAAAAAACGGCCCTAAATTTCGTTCCGGCCCGGTCGTTATATGATCTGACGCGCGCGGAGTAACGATCATGGTGACGACCAGCTCGACGACGAGCACCCCGACCCCAAGCCCTACGCCGAGCCCATCGGCGTCGAGCGTAATGGGTTCGGCCGCGCAGGCGCTGTTCAACTCGCTGTCGACCGGTTCGGGCGTCGATACCGCCTCGCTCGTCACCTCTTTGGTCCAGGCGCAATTCGCCACCAAGACCGACGCGCTGACTGCTCAGGCCGACGCGCTGACCGCGCAGATTTCGGGCGTGTCGACGCTCAAGAGCACGATCCAGCAATTCGCCACCGCGCTCAAGACGCTGACCACCAACGGTACCTTGCAGTCGCAGCCGCAAAGCTCGAACAACAATGTGCTGACCGCCAGCGCCCAGACCGGCGCGGCGCTGAACGGCCTGACTTCCTCGATCACCGTCAGCCAGCTCGCCAGCGCGCAAGTCGCGACGACCCAGGTCGCGGTCGCCGACCGCACCGCGGTGATCGGATCGGGCCAGCTGACGCTGACCTTGGGCAGCGCGACCTATTCGGCTGACGGCAGCCAGATGACCGGCTTCACCGCCGGCGCCGGCACGCCGGTCACGATCGACCTGACCGATTCGAGCCTCGACGGCATCGCTGCCGCGATCAATGCCAAGAAGGCCGGTGTGACCGCCTCGGTCGTCACCGATGTCGACGGCAAGGCCTATCTCTCGCTCAAGGGCGCGACCGGCACGGCGCAGGCCTTCACGCTCGCCGCGACCACCGATCCGACCGGCAACCTCGCCCAGTTCAATGTCAGCGTCGGCGCGACGGGCACCAAGATGTCGTCGGTCGCGCAAAACGCCAAGTTGACCGTCGACGGCGTGTCGGTCGAGCGCGCGTCGAACACCGTCACCGACCTGATCAACGGGGTGAAGCTGCAGCTGACCGGCACCAGCCCGGTCGCGGTGTCGCTGACCGCGAGCTCGCCGACCAGTGGCCTCAAACAGGCGATCACCGACTTCGTCGACAGCTACAATGAGGTGCTGAACACGATCAACACCCAGATCGACCCGCAGAACGGGCCGCTCAAGAGCGATACCGCGGCACGCGGGCTGATCAATTCGCTGCGTTCGCTGACGACGCGTTCGCTGCTTACCGGTGCGGCCGCCGGAACGCCGACAACCCTGGGCGAGATCGGCATCAAGACCAACCGCGACGGCACCTTGTCGGTCGACGACGCGGCGGTGACCAACGCGCTCAACAATTATCCGGCGTCGGTCGAGGCGATGTTCTCGTTCTCGACGTCGAGCTCGGACGGCATCACGGCGGCGATGAACGGCATTTCGCTGACCTCGACCAGCACGCTGTACGGCCTCGGCGCCTCGCTGACGCGCTATACCCAACAGCAGTCGGACGTGTCGAAGGCGAAGGACGATCTGTCCGACCAGTCGGACCAGATGAAGACCCGGCTGACCCAGCAATTCGCCAGCATGAACGCCAAGGTCGCCGCCTATAAATCGACCCAGGCGTTCCTCAAGACGCAGATCGACGCCTGGGCGAAGGGCGACAATTGATGGCCGGCTATGCGACCGCGCTCCGCGGCGATCCCGAAGCGACCTATCGCCAGATCGACCTGGTCGGCCGCACCGGCGAAGCGGACGGACCAGCGCTGGTCCAGTTGCTCTACGAGGAATTGGTCCGCGCGCTCCGCGTCGCCGCGCATGCCACCGAAAACCAGAACTACGCGCTGAAGGGTGAGAAGATCACGCGCGCTACCGCGATCCTGTTCGCGCTCGAGGCGGGGCTGGATTTCGACAAGGGCGGTGAAGTCTCGCACACGCTCGCGCGGCTCTATCGCGGCGCGCGCAACGCGATCGTCGATGCCAGCGTGGGACACGACGCGCAGCCGTTCCTCGAAGTCGCATCGAACCTCGAGGAAATCGCCCAGGCCTGGGCCCAGGCCCGCCGAGCTTGATACTCCCTCCGGCAAGTTGGTTGCCGCGCCATTAACCCTTTCGTGACCGGCGCCAGCTTAGGGTCGCGATCAAAGGAAGGACCCGATGGCCGAACTTCACCGACCCGTACGCACGATCCTGGTGGTCGACGACAGCCGCACCAATCTGAACGTCATCGGCAAGCGGCTGACGCATTTCGGTTATCTGACCGCGCTCGCCGATAGTGGCGAGGAAGCGCTCGACCTGATCGCCGTAAGAGGCTTCGATCTCGTCCTGCTCGACCTGGTGATGCCGAGGATGAGCGGACTCCAGGTGCTGACCGAATTGCGCTCGCGCCTCGAAACCGTCGATTTGCCGGTCATCGTCGTCACCGGACGCAGCGACCCGGAAGCGGCGGTCCAGGCGCTCGCCGCCGGCGCCGACGATCATGTCGCCAAACCGTTCGATTTCGACGTGCTGCACGCCCGCATCGAACGCACGCTTGCGCGCGCTCGCCGTGTTACTGACCTCAAAAGATCGAATGCCGCGCTCGATGCGCGGATCGCGGCGCGCGCGATGGAATTGGGCGAAGCCCGCGCCGAACTCGCCGACATCCGCGCCGACCGGCAGCGGCTGATCGTCTCGCTCCAGGCGCTGCACGACGAGGTCGAGCGGCTGCGGGCGTAACGAGCGGATAGGCATTAGCCCTCTCCCGCCTGCGGGAGAGGGTTGGGTGAGGGTCTTCTTCCTTCTTCCAGGCGTGTGCCGAGACAGAAGAAGAAAGAAGACCCTCACCCTCCCACCGCTTCGCGGCGGGCCCCTCCCTCTCCCGCAAGCGGGAGAGGGCTAGAAGGCGAGCCCCCCGCAGCTGGGGAGGAATTGGACTCAATTCCGCAACCCGATGTCGGCGTACCACTGGATCAGTCGTCACTCGCGATAGCATCCCGATAGGCGAACAGACCGGGGGTGCCGCCGGTCATCACGAACAGCACGTCGCGGTCCTGCCATGCACCTGTGCGCATGCCGTCGAGCACGCCGGCGAATGCCTTGCCGCTATAAACGGGATCGAGCAGCATGCCTTCGCTGCGCGCCATGATCCGCAGCGCGTCGACCATTGCGTCGGTCGGTATGCCATAGGCCTCACCGCGCTGTGACGCGTCGATGCGGATCGCGTCCTCGGCCAGAGTCCGGTCCGGCGCGATCAGGCTGAGCGCCGCGGAGGCGAGACGACGCGTCGCATCCATCGCCTTGTCGAGCGGCGCCAGCACCGTGAAGGACAGGATGCGGCGTGGATCGTCGCCCGCGGCGCTCAGCCCCGCCGCGAGGCCGGCATGGGTGCCGGAACTTCCGTTCGGCACGACGATCGCCGCGAAGCGGCGGCCGGCGGCTTGTTCTTCCTCGAGGATTTCCGCTGCGCAGACGGCATAGCCCAGACATCCGAGCGGCGAGGACCCGCCACTGCCGACGACATAGGCCTTGCGCCCGTCGCGTGCGAGTTCTCCGGCGCGCGCCTGCGCGGTCCTCAGCGCATCCACCTCGCCCGGCAGCCGACGCGCAGCCGCACCGAACAGGTCGTCGAGCAGCAGATTACCGTTCGTCCGATAGGCTTCGTCATGGCGCGGCACGACATCGCTCAGCATCAATTCGCAGGCGAGGCCGGCGCGTGCCGCCGCGGCCGCGCTTTGCCGTGCGTGGTTCGATTGCAAGCCGCCGGTGGTGATGAACGTGTCGCAGCCCTGGGCGATCGCCTCGCCGATCAGGAATTCGAGCTTGCGCAGCTTGTTGCCGCCACCGCCGACGCCCATGACGTCGTCGCGCTTGACCCACAAACGAGCCCCGCCCGTTGCCGTGCCGAGCACTTGCTCCAGGCGAGCCAGCCGCTGGATCGGCGTCGGGCCGTCGAGCAGCCGAAAACGCGGAAATTCCTCCAGCTGGCTTCTCATCTCTGCGACCATGTCCCGTCTCCGTCGCGCCTCAACCCCGCAGCCAATGCCGCCGGACAAAATAGCTTGTCACGCTCACCGCGGTCAGCACGCAGATCCCGACGATCGCATCGAATGCCCATGATTTGTCGGCGAGCCACAGCCCCTTGACGTTCATCCCGTACAACCCGGTCAGGAACGTCAGCGGCAGGAAGATCATCGCGACGATCGAGATGATCAGCGCGCGCTGGTCGATCTGTTCGGCGCGCAGGTCGGTCAGCGCTTCATGCGTCAGCGCCGAGCGTTCGCGGATGCTCTCCAGTTCCTCGGCCATGCGCGCCGCGCGGTCGGCGGCGGCCGACAGATGCAGGCGGTCGTCGTCGCCCAGCCAGCCGACCTGGAGCGTGCTCAGTTTTTCGATCGCCGTGCGCTGCGGCGCAAGGAAACGGCGATAGCCGATCGACTGGACGCGGACCCGGGTGACGGTGCGGCGCAACTCGAAGATCTTCTCATTGTCGAGCGAGCTCTCGCATTCGTCGAGATCGTCGCCCAATTGCGCGACATCGGGGTCGAGGTCGCTGGTGATCGCGGTGGCGAATTCGGTGATCAAGTCGCCGGGATCGCGCACCTGGCCAGCCTCGACGCATTGTTCGACCAGCTTGATCGCGTTCAATGTCTTGCGCGTGACCGAGATGACGCGCCCGCCGAGCGCCCAGATGCGGACCGAGGCGAGCGGGTCGGACGAGACCAATTCATCCTCGGATCGCCCGCGCAAATTGAGCAGTGCGCCGTCGCCAAACTGCTCACAGCGCGGACGCGTCTCGGTCGCGGTCAGCGCATCGACCAGATAATCGTCGAGCTTGGCGATGTCCCGCAGCCAGGCCTGGGCGTGCTCGTTGTTGGTCGTCAGATGGACCCAGACGAAGCCGTGCTCGATATCGAGCGCCTGCTTGATCTCGCACCGCGTCGACTTGCCGCTTTCGTCGACATGATAGGCGAAACCGCTCATTGCGCCATCTCCACAAACACGGTCAGCCCTTCTGCCGGATCAACGGGCAGCGCAACCGAAACGATCCGCGGTGCGTCGGCGCGGGCGCGGTCGAGGATCGCGGTCGGCACGTCGGGGGTGTGGACCACGCGATCGGCCTGGGCGAGCAAGCGCGCCTGGCGCAAGGTGAGATCGTCGGGGTCGGGGGAGGAGAGGCGGATCGCCTCGATTGCGCTCGGGCACGATGCGTCGCCGTGCCACGCATCGACGCTGGCCGCATCGGCGACCAGCGGATCGAGCACACCGCCTTCGCTCAGCGCCTGCGCCAAGGCGCGGCGGCGGGCATCCATATCGGGGAGCGACGCCTTGAGCCGCGCGCGAACCGCATACAGCGCGTCGGCGAGTCCACCCAGCGTCGTCGGCAGCAGTGATTCGAGCCGCTGACGCAGCGCCGCTGCCAGCCCCGCCGACGCCCCGCCCGTGCCGATCGCGACGATCACCGGCGAGCGATCGACGATCGCGGGCAAGGTGAAGTCGCACAGATCGGGGCGATCGACCGCATTGACCAACACGCCGCGCGCCTTGAGCCGCGCGACCGTCGCGTCGGGGTCCTCGAGCGCCACGATCGCCAGCGCCGCGTCATCTTTTTCGCCGACGATCGTCGCGCCCGCGCGGTCGAGCAGGCGGCGTTTGGCGTCCGCGCTGTCGCCCTCGCCGATCAGCATCACCGGCCGCCCCGCCAGCCGGAGGAAGACCGGCAGGCTGTGCAAGGTCACGCGGCAACCGTCCCGAGCCAGTCGGGGACATGTTCCTCGGACATCACGCGATAGGCCGGGATGCGCTCGGCGACGACGGCATAGCGGTCGCCGTCGACCATGACCTCGGGCACCAAGGCGCGGCTGTTATAGGTCGAGGCCATGGTCGCGCCATAGGCGCCGGCGGTGCGGAAGATGGCGAGGTCGCCTTCCTTGACCCGGTCGATGTCGCGCGCCTTGGCGAAGGTGTCGCCGCTTTCGCAGACCGGACCGGCGATATTGGCGACGAACCGCGCGCCGCTCGGCTTCACCGCGACGAAATCGTGCCAGGCATCGTACAGCGCCGGCCGTGCGAGGTCGTTCATCGCGGCGTCGACGATCACCCAGGGATTGGTCGGCGAGGGTTTCACCCAGATCACTTGGGTCAGCAGCACCCCGGCATTGCCGGCGATGACCCGGCCGGGCTCGAACATCAGTTCGACGTCCCAGTCGCGGGTGACGCGCGCGACCATCTCGCCATAAGCGGCGGGGCTTTCGGGCTTGTCCTCGGCGCGATAGGCGACGCCCAGCCCGCCGCCGAGATCGACGCGGTCGATGCGATGGCCGGCGGCGCGCAGATCGGCGACGAGCTGGCCGATCCGGCGATAGGTCGCTTCCATCGGCGCGACGCTGAGCAATTGGCTGCCGATATGCGAGGCGACGCCGCGCAATTCGAGGCCGGGAAGCTTCGACAGCCGATCATAGATGGCGGGCGCGTCGGCGATCGCGACGCCGAACTTGTTGTCCGCCTTGCCGGTCGAGATCTTGGCGTGCGTCCCGGCATCGACATCGGGATTG
Source organism: Sphingomonas sp. P4_D12 (assembly GCF_056401895.1). Lineage (NCBI taxonomy): Bacteria > Pseudomonadati > Pseudomonadota > Alphaproteobacteria > Sphingomonadales > Sphingomonadaceae > Sphingomonas > Sphingomonas sp. P4_D12. The sequence continues at coordinate 22,993 of NZ_JBFUIL010000016.1, read as the reverse complement.
ACCCGCAGCACGCACGGCGCCTTGATTCCGCGCGCGGCGGCGATTTCCGACAAAGCGACGCCTTCGGCTTCGAGCTCGAGATTGAACTGACCAATGCCGCGGTCGAGCCCCTGCGCCAGCTCGCCGCGGGTCTTGCCCACGCCCGAGAAGACGATATCCCGCGCCGGCACGCCGGCAGCCAGCGCACGTTCGAGCTCGCCGCCCGATACGACGTCGGCGCCATAACCGGCATTGGCCATCACCCGCAGCACCGCGAGATTGGGATTGGCCTTGATCGCATAAGCGAGATGGACCCGCGGCAGGTTTTTCAGGCCGTCGCGAAACGCATGCGCGTGCCGCTCGAAGGTGCGGCGCGAATAGATATAGACGGGAGTTCCCACCTCGGCGGCGATGCGCGCCATGGGGACGTCTTCGGCGTAGAGCTCGCCGTTTCTCAGGTTGAAATCGTCCATGAAAACTCAGTTGGCGGGGGGGAGATCGAATTCGTTGCCTTGGCGCTCCTGCGAACTGGTCAGCAAATCGTCGCTGCGTGCGGGGCGCGCCTGGATCGAGGCGGTGAGGAGCTGGTTCGGCGTCGGAGTGGCGGTGGCGCCATAAGGTGCGACCGGCAACGCCTTGCCCGCGACCGGTTTCAAATCGCGCGCGGCACCGCATGCCGACAGCGCGAGAACCAGGCCGAGGATGACAAACCGTTTCACGTCTTTTCTCCCGTGCGCGCCGCCTTTGCCGCCGCGCCCTCGTTTGCGCGTACCGCTTTCGCGGCCGCGATGGCCTCCCGTACCCGTATCGGCGCGGTGCCGCCAGCACTGGTGCGGCTCGCGACCGACGCATCGACACTCAGCACATCATAGACGCGTTCGTCGATTCGCGCATCGATCGCTTTCAGCGTTTCGACGGGCAATTGATCGAGCGCGACGTGCGCCTCTTCCGCGGCCTTGACCGCGCGGCCGGTGACGTGATGTGCCTCGCGGAACGGCAGGCCGGCTTCGCGCACCAGCCAGTCGGCGAGATCCGTCGCGGTGGCGAAGCCCGATTCGGCGAGGCCACGCATACGGTCGATGCGGAACGTCGCGCTTTCGACCATGCCGGTCATCGCCGCGATCGACAAAGCGAGCAGGTCGTGCGCCTCGAATACCGGCGGTTTGTCGTCCTGCATGTCCTTCGAATAGGCCAGCGGCAGGCCCTTCATCGTCACGCACAAAGCGGTCATGCAGCCCATGATCCGCCCGGCATGGCCGCGGACGAGCTCGGCGGCGTCGGGGTTGCGCTTTTGCGGCATGATCGAGCTGCCGGTCGACCATTGGTCGGACATGGCGACGAAGCCGAACGGCTGCGACGCCCAGATCACGAACTCCTCGGCCAGGCGCGACAGGTGCAGCGAGCATTGCGTCGCCGCCATCAGATAATCGAGCGCGAAGTCGCGGTCGCTGACCGAATCGAGCGAATTGGTCGTCGGGCCGTCGAACCCGAGCGCCTTTGCCGTGGCATCGCGGTCGAGCGGGAAGCTGGTACCGGCGAGCGCGGCGGCGCCGAGCGGAGAGCGGTTCATCCGCGCGCGATTGTCGGCGAAGCGGCTACGATCGCGCGCGATCATGTCGTGATAGGCCATCAGATGATGGCCCAGCGTCACGGGTTGCGCGGACTGGAGATGGGTGAAGCCGGGCATCACCGCCTCGGCATGCTCCTCGGCGCGCGCGATCAGCGCGTCCTGCAATTCGCCCAGGGCGGCGGCGACCTGATCGATCGCATCGCGCACCCAAAGCCGGAAATCGGTCGCCACCTGATCGTTGCGCGAGCGCGCGGTGTGCAGCCGCCCGGCGACCGGCCCGACTTTCTCCGCCAGCCGCGCCTCGGTCAGCATATGGATGTCCTCGAGCGCGAGATCGTCGGGCACGCCGTCGCGGGCATAATCCTCGGCGACCGCGTCGAGCCCCTTGGCGATCGTGGCGACATCGTCGGCTTTCAAGATGCCTTGCGCGCCCAGCATCGCGACATGCGCCTTCGACCCGGCGATGTCCTGACGCCACAAACGCTTGTCGAACGGTATCGAGGCATTTATCTCGCGCATCACCGCCGCCGGTCCCTCAGCGAACCGACCGCCCCACATCGCGTTCGAGGTCTGTTTGCGCTCTATCGTTCTTCTCCTCGCGGCCACCGCTTTGATCGGCGGCTGCGATAGGCCGTCCACTCCCAAGGGGCAAGCGAACGACAGCGCCGCGCTGCCGACGCTCGACGAAGCGTCGAACATGACGCCCGCGCCCTCGGCGCCCGATACCGGCCCAGATACCGGGACGGACGTCATCGGCAAGCTGGTCCGCGACCATAAGGGAGAGGTCGCGCCCGATGCCGGCTTCACTGGTCCCGACGGCAAGCCACTGACTTTGACGAGTTTCGCCGGCAAGCCGGTGCTGCTCAATCTGTGGGCGACCTGGTGCGGCCCGTGCAAGGCCGAGATGCCGACGCTCGACAAGCTGGCGGGCGAGGGCAAGGTGCAGGTGGTGACGGTCAGCCAGGATCTGGACGGCAGGGCCGCGGTCGACCCCTATCTCGCCAAAGCGGGGCTCAAATCGGTCAAGGCCTATACCGACAAGGAGCTGCACATGTCGGCGGCGTTCGGCAACCCCAGCCTGCCGACGACGATCCTCTACGATTCGTCGGGCAAGGAAGTGTGGCGGATGATCGGCGGGATGGACTGGACCAGCCCGACCGCGCGGGGCCTGCTGGCCGAGGCGAAATAGCGGGTTCGCGTGCGCTGTGCACAGCTTGTCCATAGGAGTGGGTGCGCGCTATCGCCGACCGTCATACTTTGCTGTAGCACCTACGGATATGGTGGAGATGGCGAATATTGAGGCGCCCGATTGCCATTGCGGGCCGTCCGACTGGTCGCGACGGAATCGATCGGCATGAGTGACCAGGATCAGGGCGGAGCGGCCGGCGATCCCGGCGCGTCGGCTCGCGCTCGCGCGCCGCGCAAGAACCTGTTGCTGACCGCGACCATCCGTTCGGGAGGCGTGACCGCGCCGGTCAGGATCCGCAACCTGTCCGAAAAGGGCGCGATGGTCGACGGTCACGCGCTGCCCGAGCCCGGCGCGTCGGTCATCCTGCAGCGTCTCGAGGTCGAAATGCGCGGTGTCGTGGCCTGGCGAGCGGAGGGTCGCTGCGGAATCCAGTTCGAAGGTGCCGCGTCGGTCGACGAATGGGTTGCCGGTCGCCGCGCGCCGGCGGCGATCTTCGGTCAGGGGCAATCGCGAGTCGATCAGATCCAGGCGGCGATTCGCGGCGGCCGCGATATCCTCGATGAGGACGTGCCGGCTGCCAGGTCCGCCGAACTCATCACCGATCCCGAAGCACGCGTCGCCGAGGAGCTCGATCATGTCCAAAGGATGCTGGATGACGTGGCCGGCGATCTGATCGGCGACATGGCGCTACTGCAACGCCATGGCGAGGCGCTCCAGCGGTTCGACAATGCTTGCCAGATATTGAACCAGCTCTCCGCCATCCTGAAGGCGAAGGACCGCGGCGCCGCGATCGCCGGGGTCAATCTCGAAGCGTTGCGGGACAGGCTGTTGCGCAAACCGGAGGCGTGAAGGCGCGGGCGGATCATTAGACCTTCTAGCCCCTCCCCTTCAGGGGAGGGGTTGGGGGTGGGGCGTATCAGTCTCACCGAGCTTGTCGCCCGTGGACAGGCCCCACCCCAACCCCTCCCCTGAAGGGGAGGGGCCTACACCCGGCACGACGATTGGGATGGGCAAGCGCTTACGCCGCGCGCGTCGCCTTCGAATATTTATCCTCGCGCCTGAGCCCGATCATCATGCCGCGCTCTAGCCGGCCACAGAGCGCGGCGTAATAGTCCGACAGGAAGCCGTAATCGTCGCCATCGTCGGGCATGTCGCCCTTGCGCCGGATCGCGGCCGCGACGGTGACGATCGCGTCGGTATGGCCGCCGCGCAGCACCTCTTCGAGTGTCTGCAGTTCGTAAATGCCGTAGAGATCGAGCTGTGCGTCGCTGAACACGCGGCGCGGGCGGGTGCTTTGCGCCGCCGACGCGGCGAGGTCGTGGCCGAGTTGCGCGCGCGCGCGGTGCACCACCCAGGTCCCGGCCAGCAGGTCGCCGACGCGCAGCCGGTCGCGATTGAACAGCGGAAAGAACAGGAAGATCATGCTCCAGGCGAGCGCGAGCAGCGGCAACAGCACATCGCCGCCGGTGAACATCGCGCCGAGCGAAGCGAAGAAATAGGACAGAGGCAGGAATATCTCGATCTCGCGCATCGCGTTGCGCGCGATCACCGCGCCGCCCGTCAGCCGCGCGCCGTCGCGCGCCACCACGCGCAGCCCGACGATCCTCTTGCCCGGCGTCGCGCCGCGCGCGCCCATTTCGAACAAGGTGAACCAGCCGTTCCTCAGGATGAAGAAGCCGACGATCCACAGCCCGACCATCAGGATCGATCGCGACGCGAACGCCATCAGCCCGATCGCGATCGTGGCGAGGATCAGCACGCCCAGCATCAGCACGCCGTCGAGCAGGAACGCGCCGGCGCGCGCACTCGCCGTGCCAAGCTCGATATTGAGGTCGACGCCCTCGGGCGTGATGAAGCGGCGCCGGAGTGCGGCGATCGAGGTACGGCTAGGCGGGCGCGCCATCGCGTTTCCCCCTCGGCATGTAGAAATAGAGCAGCCAGCCGGCCAGCATCACCAGCCCGATCGCATAGCGCAATTCGTCATTGGTGATGGTCTGGCGTCCGATCCCTTCGAGCAATCCGGCGACCGCCAGCATGACCACCGTGCCGCCCATCGCGGTCGCCGCCGACCGTCCCGCCGCCACGGCCGCGTCGGTGCGCGACAGCCGGCCCGGAAAGGCGATGGCCAGCCCGATGCGGAACCCCGCCGCACCCGAGATGATGATCGCGAACAATTCGGTGGTGCCGTGGATCATCAGCCAGCCGATGAAACCATAGCCCAGCCCCTTCGACGCGAAGACCTCGACCATCGCCCCCAGCATCAGGCCGTTATAGACGATCAGCCCTGCGGTCGGCACGCAGAACATGAACCCCAAGGCGAACGAGAAGATCGCGATCTGCGCATTGTGGGTGAACAGGAACGAGGCGAACAAGGCGAGCGCGCTCTGTTGCGCGTCCTTGCCGCCGTCATAGAGAGTCTGGCGGAGCAATTCGGTGCTCGCGGTCGGGTCACGTCCCTGGGCCATGCCGTCGGGGATCATCGCATAATACCAGGATGGATCGTGCGCGATCATCAGATAGGCGACTACCGCGCCGGCGACAGTCAGCAGGAACGAGACTAATGTCTCCTTCCACAAGGCCTGCACCGCTTCGGGCCAGCCGCGCGCGAAGAAATGCGCGAGTTGCTTCATCGGCGAGGTCGGAACGCCGTAAATCTGGAAATAAGCGCGCGTGCAAAGCTGTTCGAGATAGGTGATCAGCGCGCGGTCGAGCGAGGTTTCGCGCGCGACCGACAGCGAGGACAGAGCGGCGCGATAGAGCAAAGGCAGGACCAGCAATTGCTGATCGGGCACCGCCTTGACGCCGCGCTTCTCGATCAAGGTCAGGATCTTGTCGAGCTGATCCCAATCGGCCTCGTGCACCGCGCGGAAGCGCGTCGCGTTGACCAGCGGCGTGCGGGCTTCGACATAGGCCGTCACAGCAGGTTCCTCCGCTTGAGGTCGACATAGCCCTCGACCAGGCGATCGGCGACGCGGTCATAGTCGCTCTCGATCACGTGCGCGCCGAGGTGGCGCAGCCGGGTCAGCGCGAGCAGCCGGTCCTTGAGCAATCCCGCCGCGGTCACCGCGCGGGTGATATCGTCGGCGGTATCGGGGGCGTGATCGACCAAAGATTCGAGTTCCTCGTCGCGCAGCACGACGATCAGCAACAGATGCGTCTCGACCAGCCGGGCGGCGGCGCGGATCATGAAGTCGGCGCTGGTCAGGTCGGTGAATTCGGTGAACATCACGATCATCGACCGCCGCGTCAGCCGCGCGGCGAGCGTGGTCAGCGCATAGGTGTAATTGGTTTCCTCGCCCGAATAATCGATCCCGGCGGCGAGGTGCTGGAGCTCGGGAAAGGCCGAGGCGCCCGAGATCAGCCCGCTGGCGATGCGCGGGCGCGAATCGAACGAATGGAGTGCGACACGGTCGCCGAGCTTGAGCGCGACCCAACCGGTCAGCAGCATCGCCGCGACCGCGCGGTCGACGCGCGGGATGCCGGCGACCGGCTCGGACATCTGGCGCCCCGAATCGATCGCGAAGACGATCTGGTTGTTGCGCTCGGTGCGATATTCCTTGGCGTGCAGCTTCTGGTGCCGCGCCGATTGCTTCCAGTCGATCGCGCGGCGATCCATGCCCGAGCGGAATTCGACCAAAGCATCGAAATCGGTGCCGTCGCCGCGGTCGAGCTGGGTCATCAGTCCCTGCAGCGCGTGGCGCTGAAAGATCCGCGCGCCGCGTTCGCGGACCGGGCGGATGTCGGGCAGGATCTTGAGCGCCGCCTCGCTCGCCATCCGCTTCTGCCGCCACACCAGAGCGAGCGGGCCGCGCCAGCGTACCCAGAAAGTCGCGAAATGCGCGGTGCCGCGACGGCGGGTCGCGACCGGCAGCGCGATCGCGCCCTTGCCCTGGTCGAGCTGGACAATGGCGCGGCCGTCATCCTCCAGCGCCACTAGCGGATCGGCGGCGATCGCGATCTGGACATTGCCGGGCCCGCCACGCGCCGGTCCCTCGACGCTGATCACCGCGTCGACCGTTTCGCCGACGCTGGCGGTGCGCGGCAGGGTCAGTCCCGCGGCGATACGGCCGGCAGGCAAGGCGAGCATCGCGTCGATCAGCGCGCCGAGCAGGATCGCCGCGGGCCAGGCCAGCCCGGCATACCAATGGTCCGGCGCCAGCACGGCGATCAACAGCGCGACGGGGGCTCCCGCCGCCGCCGCCATCACCGCGAAGCGCGTTGGGTAGATCAATGATAGCCTCCCAAAAGCCCCTCCCCTTCAGGGGAGGGGTTGGGGGTGGGGCAGTGCCGCAAGCCAGTCGCCTGTGGATAGGCCCCACCCCAACCCCTCCCCTGAAGGGGAGGGGCTTGATGTACCCTACCGGAGCGAAGCCTTGTCACCGCGGCGCCTCGATCGTCTCGATGATCGAATGCACCACTTCCTCGACCATGCGGCCGTCGATCTCGGCGGCGGGCGACAGGATCAGGCGGTGGCGGAGCAACGCGGGCGCGAGCTGCTTGACGTCGTCGGGAATGACGAAGTCGCGCCCGTCGAGCGCGGCCCTGGCGCGCGCCGCGCCCGCCAGCATCGCGCCGGCGCGGGGGGAGGCGCCGCTTTCGAGGTCGGCGACGTCGCGCGTGCCGCGGATCAAAGCGGCGATATAGTCGATCACTTCGTCGACCAGCCGCACGGTACCGACCGCGGCGATCGCCTCGCCGATCTTGGCGGCGTCGGCGCGCGGCTCGACACCCCAGCCTTCGGGCTCCATCGAGCCGGTCCTGGCGCCGTGGGTGGCGATGATCTTGCGCTCCTCGGCGGCCGAGGGATAGTCGACCGTCTGCTTGAACAGGAAGCGGTCGAGTTGCGCCTCGGGCAGCGGATAGACGCCTTGCTGCTCGATCGGGTTCTGCGTCGCCACCACCATGAAGCGATCGCCCAGCGACAGGCTCTCGCCGTCGATCGTGACGGTGCGCTCCTGCATCGCCTCGAGCAATGCCGCCTGGGTCTTGGGCGGGGTGCGGTTGATCTCGTCGGCGAGCAGCATGTCGGTGAAGATCGGCCCCCGCGTCAGCGTGAAGGTCGAGGTCTGGAAGTTGAACAGATTGGCGCCGATAATGTCGCCCGGCATCAAATCGGGGGTGAATTGGATGCGCCCGAACTTGATCCCGACCGCGCGCGCGAAGCTGTGCGCGAGCAACGTCTTGGCGGTGCCCGGCGGGCCTTCGAGCAGGATATGGCCGCCGGCGAACAGCGCCACGAGCATCAGCTCGACGGTCGCTTCCTGGCCGACCACGGCCTTGCCGACTTCCTGGCGAATCGCCATCGCCAGATTGCGGACTTCCTCGACCGTCACTTGCCCTTCTCCTTCTGCCAATCGTGTAGCGCGCGCGCCGCGGCGACGAGGCTTGCCTTGTCGTCCGCATCGTCCACGGCCTGGGCGAGGTCTGTGAACCGCGACCGCCCGGAAATCTTGTCGAGATAGGCGTCGATCGCCGGCCCGCGCAGCCGCGACGGCACGCCGAACGCGACGATCGCGCGCTCGCGGATCGCCTCGACATAGCGCCCGCCGAGCCGTGCCTGGCGCCCGGCCTTGCGGATCAGCGCGGCGGCATTGTCGACCAACGCGGTCTTGCCGAACGCGATCGCGCGCTCGCGATGCACCGCGGGACCGAACCGCGCGAACGCCTGCCATCCGGCCAGCAGCATCGCCGCGACGATCGCCAGGGTCATCGCCAGGAACGGCGGATCGAAGGCGAGCCGCAACGGGTTCTTGGCCTTGCCCAGCCCCGCCAGCGTGACGTCGAAATCGAAATCGCGGTCGGCGTCCTGGTTGAGCGCATCGAGCAGCGCGAGCGCGGCGCGCGCCTGGCTCTCCTTGCGCATCCCCATGTTCGACAGGATGTCGGGGTCGGCCAGGACGTAGAGCGATTTGCTGCCTACTTCGCCCAGCACGATATTGCCCTGATCGTCGGTCAGCAGCGGCTTGAGGTCGGCGCCGCTGATCGTCTGCAGCGGGCGCGGTGCCTCGAACCCGAACTCTTCCGTCATCCAGCCGGCCGAGCGGAGCGGACGCCCGCCGCTGGTCATCCGCGAGACGGTGAATTTGCGGTCGGGCGCGAGCACGCCTTCCGGTTCCTTTTTGTCGATCAGGCCCCAGCGCATCACCCAGCCGGGACGGCCGGCGGGGCGCTGCGGCGCGGTCGACCATTTGGGCAGCACGACCAGGGTCGGTAAATCGTCGCGCCGCAACAACACGTCGCCGAGCGGGGTCGATCCCAGCGGCGGAGTCAGGATCAACAGGCCGTTGGCGGCGAGTTGCGACGGGTCGCGAATCACCCGCGTATCCTTGCCCATCGCACGCGCCAGCCGGACGATGCCGGTATAGCCGGTCGCGCCGTTCGACAGCGCGTGCGCGGACGATCCGTTGGTCGAATCGGCCGGTGCCTCATAGGCATTGCCGAGCAGCAGGGCGACGAAGCCGATGATGCCGACCGCGAGCAACAGGATCACCGTGCGCAGGCGGAACGCGCCGCGATCGTCGCTGCCGCGGCCGATGACGAGGTCGCTCATGCTTTCCACATCTTGGGAAGAGCGAAGTCGGCATAAGCGGCGCGCGCCGCTTGCCAGGCATCGGCGTCGACTGGGCGGCCGCCGAACAGGCTGTGTTCGACATGGCGGGCAATCGACGCGAACAAGTCGCGCGCGCCGCTCGGGATCGCGCTCGCGGCGGCGAGTTCGCGGCTGGTCAGTGCCGGGCGAACGGCTTGTGGCCGGCGCTGGCGAATATCCTCGATCGAGCGGAACAGCAGGTGGTGGACCGCTTCGGCGAACAGACCCTTGGCAGCGAGCGCATCGGCTTCGTCGAGCCAGGCGCGGCCCTGCGCGGCGTCGGGCTGCCATTGCTCCTCTTCCTCGATCGCGACCGGCATCGCGGCGCGCGATCGGCGGCGGGGCAGGCGCCATTGGCCGTAGCGGAGCCGCTCGACGATCAGCCAGATCAGTGCCAGCGCGGCAATGCCGATCACGCCCCATAACAGGATGCGCGCATAAGGCGCCGCCGGCATGAAGCTGGTCAGCCAGGCGAAGAAGCGGCCGATCGGGGCGAGCACGTGCCCCAGCCATTCGAAGAAATGGGCGAGCCCCTTGAGCCAGGCCGGCGGTGCCGGGGGCGGAGGCGGCGGGGCCAGCGTGAACTGGACCGACGGGTCCGCGCGCAGCGCGTCATGCGCCGCGGTGAAGCGGTCGGCAGCGGCCGCGGCACCATGCGTATTCCCCCCGGCCAAACGCCACCCCTGCGCTACGACGGTGCAGACTGGGCCTGCACCCGAACTCCACATTGCTTACCCCATGCAGGTAAGCACGCAACCGCTAAAAGTTCCTTTTGAACCAAGTTGTTCTGGACAGCGATGAGCGCGGGGTTCAGCTTGCGACAGAGACATAAGGGGGCTTCATGTCGATCGGACGCATTCTCAACACCGCTTTCGGGGCGATTTTCGGCAATCTGTTCGTGATGTTGGGCATCGCGTTCCTGTTCGGAGGTCTGCCGCAGGGCGTGATCTCCTATTTCCAGGAATCGCTCACGCCACAGCTTGCGGCGGGCTCGATCAGTCTGGGTCAATATGTCGGCGTCGTGATCCTCGCGTCGCTGCTCAACATGGTCTTCACGGTGTTGGCGCAAGGCGCCTTGGTGCGCGCGACGATCGCTTCGAGCCATGGCGAGCGGGCGACGTTCGGCGAATGCTTGTCGACGGCCCTTCGCCGACTGCTGCCGCTGCTGGGATTGGGCATCGTCAGCGGTCTGGCGGTCGGTTTCGCGGCGATCCTGTTGATCGTTCCCGGCATCATCCTCGCAGTCATGTGGTATGTCGCGGCGCCTGTCGTGATCGCGGAGCGCGAAGGCGTGTTTGCTGCCTTGGGACGCAGTGCCGACCTGACCAAGGGTGAGCGCTGGAACGTCTTCGTCGTGCTGTTGATCTTGTTCGCGTTCCTGGTCGGCCTCGTGATCCTCGGGGCGATCGTCGGCGGCATCGCGGGCGCAACGGGTATGGTCAGCGGCGCCGGCAACGCGATGTCACTCTTGGTCGCGGGTGCGACGATGGTCAGCGGGACGATCAGCGCGACGATCGCCGGGGCACTTCCAACCGCCGTCTACATCGAGTTGCGCGGGCTGAAAGAGGGGCCGGAAGCGCATGGGCTCGACGCGGTGTTCGCCTAGACCTGGTGACGGCGGTCTGCTTCTAAAGAACAGCCGGCCTCCGACTTTAACGCCTCCCCCGCACGCCGAGCATCGCCAGCCCCGCGCACAGGACCAGCACCGCCAGCATCGCCATGACCGCGGCGAAATCGCGTGGCGATGCCAGCCACCAGGTCAGCAACGGGCCGAGCAACGAGGGTAAGGTATTGGTCAGGTTGAACAGGCCGAGATCGCGCCCGCGATGCCGCGGGTCGGGCAGCAATTGCATCGAGAAGGCGACCTGAAGCGGCAGGAACACGCTATAGCCGATCGTATAGCAGGCAAAACCGATCGCTCCCGCCGTCCAGCTATGCGCTGCCGCCATGCCGGCGAGCCCGACCGCGGTGACGACAGCGGCGGCGACCAGGAACGGCTTGCGGCGGTCGAGCCGGTCGGACAGCCGCCCGAACAGCAAGGCGATCGGTAACGGCGCGATGAACGAGAGCGTCAGCAGGTTTCCGACGTGCGCCGCCAGTTCGTCCCTGGGCCGATCGGGGACGATGCTTTCGAAATAATAGAGCAGATAGAGCTGAAGCACGCACCCCGCGACCTGGAAGAGCAATCGCGCGCACCATGCCACCGCCAGGTCATGGCGGCGCATCGCGACCGCGGCGCGCGGCGGATCGACGATCGGCAGCGGTCGCGCGTGGCTCAGGATCAGCGGCGTCAGGCAGATAGCGGCGACCGCGATGACGATCATCAGCCGGCTCGTCTCCCCCAGCGCGGAAATGCCGACAACCAATGCGAGCACGCCGGACGCGACCGGATAGCCAAGCGACAACAGACCGCCGGTAGTGCTTTTCTGCGAATCGGGAATCTCGTCCGCCATCACCGCGACCAGCGGCGCCAGCACCGCGTTGAGCGCGACCTGGAAGAACACGATCGCGCCGATGATCGTCGCGGGGCTGTCCGCGACCGCGATCGCCGCATAGGCAGCGATCGTCGCGATCAGGCCGCCCACCATCCAGCCCCGCCGGCCGCCGCCGCGCGCCACCGATCGGTCGCTCAGCCAGCCGAACAGGATGTTGGACGTGCTCGCCGCGATCGCTCCGGCGATCACGGTCGCGGTCAGCAGGTCGACTCGCGCCTCGCCCGCCAGCGTCTCGACCTTGATCGCCAGCAACAAGGTCAGCAGCGGGAGATAGCCGATCACCCCGCCGGCATTGGCCAGCGCATAGAGCAGCAGGAACCCGGTCGAGCGCCGCCCGGCTGCCGCGCCGCCGGTCGTGTCGCGTCGTCGGTCGACTGGCGGGGCGGGGATGCGGGACATCGGTTGGCTGGCATCATGTACGCGCGGGCAAGGCTCGGCAACGGATAGATCGGGGACTGGAGGGTTTGGCCGATCGTCGCCTCGTGAACGTGACGAAAGACGCACGGATTCAGGGCTTCCTGCTCTTTCAATATGAAGCTACCCAAGGATCATGCCGCGCAGCCATCGTCCGACCACTGAAATGCCGCGCGACCGGGTGTCGAGCCCGGCCGCTTGCGCGACGATCGGGCGCTGAGCGGTCGATGGCGCGGCGCAGGCAGAGCATTACGATCAAGCATGTCGCCGTTGATGCCGGCGTGTCGATGCAGACGGTCAGCCGGGTCATCAACAAGGAGCCCAATGTCCGGCGCAACATGATCGAGCGCGTCCAGCGATCGATCGACAAGCTTGGCTATGTTCCGTCGATCGCCGCGCAGCGGCTGGCCGGGACGCGATCCTATCTGATCCTGGCGCTCAACGATCGCGAGCGTACGATCGAGGGTTGGCGCGCGCGCGAGGGCAGCGACTGGGTCGACCAGATGCTGCTCGGCGGCATGCTGACCTGCGCGCAGCACGGCTATCGCCTGATCGTCGAACTGATCGACACGCATAGCGACCATATCGAGCGCGAGTTGCTCGCGGCGATCGCATCGCTGCAGCCCGACGGCGTTATCCTGACTCCGCCGCATTCGGAGAACCCGCTGATCATCGACCTGCTGGTCGCGCACGGGATCAGCTTTGCGCGGATCGGGTCGCTGCGGGCGGGGCCGGGGTTCGCGCTGACGCTGGACGACGAACGCGCGGCACGACTCGCGACCGAGCACCTGATCGGCCTCGGACACCGACGGATCGGCTTCATCGCCGGTCCGCCGGAGTACGAAGTGAGCGGCTGGCGCGTCGACGGCTGGCGGGCGGCGATGGCTGCGGCGGGGTTGCCGACCGACGGCCTGCTCGCGGCCGGCGACTTCTCTTTTGCGTCGGGCAAGGCCGCCGCGACGCAATTGCTCGGCCGCGCGCCGGCCCCGACCGCGATCGTCGCGAGCAACGATCAGATGGCGCTGGCGACCTTGGAGGTCGGCCGCGAGCGCGGGCTGGCGGTGTCGCGCGATCTGTCGCTGATCAGTTTCGACGACACGCCGATCGTCCGCTTCACCCATCCTCCGCTCACCGCCGTGGTTCAGCGGATCGCCGAAGTAACGTCGCGCGCGGTCGAACTGATCATCGCCGACCGCACCGGCAAGCATGAGTCCGCCGAGCCTGTCGTGGTGCCGGCGGAGCTCGCCATCCGCGGATCGACTGCCGCGCCGGGTTGATCGCGGTGTTGCCTTCCCCCTTCCACTTGCGGGGTTCGGCGGAGGGGCTGTCGAGCCAAGGCACGCCCTTTCCGAATTGAACCCTCTCCCGCGCGCGGGAGAGGGTTGGGTGAGGGTCTTCTTTCTTCCAAGCAAGTAGAACCAAAAAAGAAGAAAGAAGACCCTCACCCTCCCACCGCTCCGCGGCGGGGCCCTCCCTCTCCCGCAAGCGGGAGAGGGCAGTCTCTAGGGGAGCGGCGACCCAGTGCGCCGCAACGTGAGCCGACATAGTCTCGCACGGAAAGACTGGCCTGTTCCAAAGACTTCGTTAGGGTGCGCTCCGTTTCCAACGGGGTTGATCCAGCAGCAAAGGGGCGCGCGATGGCGAAGGACCAGTATCGGGGTCGGTCGGGGGCGCGTCGCGTCCGGATGAACGCCAAATCGGCGCTGGCCGCCATGGCAATCGCATTGGTCGCGGCGCAACCGCTCGGCGCGCAGACCATCGGCACCGCCGCGACCGAAAAGGCGTTCGATGCCCAGATCAGCAGCGCCGATCAGCTCGCCTGGCTCAAGGAGATGTCGTCGGCGCCCAACCATGTCGGCAGCCCGCACGACAAGGCCAATGCCGAGATGGAGCTGGCGCTGTTCAGGCAATGGGGCTGGGACGCGCATATCGAGACCTTCAAGGTGCTCTACCCGACCCCGATCTCGACCACGCTCGAACTGGTAGGGGCCGACCGCGTGACGCTGGGCGGGCAGGAACCGCAACTCGGTCCCGACAAGCTCGATGGCGCGCTGCCGCCTTATGTCGCTTATCAGGGTGACGGCGATGTCACCGCGCCGGTTGTCTACGTCAATTACGGCATGCCCGACGATTACGATTCGCTCGCGCGGCGCGGGATCAGCGTCAAGGGCAAGATCGTCATCGCGCGCTATGGCGGCGGCTGGCGCGGGCTGAAGCCGAAGCTGGCGCAGGAGCATGGCGCGGTTGGCTGCCTGATCTATTCGGACCCGGGCGACGACGGCTATGCCCGCGGCGACGTCTATCCCAAGGGCGGCGCGCGGCCGGAAGGCGGCGTCCAGCGCGGATCGGTGATGGATATGACCACCTATCCGGGCGATCCGCTGACGCCCGGTATCGGCGCGACCGATAACGCCAAGCGCCTGACTCGCGCCGAGGCCAAGACGATCCTCAAGATCCCGGCCTTGCCGATCTCCTATGGCGATGCGGTCAAGATCCTCGCCGGGCTCGACGGTCCGGTGGTGACCGGCAAGGATCGCGGTGGATTGCCGATCCCCTATCATTGGGGCGGGTCGGATGCGGTCAAGGTCCATCTCGCGGTCAAGTCGGACTGGTCGCTCAAGACGCTCTACGACGTTATCGCGGTAATGAAGGGCAGCACGCGTCCGGACGAATGGATCGTCCGCGGTAACCATCGCGACGGCTGGGTGTTCGGCGCCGACGATCCGCTGTCGGGCCAGGTCGCCTTGATGTCCGAAGCCAAGGCGCTCGGCGTGCTGGCGAAGACCGGTTGGCGGCCCGACCGCACATTGGTCTATGCCAGCTGGGACGGTGAGGAACCCGGCCTGCTCGGCTCGACCGAATGGGCCGAGACGCATGCCGATGAGCTCCAGGCCAAGGCCGTGCTCTACATCAACACCGACGACACCTCGCGCGGTTTCCTCGGCGCCGAGGGCAGCCATACGCTGCAGCATTTCGTCAATTCGATCGCGCGCGACGTGCCCGATCCGCAGACCGGGGTCAGCGTCTACGACCGGCTGCGCGCGAGCATCCGTGCCGGCGCCTATTCGGGCAGCGGCCGCGACGCCGGATCGGGTGCGCTGGAGGCGGCGAAAGCGGGCGGCGACATCCCGATCGGCGCGCTCGGCTCGGGCTCGGACTATAGCTCGTTCATCGCGCATCTCGGCATCCCCTCGGTCAATCTCGGCTTCGGCGGAGAGGGCGCGGGCGGCGGGTCGTATCACTCCGCCTATGACACTTATTACCACGTCACCAATTTCGACGATCCCGGGCTGGTCTATGGCGCGACCTTGTCCAAGTTCGTCGGGCGGATGGTGCTGCGCGCGGCCGCCGCACCGCGCGTGCCGGTGCGCTATGGCGACATGGCTTCGACCGTGGCGCGCTATGTCGGCGAAGTGAAGAAGCTCGCCGCCGACCAGCGCGACCAGGACCGCGCGCTCAAGGATCTCAACCGCGACGACGTGTTCAAGCTGACCGCCAACCCGGTCGATCCCACCGCCGCGCCGGAGGATAAAGGCGTGACCCCGCTGATCGACATGCTCGCGCTGGAGGATGCGTCGGACCATCTGACCCGCGCGTCGCGCGCCGCCGATGCCGCCTTCGAGCGTGCCTCGCCCGACAAGGTCGCCAAGGCGATGGCGGTGCTCAAGGGAGTCGATCAATTGCTGCTCGACAAGGACGGCCTGCCTGGGCGGCCCTGGTACCGCAATTTGATCTACGCACCCGGAACGCTGACCGGTTATGGTGCCAAGACCTTGCCCGGCATTCGCGAAGGGATCGAGCAGCGCCATTTCGACGATGCCAAGGAATATGTCGCGAAGACCGCAGCGGCGCTCAACCGCTATGCCGACCGACTCGACGCGGCGGTCAGGCTGTTGAAGGGCTGATTTCCTGCCGCTTCGACCGTTCGACGATCGTCAGGATTGGTCGGCGTCTGTCTGAACGGGTTGCTTCGGCGGTTGCTGTTCGTGTGCCAGATGCAGCGCGACAAGGCGTGCGAGCAGGGTTGCGGGAAACAGCTGACCGAACACCGCTTCGAGCGTCGCCAGGCTGCGCGCCAGGGGATGGAGCGGGGTGATGTCGCCAAAGCCGACCGTCGTGATCGTGGTCAGGCTGAAATAGGTGAAGGCGGCGGTCGGCGCCTCGCCAGGCTGTATCACGATGTGGAACGCCTCGGGCACGACTTGCTGGAGCGCGGTATAGGCGATGCCGAACAGAGCGGCGACGTTGAGATAGAGCAGGATCGCGCCGCGCACGCGGTGGACGGTCACGCGCTCGGCGGAAAAGACGTGGCGGGCGATCAGCGCGGTGATGGCGGCGTTGAACGCGAACGCGATCAGCGCGACCAGTTCGTGTTGTGCCGCGACGTCGAGATGGAGGTCGGCGCCCAGCCGTTGCGACACCGATGGCCCCATCGCCAACAAGGCCAGCGCGGCGATCACCACGCCCTGGACCACGCGGTGCCGCGTCAGCGCGGCGACGCTGATGGCGGCGAACGAGAAATGACAGAGATCGAGCAGGATCCGCCCGCCGGTCGAACGCGCGCCAAACGGAATGACCGCGAACAAGGTCACGCCCTGAAGGACGAGCAGGGCAGTCAGCGCGGTGTCGACTCGATGCTGGCGCAGGGTGTTGAAAGTGGTCTGGACTGTGCTCGGCATGCCGCGTTTTCGGGCGGCCGCCACGGCTTGGCAATGGCGGCCGCGACGAACGGAGCGCGGGGCGCAATGAGGCATCTCGTGTCGACTCGCCGTTGCGATCGGCCATGTCCGGCCGGCGGCGTCGGCGCTAGACGCTCGTTATCGCCCAGACGTCAGCGCGCCGGATGGCAGTGACATCGCCGCGATCAGGCGCCAAGGAAGTCGAATGACCAAATCCGCTCCGCTCGCCGGCCTCAAGGTGCTCGAACTCGCGCGTATCCTGGCGGGCCCCTGGGCGGGTCAGGTGCTGGCCGATCTCGGCGCCGAGGTGATCAAGATCGAAAGTCCGGCCGGCGACGATACGCGGACCTGGGGTCCGCCATTCATCACCAATCCGGACGGTACGCGCGACGCGGCTTATTACCATTCGTGCAATCGCGGGAAATCATCGGTGGTGATCGACTTCACCACAGCCGAGGGGCAGGCCGAGGTGCGGCGGCTGGCGGCCGAGAGCGATGTGCTGATCGAGAATTTCAAGGTCGGCGGCCTCGTCAAATACGGGCTCGATTATGCCAGCCTGGCGGCGATCAACCCGCGCCTGATCTATTGCTCGATCACCGGCTTCGGCCAGGACGGGCCCTATGCCCCGCGTCCCGGCTACGACTTCATCATCCAGGGGATGAGCGGGATGATGGACCTGACCGGCGATCCCGACGGCGCGCCGCAGAAAATCGGCGTGGCGATGGCCGATATCGCCACTGGCCTCTATTCGGTGATCGGCATCCAGGCAGCGCTGATCCAGCGCGACCAGACCGGCCGCGGCCAGCATATCGACATGGCGTTGCTCGACACGATGACCGGGGTGCTCGCCAACCAGGCGGCAAATTATTTCGCCAGCGGGGTCACGCCGCCGCGCGTCGGCAACGCGCATCTCAACGTGTCACCCTACGCCGTCTTCCCGACCAGCGACGGCTGGTTCATCCTGGCGGTCGGCAATGACGGCCAGTTCCAGCGCTTCTGCGGCGTGGTCGGGATCGAGCCCGAGCAGCGCTGGGCGACCAACGCCGGCCGGATCGAGCATCGCGCGCCGTTGTTCGCGGCGATCGAGGCGGCCACGCGCCGGTTCGAGCGCGACGATCTGCTGGCCAGGCTGGAAGCGGTCGGTGTCCCGGTCGGACCGATCAACACGGTCGAGCAGGCGCTGACCGATCCCCAGGTCCAGGCGCGCGGCATGGTCGTGCCGGGCGAGCGGCTCGACGGCCTCAGGACGCCGATTCGCTTTTCCGACGCCGACCTCGCGCTCGGTCGCCCGGCGCCGCGGCTTGGCGAAGCGCGGCAAGACTGATTTTTGCCCCGGCGGGGCGGGTGACATCTTTGCCCTGGGCGATTAGGCGGATCGCGATGGCGACCCTCCCCGCCTTTCGACCCGCAGGTCTGTTGATCGGATTGCGGCGGCGCTTCCGTACCAGCGAAGCGGCGCTGATCCTGCTCGCGCTCGGTATCGGCCTGACGGCGGGGCTGCTCACCCTGGTCCAGAGCGGAATCGCGCATTTCATGCAGTCGCTGTTCTACGGCGTGTCGGGCGACGAGCGGTTGAGCGCGCAAACCACGATCGAACCGCTCCGGCTGCTCGCGCTGCCGTTGGGCGGATTGTTGCTGGCGGGGCTCGGCCGCTTGCTGCGCCGGGGCCGGGCGCCGGTCGACGTGGTCGAGGCAAATGCGCTGCATGGCGGTGTGATCCCGATGCGCGACAGCCTGACCGTCGCCGCGCAAACCCTGTTGTCGAACGGCATGGGCGCGTCGGTCGGGCTCGAGGCGGCCTATGCCCAGATGGGCGGAGGGGTCGCGTCGGTGGTCGGGCAATGGCTGAGGCTGCGGCGCGCCGATCTCCGTGTGCTGGTCGGGGCAGGGGCGGGCGCGGCGGTGGGCGCGGCGTTCGGGGCGCCGCTGACCGGGGCCTTCTACGCGTTCGAGATCGTGCTCGGCGCTTATACGCCCGCGGCGATCGCGCCGGTGGCAGTGGCCGCGCTGGCGGCGGTGGTGACGATGCGCGTCTCGGGCGTACCGGCCTATCTGATCGTCCTTCCCACGGCGGAGGCGATCACCACCTGGGACTATTTCCTGTTCGCCTCGCTCGGGCTGGTCTGCGCGGTGGTCGGCATCGTGCTGATGCGCGCGGTCACGTTGGTCGAGATCGGGACGCGGCGCCTGCCGATCCCCGACATCTATCGCCCGGTGTTCGGCGGATTGCTGCTGATTCCGATCGCCGCGCTGTCGCCGCAAGCATTGTCGGCCGGGCATGGGGCCTTGCACCTCGATCTGACGATGAAGGTCGGGCTGGCGTTCCTTGCGACGATCTTCGTGCTCAAGGTCGCGGCGTCGGCGATCTCGCTCGGGTTCGGATTTCGCGGCGGCCTGTTCTTCGCCTCGTTGTTCCTGGGGTCGCTGGTCGGCCAGCTGTTCGCGGGGCTGGTCAACCTCATCCCCGGCGCCGCGCATGTCAGCGCCAACGACGCAGCCTTGGTCGGCATGGCGGCGATGGCGGTCGCGGTGGTCGGCGGGCCGATGACGATGTCGCTGCTCGTGCTCGAATCGACGCACGATTTCGCGCTCACCGCGGTGGTGATCACCGCGTGCTTGTGCGCCAGCACCTTGGTGCGCGAGACGTTCGGCTTCTCTTTCTCGACCTGGCGCCTGCACACGCGCGGCGAGACGATCCGCAGCGCGCGCGATGTCGGCTGGATCAAGACGCTGACCGCGGGGCGGATGATGCGGCGCGGTATTCCCGAAATCGAGGGCGACACGTCAATCGCCGAATTCCGCCGCCGTTTCCCGCTGGGGTCGATCACTCAGGTCGTCGCGCTCGGCCCGACCGGCGCCTATGCCGGGTTGATCCCGACCGTCGCTGCGCATGCGCCCGCGCTAGCCGAGGATGCGCCGGTCACCGCCGCGGCGATCCTGACCGACTTCACTTTGTCGCCCGATCAGGATGCCGCGGCGATCATGCGCGCGTTCGAGGAGCGCGAGGCCAACGAATTCGTCGTCACCGACGCCGACGGCACCGTGCTGGGCGTGGTCAGCGAGCGCTATGTCCGGCGGCGCTACACCGATGAGATCGAAAAGGCGCAGCGCGAGTTGTTCGGCGAATGAGTGCCACCCCGCCCGCCATGCCGTTCAGGAAACTGGCGATCACTGCCGCCGTCGTCCTGGTGTTGATCGTGATCGGCGTGGTGACCGGGGCACAGCTCTGGCGCCCGATGGCGACGGTCGAGCGCCACGTGGTCGCGCCGATCCAGCGCGTGACCAATCGCGCCTCTCCTTCCGAGATGTTGCCGGATCTGGTCGACACGGCCTGCCCGGCGCTGGTCAGGATCGGGCTGGGCGTGCCGCCGGCCTCGACCGCCAAGCCGAACCCGCTGGCATCGCGCGAGCTCGCCGGCATCGTCGTCTCGCCCGATGGCTATATCGTCACCAGCGGCCGGATGCTGGCCGGCCGCGATACGTTGCCGGTCCAGTTCAATGACGGCCGCGAGCTGGACGCCAAGGTCGTGGCGAACGACCCGTTATCGGGGCTCGCGCTGGTCAAGGTCGACGGACGGAATTTCGCGACGCTGCAATTCGCCGACGCCGACTTGCCGCGGACCGGCCAATGGGGATTCAGCCTGACCTCGCCCGCGGGAAGCGGATGCGCGGTGCAGACCGGGGTGATCGCCCGGGATTTCGCGGGCGGCGGCGAGGCGCGGCGATCGTCGGTGTCGATCGACCCCGCGCCCACCGAAAACGCCGAGGGCGTACCCTTTATCGGCAGCGACGGCCGCGTGCTCGGTCTGTCCGCCTTTCCCGACGACGACAGCGCCGGCGATCTCGGGGTGCTGGTTCCCGGCGACGTCGCCGCGCGAATCGTCAGCGAGATGCTACGCAGCGGAGCGCCGCCGGCGGCGCCGTTCGGCATCGTGACCGAGGATTTGGGCCCCGTTCTGGCCAAGCGGCTGGGTGCCGATCGCCAGCGCGGCGCGGTGGTGGTGATGGTCAAACCGGGCTCGCCTGCCGACACGGCCGGCCTGAGAGCGGGCGACGTCGTGCTGACCGCGGGCCAGTCGCCGATCTCGGGGGCGTCCGAACTCGGCCGCGCGCTCGATCCCGATGCGGCGTCGATCGACCTCGAAATCGTCAGGCGCGGCGAGCGTCAGCAATTGACCCTGAAGTCGTAATCGAGCGGCCCACCCTCGGCCCGGCGATATCGGCCTGTTTCATCACCCAGGAAAGCGAAACGGGCCCGGCTGACGAGCTGTTGATCCCCATCGCGATCCACCTGCTCGAGTTCCGGCCTCAGATTGTGCGATCGTGAGCGTCGCCGCGATCGCCGGCATTTCGATCTGTCGGCGCAGATCGCGACCATTTTGAGTGAAAACGGCGATCGTTTCTCGCTAAAAACAATATCTTACGCGAAGATAGTGACCGCCATAACCCCTAGAGTCGCTGCGTTGGATAAGTTCGTGAATTGTCGCATTTAGCCAATAGCGGCGAATAATCATGAAGTATTAGACCAGCACACACGGACGATTGCCTAATCGTGCGGCCTTCGGGTCGTGCGTGCTAAGTCCGCGCAACAGAGGGGAATAATATGACACGCACACCGTATTCGTCGGGCCGTCTTCCTTTCGACTCCAAGGTGTCATCCTCGATAGCCGCACGCCGCCGCAATCTGCGCTCGCAGGCGAGCCGGCTGACGTTGCGCTCGACCGTCGCGGCGGCGGCTTTTGTCGGCCTGGGCGTGTTCGCGCCTAGCGAGGCCTGGGCGCAATGCGTCGTCGGTGCCACAACGGTGACCTGCGCGGATACGTCCACGACCGACACGACCTTTCCGGCCAACCCGCCGGTCGATCGCAATTACCAGGGCATCCTCCCCACCCCGATCGTCGTCACCGTCAACAGCGGAGCAACGATTAGCGGCAACGGGCTCGCTTTCACGAACAATGGAACGGGCGGCATCACGGTCAATAATGGCGGCACGATCAGCGTCGATGCGGGTAATACGCCGACCGCGGGCGGCACCGCGGCGCTATCGCTCACTGCGCTTGGCGGGCCGATCGTCTATACCGGCGGCGACATCGTCAACAACGGCAACGGCAACGCGCTTGATGCGAGGCAGAGTGGCGGGGTCGGCTCGGTCAGCATCACCGCCGGCAACATCTTCGCCGCGGCCGGCGAAGGCATCACGGTTCGCGACGTTGCCACCAGCACGGGGATCGACATCACCACTAACGGCACCGTCACCGCGCTGACCGCCGGCAAGGACGGCATCGACGCGCAGAGCTCGTCGCTGACCGGCAACATCACCGAGGTCGCCAATGGCAACATCCAGGCGGGCAATGCCGGCATGGTGGCGGCGCTTCTCAATGCTGGGGCGACCGGCAATATCAATGTGACCGCCAACGGCTCGATCGATGCGCGATTCGGCGTGGATGCGGAGAATTTCGGGTCGGGTACCACCAGTGTCACTACGGTCGGTCCGGTCAATGTAACGACCGGCAACGGCATCTTCGCGCTGACGACGGGCGGTAACGTCACGGTCAATGCGGGCGATGTCACCGCGGCCAGCAACACCGCGATCATCGCGCAGCAGACCAAGGTCGCGGGCGCGGGCAATGTCGATGTGACCGCGGGCAACGTCTCGGGCACGACCGGCATCGATGCGCACAACTTTGGCACTGGCACCGTCAGCGTGACCGCCAACGGCACGGTGACGGGCACGGCGGCCGAGGGCATCAAGGCAGTCGGCAACGATGCGGTGACCGTGACCGTTGCCGATACGGTGACCGGCGCGACGCGCGGCCTCAGCCTGGTTGGCGGGACTGGCGGCGCGGGCAATATCAGCGTCACCGGCACCGGCGGGTTCGTCGGCGGGACGGGCGACGCGGCGAACATCCTGAACAATGGTTCGGGCACCGTCACGGTCGACATCTCGGGCGCGAGCAGCTCGGCCGGCGGTGAGGGCATCTTCGTTCGCGATACGGCCGCAGGCGGCAATATCAGCGTCACCACCGGCGCAGTGACCGCGCTGACGGCGGGCAAGGACGGGATCGACGTTCAGGCGCA
>NZ_JBFUIL010000015.1:0-44397 GCF_056401895.1 Sphingomonas sp. P4_D12 | reverse complement strand
CCGACGAGAGACGCTGCCCTGCGTCAAAAGGCGCCCGCCGCTTTGCGGTTGCCCGGGCGCGCCCGCTGGTCTGCGTCGCGGTCCTTGCGCGTAGCGCCGCTACGCGCTGCACACCGCTCCTTGCCAGCGAACACGCCCGGGCAATCACGACGGGTCCAACTCGCGTCATCACGCTCTAGACGTCGCTCAATTCGGCGACGAAATCATAGGCGTCGCCGCGATAATAAGAGCGGGTGACTTCGGCCGGGCGGCCATCGCGCAGAAAGGCGCGGCGCTCGATCAGCAGGCCGGCATGGCCGGGATCGACACCGAGCATGCGGGCATGCTCGCCGCCAAAAGGTACAGCCCTGAGTCGCTGCAGCGCGCGCACCGGCCGATTGCCGACTTTTTCGAGCGCGCCATAGAGCGAGTCCTCGACCGCATCGACCGAGGCGAGGCAATAGCCCGCGATGGTCGAGAATTCGAGCGCCATCGGTTCGTCATCGGCATAGCGGATGCGCGCGAAGCGGAGCACCGGCGCGCCTGGCGACAGCCCCAGCATCATCGCTTCTTCCGGGTTCACCTGGCCGGGTGCGCGCGAAATCCAGCTGCTGCTCGCCCGGCGGCCACGCGCCGCCATGTCCTCGGTGAAGGAGGAGAGCTTGGAGAAACTCTTTTCGACACGCCCGGCAACGAAGGTGCCGGCGCCGCGCCGGCGGGTGAGCAGCCCCTCCTCGACGAGCCGGCCGATCGCCTTGCGCACGGTGATGCGCGACACGTTATATTCGGTGGCGAGATCGCGCTCGGGAGGGATCGCGTTGCCGGCGACGAGGATGTCGGCGCCGATCGCGTCGCGAATGAGCTGTTCGAGCTGGAGGTAAAGCGGGGACGGATTGTCCTCGCGCAAACGTCCTATCTGATCCGAAAACGCCATCAACTCCTCCCCCCGGGAGGCATCTTGTCGCCATCGCTGCCTCGCATGAGGTAACGCTATCGCAACCGGCCCGGTCGGGCAATGGGATGGTAGTGGATTTATATTGGTATCTACCGATGAAACCGCTCCTGAGTAGAGGTTGGCGTAGGGGCAGGAGCAAAAAAGTGGGAGCGGTAACAGTCTCCTATTGTGCCATAGGATCTATATTGGTTACACGTTCGGCGGCCGCGCCGGCCGGCGGAGGATGAAGATGCGGATTGCCGGGATGCGGCTGCGGAATCTGACTTGGGCGATGGCGTTCTGCAGTTCCGCGGCTTTCGCACAGGCATCCGATCCGCTCCCGTTGACACCTCTTCCCCAGTCCGTGGTGCGCGG
Organism: Sphingomonas sp. P4_D12; assembly: GCF_056401895.1. NCBI lineage: Bacteria > Pseudomonadati > Pseudomonadota > Alphaproteobacteria > Sphingomonadales > Sphingomonadaceae > Sphingomonas > Sphingomonas sp. P4_D12. The sequence continues at coordinate 43,109 of NZ_JBFUIL010000015.1, read as the reverse complement.
CACGGGTAGCTTCACTGTGTCGAACGGTGCGACGATCGGTACCGCACCGGACGACAGTGGCGCCAAGGCCGCGGCGCGCGTGCTGGCGGCGCATGTGAGGATCGAGCGCGGACTGCTACTGAATCCGCGGGAAGGCGCAGGCACGATCACGCTTGCGCGCGACGCTTCGATCCGCGGCGACGAAGCCTATCGGCTTGTGGTCGACGCGCGGGGCATCCGCATCAGCGCCTCGGGTGACCGCGGATTGCTCTACGGCGCGATGACCGTCGCCCAGCTGCTGAGCCCCGATCGCCGCTTCGGCGCGCCGGTCAAGGTGCCGGCGGTGACGGTCGAAGATGCGCCCCGCTTCGGCTGGCGCGGGCTGATGCTCGACGTTGCCCGCCACTATCAGCCGATCGAGGCGATCTACGTGGTGGTGGACCAGATGGCGTCGGTGAAGCTCAACACGCTGCACCTGCATCTGACCGACGACCAGGGCTGGCGCTTCGAAGTGAAACGCTATCCCAAGCTCACCGAGCTGGGCGCGTGGCGCACGCCCCCTTCGGCCGGTGGTTCGCCTGGCGCCAAGGTGGGCGGCTTCTACACCCAGGACCAATTGAAGGCGCTGGTCGCCTATGCCGCCGAGCGCGGCATCACCATCGTCCCCGAGATCGACCTGCCCGGACATGCCCAGGCGCTGGTCGCGGCCTATCCCGAGTTCGGCGTGTTCGGCGACCGGCCCGGCGTCTCCCACGACTGGGGGGTCAATCCCTATCTGCTCAACCCCGGTCCCGAGGGCGTCGCCTTCGTCAAGCAGGTGCTCGACGAGCTGATCGCGGTGTTCCCGGGTACGTACATCCATCTCGGCGGCGACGAGGCGATCAAGGATCAGTGGCAGCGGTCCCCGCAAGTCCAGGCCCAAATCAAGGCACTCGGGCTGAAGGACGAGGATCAGCTGCAGAGCTGGCTGATCGACGAGTTCGGCAATTACCTGGCCGCCAAAGGTCGGCGCCTGATCGGCTGGGACGAGATTCTCGAGGGCGGGCTGCCGCCATCGGCCTCGGTGATGTCGTGGCGCGGCGAGAAGGGCGCGGTCGACGCTGCGAACCAGAATCACGACGTGGTGTTGAGCCCCGCGCCGACCTTGTATTTCGACAGCCTGCAGAGCGATCGCGCCGACGAACCGCCGGGGCGGCTTTCGATCCAGACGCTCGCCGATGTTTATAAATATGAGCCGATGCCCGTGGGGATTGACGCCGACAAGGCGAAACATGTGCTCGGTGCACAGGCCAATGCGTGGAGCGAATTCCTCGTCACGCCTTATCAGGTGCAGCACATGCTCTTTCCGCGGGCCGCCGCGCTCGCCGAGATCACCTGGTCGGCGAAGGGGAAGCGCGATTTCCCCGATTTCCTCGCGCGGCTCGATTCCCAGATCCAGCGCTGGCGGCGCTCGGGCGTGGAGGTCGCCGACAGCGCCTTTGCGGTGGGATTCCGGCTCGAGGGCACGCGCGGCGCGGCATTGCGCGCGAACCGGGTGCGCGTCGCGCTCGCGACCCAGGCGCCCTACGGCACGATCCGCTATACGCTCGACGGCAAGGCGCCCGGCGCGACATCGTCCGTCTACAAGACGCCGCTGGAGCTCAAGCCCGGCGTGACGATCCGCGCCGCGGCGTTCGACGCCGCCGGGCAAGCGACCGCTCAGCCGCGTAGCTTCGGCACTGGCCGGACGGCGCTGCTCACGCGGACGAGTTCCGAGCTGGTCGCCTGTCCCCACGGCGCCTTCGGCCTGCGCGTTCCGCTGACCTCGGAAGCAACCGACAACGCGCCCGCGTTCAACGTCAATTTGTTCGACACGTGCAGCGCCTATCCGGCGGCACCGCTCGATCTGGCGAAAAGCTTCACGATCGACGTCACCCGGCTGCCGCGGCATTACGGACTCGCGCACGAGGCCAAGGCGCTGCGCGACCATTATAATGTCACCACTTATGGCGAATTGGTGATCGTCGCGCGCTGCATCGCCGCAGCCAAGGACAAGGCAATCGCGCCGATCATGGTCGCCACATTCCCGCTGCCCGACCCGGCGGCGGCGCCCGCGCGGTTCAGCGTCTCGGGCACTCTGCCGGCGACGGCGGGTGACGAGGATCTCTGCTTCCAGTTCACCGCGCCGCTGTCTGGCCCCTATTATGCGGTCGAACGCGCGATACTCCGGGAGACGACGAAATGAGGTGGGGTAGGCTCGCGCTGTTGCTGCCGGCGCTCCTCGTCAGCGTATCCGCCTGGGCGGCGCCGCGCGAGACGGTATCGCTCGACGGGGCGTGGGAAGTAAGGATCGATCCCACCGACCAGGCGGCGAAGGCGCACCCTAAAGAGGCGCGATGGTTTCCTGCGCACGTGCCGGGCAGCGTCCAGCAGGACCTGATCGCCGCCGGTCGGGTCCCGGATCCTTTCAAGGGGATCAACGAGGCACCGATCCAATGGGCAGGGCTGACGAACTGGCAGTTTCGCCGGGTGATCGACGTGACGCCAGCGATGCTGGCGCGCGGGCATGTCGATCTGGTGTTCGACGGGCTCGACACATTCGCGACGGTGACCGTGAACGGCAGGCAATTACTGACCACCGACAATGCGCATCGGCGCTGGCGGGTCGATGCCAAAGCGGCGCTGAAGGCGGGGCGCAACGAGCTGATCGTCGCCATCGCCTCGCCGATCCGGACGCTCCAGCCGATGGTGCTGGCCACGCCCAATCCGCTGCCGGGCGAATATGATTCCGCGTTCGGCGACGAGCCCAAGGGCAAGCAGACCTCGCCTTACATCCGCAAGCCCAAATATCAGTACAGCTGGGACTGGGCGCCGCGGCTGGTCGCCATTGGCCTATGGCGGCCGGTGCGGATCGAGGCGTGGGACGAGGCGCGGATCGACGGCTTCCGCGTCGACCAGGAAGCGGTCAACGACAATGAGGCGCGGCTGGTCGCGCGTTGGCGGATCGCGGCCGATGGCCCGGCGAATGTGACGGCGCGGGCGCGGGTGACCGGGCCGGACGGCAGGACCATCGAGGTCAGCCGCGCCGCCAGCTTGATTGCCGGCGACAATTGGGTGAGCGCCCCAATCGCGATCGAGAAACCGCAGCGCTGGTGGCCGGTCGGCTATGGCGCGCAGCCGCTCTATTCGGTCGAGGCACAGCTCGACACCGGTGGCGGGACCAGCGACCGTGTGGCTCAGCGGATCGGGCTGCGCACCACCGAGCTGATCCGCAAGGACGGCAGTTTCGGCTTCCGGATCAACGGCGTGCCGATCTTCGCCAAGGGCGCGAACCTCGTCCCGTTCGACAGCTTCCCCACGCGCGTATCCGACGCGCAGATGCGCCAAATCCTGCAAAGCGCGCGCGACGCCAATATGAACATGATCCGGGTCTGGGGCGGCGGTTATTATCTGGACGATGCTTTCTATACGCTCGCCGACGAGATGGGCCTGATGATCTGGCAGGACTTCATGTTCGGCGGAGCGGTGACACCGCCCGATGCGGCGTTCCGCGACAATGTGCGGGTCGAGGCCGAGGAGCAGGTCGAGCGGCTCCAGCCGCATCCCGCTTTGGTCGGCTGGTCGGGCGGCAACGAAATCCTGGCGGGCTGGGAGAATTGGTCCGACCGCAAGGACTTCAAGAAGCGCGTCGGCGCCGACGAACAGGAGCGGATCGGTACGGGCATGGCGGTACTGTTCGACCGCGTGTTGCGCGACGCCGTGCTGACCCGAGCACCGGGCACGCCCTATTGGCCGGGCTCGCCCTCGACCGATTATGAAGGACCGATCGACACCGGCAAGGATGGTGACCGGCATTTCTGGGACGTGTGGTCGGGATCCAAACCGGTCGAGCGCTATCTCGATTCGTGTCCGCGCTTCATGTCCGAATATGGTTTTCAGGCGATGCCGGACCTGTCGACGATCCGCGGCTTCGCGGGCAAGGGTCCGCTCGCGATCGACAGCCCGGTGCTCAAGGCGCATCAGAAGTTCCTGGCCGGCGAGGGCAATAGTCGCCTCCAACTCTATCTCGACCAGAGGCTGCGCAAGCCCCGGGATTTCGCCGATTTGGTCTATCTCACTCAGGTCAACCAGGCCCAGGCGATCGAGATGGCGGCCCGGCATCACCGCGCGTGCCGTCCGGTGACCTTGGGCTCGCTCTATTGGCAGCTCAACGACACATGGCCGGCGATTTCGTGGTCGAGCATCGACTATAATGGGCAGTGGAAGCTGCTCCAATATGCGGCGCGGCGCTTCTTCGCGCCGCAGGCGATCGTCGCCGAGCATAAGGACGACGCCACGCGCATCGCACTCGTCTCCGACGCGACCGCCCCGATCGCGGCCGAATGGCGCATCCGCGCATTCGACATGGCCGGCAAGGCGCTCGGCGCCAAGAACGCGCAAGTGACGCTCGCGCCGCTGGGTGCGCAGGAAGCGGCGAGCATTGCCGATGCCGACCTGTTCGCGGGCGCCGATCCCAAAGCGAGCTTCGCCGTCGCCGAGTTGCTGATCGACGGACGCGCCGTCTCGCGCACGATCGTCGAACGCGCGCTGCCCAAGGACATGACCTATCCGGCGCCCGCGCTCACTGCGCGCTGGGACGGCAAGCGCGTGACGATAACCGCGGGCGCGTTTGCCCGCGCGGTGATGCTCGATTTCGGCGACCTCGCCGCGCAGCCGAGCGATGATGGGTTCGACCTGCTCGCCGGCGAGAGCGTGACAATCGACGTGGTATCCGATGCATCCGCTGCAGCGCTCAGCAAGGCCCTCACTTTGCGCACGTTGGGGCCGCAATGAGCATTCCGCTGATCCTGCTCGCCTTGTTCGGGCCCGATCCCGACGCCGTGGCCAAGGCGGTCGACACGATGACCGTCGAGGAGAAGGCGGCGCAACTCCAGAATACGGCCCCCGCCGATCCCGAGGCCGGGCTTCCCGCTTATGACTGGTGGAACGAAGGGCTGCACGGGCTGGCCCGCGACGGCGATGCCACCGTCTTTCCCCAGGCGATCGGGCTGGCCGCGACCTGGGACACCGACCTGATGCGGCGGGTCGGCGACGTGGTCGCGACCGAGGCACGCGCCAAGTTCAACGCGCGCCCGATCGGGGCCGATCGGCGGATCTATGAAGGGCTGACGATCTGGTCGCCCAATATCAACATCTTCCGCGATCCACGCTGGGGCCGCGGCCAGGAAACCTATGGCGAGGACCCGTATCTGACCGGGCATCTCGGCGTAGCCTTCATCCAGGGCTTGCAGGGTCCCGACCCCGCCCACCCCAAGGTGATCGCCACGCCCAAGCATTTCGTGGTGCATAGCGGCCCCGAGGCGGGGCGCGACGGCTTCGACGTCGATCCCAGTCCGCAGGACCTGGAATCGACCTATCTCCCCGCTTTCCGGCTGGCGGTGACGGAGGGCAAGGCGCGGTCGCTGATGTGCGCGTACAACGCGATCCATGGCGTTCCCGCCTGCGCGCTGCCGTCGCTGATGATCGACCGCCTGCGCCGCGATTGGGGTTTTACCGGCTTTACCGTTTCCGACTGCGATGCCGTCGCGAACATCTCTCTGTATCACCATTACCGACTCGACACGGCGGCGGCCGCCGCCGCGGCGATCAAGGGCGGCACCGATCTCAATTGCGGATCGGCCTATGCCGCCTTGCCGCAGGCCGTGAAGCGCGGGCTGGTGAGCGAGGCCGAGATCGACACCGCACTCGTCCGCGCGCTCTCGGCGCGGCAGGCGCTCGGCATCGTCTTTGGCGCCGCCAGCCCCTGGAACCGGATTGCTCCCGACGCGGTCGGCGCGCCGGCGCATCGCGCGCTGGCGCTGGAGGCGGCGCGCAAGGCGATCGTGCTGCTCAAGAACGACGCCGGACGGCTGCCGCTCGCGCCGGGCAGTCGCGTCGCCGTGATCGGCGCCGATGCCGACGATCTGAACATCCTCGAAGCCAATTACCATGGCACTGCCGTCGATCCCGTCACGCCGCTGGAGGGCATCCGTCGCCAGTTCGGCGCGACCAATGTGCGTTATGCCCAAGGCTCGACACTGGTCGATGGCGCGCCCGTGCTGGTACCCGAGACCGCGTTCACGACAGACGGCAAGCCCGGGCTGAAGGCTGAATATTTCGCGAGCGCGACCGTGGCCGGCACACCGGTCGCGGTGCGGCAGGATCGGCGGATCGACTTCAACTATACGCGCGCCGCGCCGCTTGCCGGGCTCGACCCTCGGGGCTTCGCGGTGCGCTGGACGGGGGCGCTCGTGCCGCCGGGCCCGGGCCGCTACACGCTAGCGATCGACATTCCCGCCTGCTGGAAGGATTGCAAGACGCACGACGCGGTGCGCCTGTGGATCGACGGCAAGCCGCTCCACCAGGGGCCGCTCGGCAAGGGGCGCGTCGAGCTTCCGTTCGTCAGCGACGGACGCCGCCACGATTTCCGGCTCGAACTCGACCATCACGGTGAGGATGAGGGGATCAGGCTGCTATGGGTCCCGCCGGCTGAACCCTTGCTCGCCCAGGCGGTGGCAGCCGCCCGGGAGTCGGACGTGGTGGTGGCGGTGCTCGGACTCTCGCCCGATCTCGAAGGCGAAGCGCTGCCGGTGAGCGTGCCCGGCTTTGTCGGCGGCGACCGGACCGATATCGCCTTGCCGCTGGCGCAGCAGCGGCTGCTCCAGGCGCTTCGCGATACCGGCAAGCCGGTGGTGCTGGTGCTGGCCAGCGGCAGCGCGGTCGGGGTGGATCCAGGCATGGCCGATGCGATCCTCGCATCATGGTATCCGGGCGAAGCGGGCGGCACGGCGCTGGCCGAGACGCTGGCGGGGCTGAACAACCCCTCGGGACGCCTGCCCGTGACTTTCTACAGGTCGACCTCGGATCTGCCCGCCTTCGTCGATTACGGGATGAAGGAGCGCACCTATCGCTTCTTCACCGGCACGCCGCTCTGGGGGTTCGGCTATGGCTTGAGCTTCACCCGCTTCGACTATGCCGGAGTGACGGCGAAGGCGATCGGCACCGCCGCGCCGGTCGATCTGCGCGTCACCGTGCGCAATAGCGGTGCGCGGGCAGGCGAGGAAGTCGTGCAGGCCTATCTCGTGCCGCCGGCCGAAAAAGGCACGACGTTCACCGCGCCCGTGCTGCAGCGCCAGCTGGTCGCTTTCCGCCGCGTGCCGCTGGCTCCTGGCAAGACCCAGACGCTGCGCTTCACGCTCGATTCGCGCAGCATCAGCACGGTTGCGCGCGACGGCACCCGTCGCGTCCTCCCGGGCCCCTATCGCCTCTGGGTGGGCGGCGGCCAGCCAGGCATGGCGCCTGGCCAATGGGTCGATTTCACGCTCGGCGGGGAAGCGCAGGCATTGCCGAAATGATCGACCATCGCACCTTCGCCATCAGCCCTCCCGCGCTCGCCGACCGCCCGCCATCGTTGTACTCCCGCCTGAGAGAATCCGCATGACCGAGCTTTCCCGGCGCAGCCTGATCGCCTCTGGCCTGGCGGCCGGCGCCGCGCCCGCGCTTCCGGCAATGGCCGGCGCGCGTTCGGCCGCGCCCAAGCCGTTCGGCGCGGTGCCCAGCCCGCGGCAGTGGCGCTGGCATGGCCGCGAGCAATATGCCTTCGTCCATTTCTCGATCAACACCTTCACCGACAAGGAATGGGGTTATGGCGACGAGGACCCCAAGGTCTTCAATCCCAGCGACTTCGACGCCGACCAGATCGTTGCCGCCGTCAAGGCGGGTGGGCTCACGGGGCTGATCCTCACCGCCAAGCATCATGACGGCTTCTGCCTGTGGCCGACCAGGCTGACCGAGCATTGTATCCGCAACAGCCCGTACAAGGCCGGCCAGGGCGACATCGTGCGCGAGATGGCGGACGCCTGCCGCCACGCGAAACTGCCGTTCGGTGTCTATCTCTCGCCCTGGGACCGCAACCATGCCGATTATGGCCGCCCCGCTTATGTCGATTATTATCGCGCCCAGCTGACCGAATTATGCACGCGCTACGGCGCGCTGTTCGAAGTGTGGTTCGACGGCGCCAATGGTGGGGACGGCTATTATGGCGGCGCGCGCGAGGCGCGGAAGATCGATGCGCCGCGCTATTACGATTGGCCGTCGATCGTCGCCTTGGTCCACAAGCTCCAGCCCGATGCCTGCACCTTCGACCCGCTGGGTGCCGACATCCGTTGGGTCGGCAATGAGGACGGCGTTGCCGGCGACCCCTGCTGGCCGACCATGCCCAACGAGCCCTATGACCAGAAGAACGGCAATGCGGGGGTCCGCGGTGGCGCAATCTGGTGGCCCGCGGAAACCGACGTGTCGATCCGCCCGGGCTGGTTCTATCATGCCGACGAGGATTCCAAGGTCAAAAGCCCCGAACGGCTGATCCGGCTCCACGACGAATCGGTGGGGCGTGGGACCAATCTGAACCTCAACATCCCGCCCGATCGCCGTGGGCGGATTCCCGACCAGGACGTGCGGATCCTCAAGTCGTTTGGCGACGCGATCCGCGCCACCTTTGCCCGCGATCTGGCGCGGGATGCGGTCGCGCATGCCAGCCACAGCCGTGGCCCCGGCTTCGAGCCGGCGCGCGTGCTCGACGGCGATCGCGAGACCTATTGGGCAAGCCCCGACGGCGTGGTCGGTCCGACGCTGACGCTCGATCTCAAGCCGGGGACGCGCTTCGATGTGATTCGCCTGCGTGAGTATCTGCCGCTCGGCGTGCGGGTGACGCGCTTCGCGGTCGATGCGGAGATCGATGGCGCCTGGCGCACGCTGGCGGAGCATGACTGCATCTCGGCACAGCGCGTGATCCGGCTCGACGCGCCGATCGCGCCGCGCCGCGTGCGGCTGCGCGTGCTGGATGCGCCGGTCTGTCCGGCGATCAGCGAGTTCGCGTTGTTCCGTGCGGTCGCGCCGGTGCCGGTGCCGGCGATCGTCTCGAGCGACCCCAATGTGCTCGACGTGACCAAATGGAAGGTCGTGTCCGCCAGCGCGCCTGGTGCGGAGAGATTGCTCGACAATGATGCAGCGACGATCTGGGTGCAGGCGCGCCCGACGCCTGATGCGCCCGCGCAGGTGACGATCGATCTGGGTGCGGATACCAACCTCGCTGGATTCAGCCTCACTCCCTCGCGTCAGGTGATGACCGACGCAGCGCCACCCAAAGGCTATATCGCCGAAACGAGCCTGGATAATACCAATTGGGAACCAGCGGCGGCGGGCGAATTCGCCAATATCGCTTATGCGCTGTCCACACAGCGAATCGCCTTCGCAAGAAGGCGCCGCACTCGCTATCTGCGGTTGACCTTTGCTGAAGCGGCTGTGCCGGCGGCGAAGCTCGCGATCGCGGGCATAGGCGGATTTGTCGCGCGTCCATAGCGCCGAACGCTTCCCAAGCCGACGCCATCACCGGCTTCCAACCCTTTGAATAATTGCCCGACTGACGGCCCTGCGCGCGGCGCGGCGGCGTTTCCGTGCGACCGGAAGCGGCGAGTTGGTATGCAAGTGGTGCGAAAATGATAAACCAAAGTAATTTTTGGTATTGAATTGAATTTTTATATATGAGAAATTCTGTTGCACACGGAAAGAGTTTCCGGGGACGATTGGGGCGTTTTGAGCCTCTGGCAGGTCGCGAAGGATCTGGGATTGATAGCGATGGGGATGTCTCGCCGCGGCGCATTTGACTTCGGACTTGCCGGAGCCTCAGCGGCTGTCGTGCAGCCGGCGCCGGCGCGGCCAGCCGTCATCGTCGCGACCTTGAATCTCGATTCCGCCGCCAATGGCGTGGCCTTGAAGTTCGACCGCCGGGCGAGCACCGCTGCGCTGCGGCCCGGCCTGGCCTTTGCAATGAACAGCCAAGCAGGGGGCTCGTAAGTCCAAGCCGCCGAGAGCCCAAAGGGCCCGGTGGAACGAAGTGATTGTCAGGGATCGAAAAACAAGAGGGATTTAGTCATGCGTTTGCACAAGCTGTTATTGAGCACCACTTGCGCCGCCGGCCTGTTCGCCGTGCCTGCGATGGCACAGGAGGCGGCCAATCCGCCGGCCCCCGAAACCGCGCCGACCAACAATGTCGACATCATCGTTACCGGCAGCCGTATCACGCGTCCCAATACCAGCGCCGCTGCGCCGGTCACGTCGGTCACCTCCGATGCGATTCGCGCCCAGGCCGCGGTCAATATCGAGGAAGTGCTCAACCGCCTTCCGCAGATCGCGCCGGACAGCCAGCAGAACTATCAGGATTCGGACGGCCGCCAGCGCGTCAAGCTGCGCAACCTGGGCTTCGAGCGCACGCTCACGCTGATCGACGGCAAGCGCGCCGGGACGATGAACGGCGTCGACCTCAACATGATCCCGACCGCGCTGATCGAGCGCGTCGACGTCCTGACCGGCGGCGCCTCGGCGGTCTATGGTTCGGACGCGGTTGCCGGCGTCGTCAATTTCATCATGAAGGACGACTTCACGGGCATCCAGCTCAACGCGAATTACAATTTATACGCGCATCAGAACAAGCCTGGCCTGATCTCGCAGGTTGCGAGCCAATACGGGTTCGCCCAACCGGCCCGCGGTTTCACCAACGACGGCGGTCGCGCCGATTTGTCGCTGACCGCAGGCACCAAGCTGTTCAACGATCGCTTCCACATCTCGGGCTATGTCAATTACCGCAAGGCCAACCTCGTTCCCTATGACGCGCGCGAGACTTCGGGCTGCCAGCTGGTCGAGGCCGTCAAGGACGGCCCGCTGACCTGCTCGACCTCGACCTACACCTATAACGGCTATGTGTCGCCGCTGAGCGGGCCCAACGCCGGCAACGCCTATGTGAACAATCCGAACGGCACGCGTACGTTCATTCCGTATTCGACTGCCGTGGCCGCCAACCCCTATTCCGACTATTCCTTCCAGCGCGCCAACGAACGCTGGAATGCGGGCGGCTTCGCCTCGTTCAAGATCTCCGACGCCGCGGAAATCTATACCAGCGCGATGTGGTTCCGCGACAAGTCGGTCAACGGCTTCCCGGCGCGGGTCTACAGCTACACCGCCTTCGGCTCGACACCCTATCAGGTCAATTGCAACAACCCCTACCTCTCCGCCTCGCAGTCGCAGGTGATCTGCGGTGCGCAGGCGGGAACAAGCGCGATGGTACCGGTCGAGCTTCGCTACCGCTTTGCCGGTGTGCCGGATCTCGACGACCGCTACATGAACGAGGGGCTGCGCCTCACCGGCGGTATCCGCGGCCAGATCGCCCAGGGGTGGAGCTACGATGTCGGCGGCGTCTATGCGCGCAACCAGCAGGACTATAGCTGGTCCTTCCCGTCGATCGATCGGGTCAACAACGCGCTCAACGTCGTCAACGTCAATGGCGTGCCGACCTGCGCGTCGGGAACGGCGGACGGGTGTCTCCCGCTCGATCCGTTCAGCTCGCTCTCGCCGGTCAACAATATCGGTGTGTTCAACTATCTGGTGAATGGCAGCTACGGCACCCAGAGCACGGTGAACCGCCTCTACAACGTCGTCGCGACAGTGCAGGGCGACCTGGGTACCTATGGCATCAAGGCTCCTTGGGCCGAGCAAGGCGTGGCCATCGCGTTCAGCGCCGAATATCGTAAGGACGAGCTGGAGAGCACCGCCGACGCGCTGTGGCGCGCCAATATGGGCGGTAGCGACCAGAATCTCTCCCAGCATGTCTGGGAAGGGATGGTCGAGCTCCAGGCCCCGATCGCGCAGCACAAGCCGTTCGCCGATCTCTTGCAGGTGAACGGCGCGTTCCGCCTCTCGAAATATAGCAGCAACCCGAACACCTTCTCGACGTGGAAGGCGGAAGCCTTGTGGGCGCCGATCCCGGACATCACCTTCCGGGGGTCGATCAACCGCGCGCAACGCGCGCCGACCGTGGTCGAGGCGTTCCAGGGCAGCAACATCAGCTACGACCGCATCACGACCGCTTATAACGACATTTGCGGGCCGACCCCGATCGGGACCACGACGGATCCCAATACCGGTCAGCAGATTCCGATCTATGGTGCTCCCCAGGCGTCGCAAGCGGTATGCGCCGCCACCGGCCTGCCCGCCAATCTGTACGGCAGCCCCACCTTGCTGTGCCCGACCGATGTCGGCTGCACCGTGCGGCGCGGCGGCTTCACGGTGAATCCGGAAACGGCTTATACCAAGACCCTCGGCGTTGTGCTGAAGCCGCGCTTCCTGCCGGGCCTGACCGTGTCGGTCGATCGCTTCGTGATCAATCTCAACGACTCGATCGGCTACAACGACTATGACTATTTCTCGAACGGCTGCCTTGCTACCGGCAGCGACTTCTTCTGCAAGATGTTCGTGCGCAACGCCGACGGCACGCTCTACAGCACCCCGTCGACCAATCCGGCGACCGGTTTCCTGCGTGGCGGTACGACCAACTATTACAAGAGCAAGTCGCACGGCTGGGATTTCCAGGGCCAATATGCGCTGTCGCTGGGCGGTGCGGGGCGGCTGGACTTCGACTTTACCGGCTCGTTGACCACGCTGGCCGGCGGTCAGGATTCGCCGATCCTGCCGAAATATAACTGCGCCGGTTATTATGGCGGCGGCTGCGGCCAGCTGATCCCCAAATGGTCGCATGAACTGCGGGCGACCTATACGACCAACGACAAGTTCTTCAGCGCTTCGGTGAACTGGCGCCATTTGGGACCGCTCACCAACGTGACGAACTCGGGCGATCCGGCGCTCGGCTGGACGCCGGAGGGTGTGCGCACGACCTTCTATCGGATCCCGGCGTACGACTATATCGATCTGGCGCTCAGCTTCCGGGTCAACAAGGCGTATTCGTTCCGTATCTCGGCGAACAACCTGTTCGACCGGACCCCGCCGATTCTGCCGAATTCCTACAATTACGGCCTGTCGCGCAGCAACACGCTGTCGGCGCGCTACGACTCGCTCGGCCGCCAGGTCGCCGTCGGAGTCACTCTCAACTTCTGACCTTCCCTCCACCCCTGGAGGATTCCACTGAGCCCGCCTCTTCGAGGCGGGCTCATTTTTTTTCCTTCAATGTTGTGCGAGCGCAGCCCGGAAGCCGCACTCGTGGCGACGGCGTAATCGGCCATCGGCATCGGATGGCCTTGCATCCGCCGCCAACGCGGAGGTTGGGTCTGGTAGAGCGTGATGACGTATGAGCAACTTGTTCTCGCCCCTCCTGCCAGAGGGGAAGGCATTAGTGCTCCCGCGCGGCTGTCTTGCGGATCTCGTCGATCGGGCTCAGTAGATAGGAGGCGAGCGAACGACGGCCGGTGCGGATATCGGCGGTGACCGCCATGCCGGGAGTAAGGGCGACCGTCGCACCGTCCCGCTGGATCGTCGCACGGTCCAGCGTCACCCGCGCGGTGTAGATCAGTCCGCGTTTATCGTCCTGTATCGCGTCCGAGCTGATCTGCTCGAGCCTGCCCTGCACGGCGCCATAGCGCGTGAAAGGAAAGGCCTCGATCTTGAGCGCGACCGGTTGGCCGGGACCCACGAAGCCGACATCCTTGTTGGCGATCGCCACTTCGGCGACCAGCGCCCCGCGCGCGGGCACGATCACCATGATCGGCTTGGCCGCCTCGACCACGCCGCCGACGGTGTGGACGGCCAGTTGCGTGACCGTGCCGTCGACCGGGCTGACCAGGCGTTGGAGGCTGCTGCGTTTGGTGGCCTTGGTCAGTTCCTCCCTGCGCAGCCGCGCGTCGCTCTCGGCCTTGGCGAGATCGGCGAGGACGCGGGCGCGCGCCTCCGCGGTGGACTGGCTCGAATTGCCGCCTGTCACCGCGATCTGCGCCTCCGCCTTGCGTGCGGTGGCGAGGGCGGCGTCGCGGTCGCGCGCGGCGCTGAGGCGCTGGCGGCGCATCTCGATCACGCGCAGCTTCGAGACATAGCCCTTTTCGAGCAGCTTCTCGTTGGCGGCGATCTGCTCGTCGAGCAGCGGCAGGGTCTCGGTGAGCTTGGCCGCCTCGATCTGCGCCTCGGCACGGGCGGCCTGGGCGACTTGAGTGTCGGCGGCGTGCGTTCGGCCGGCCGCCTGGATCCCGGCAAGCTGGGCGCGGGCGAGCGAGAGCTGGGTGGCGGCGACTTCGGGCGTGGTCCCGGCGGGCGGGGTGAATCGCAGACCTTGGCCGTCGAGCGCGGAAAGCACGGCGCGCAGCCGCGCGGCGTCGAGCATGGCGGTTTCCAGCGCCTTGCTGGCTTGCGCCGTGTCGGCATCTGAAACGGTGGGATCGAGCTCGACCAGAGGCTGGCCGGCGCGGACGCTCTGCCCGTCGCGGACCAATATGGCGTGGACGATCCCGGCCGCGCCGGGCTGGATCAGCTTGACGTCGTCGGCGGGGACCAGCTTGCCCGGCGCCGAGGCGACGACGTCGACCTGGCCAAGGACCAGCCAGAGCAGCGCGACCGCGAGCAGGCCGAGCAATAGCCAGGCCGTGACCCGTGCGGTCGGCGACACCGGGCGTTCGATCACTTCGAGCGCGGCGGGAAGGAAGTCGGCCTCTTCGGTGCGCAGAATCCGGCGCGACCGCGTGCGCTCGTTATTGAGCGCGTCGCGAACGGCAGTCCAGTGATGGGTGAGCGCGTTCATGCCGCGGCCCCGGACTGAACGCCGATCTGGCGATGGTGGAGCGAGGCATAGCGGCCGCCGAGACGGAGCAGCTCGTCATGCGTGCCGCTCTCCACGATGCGGCCTTTGTCGAGCGTCAGGATATTGTCGCATTGGCGGATCGCGGAGAGGCGATGCGCGATGATTAACACGGTCCGACCGGCGGCGATCGCCTTGAGATTGCGCTGGACGATCTCCTCGCTCTCGGCATCGAGCGCTGAGGTCGCCTCGTCGAGGATCAGGATGCGCGGATTGGTGATCAGCGCGCGGGCGATGGCGAGACGCTGGCGCTGCCCGCCCGAGAAGTTGACGCCGCGCTCCTCGACGATCGTGTCATAGCCGCGGGGCAGCGCCAGGATGAAGTCGTGCGCGCCGGCGAGGCGGGCGGCGGTCATCACTCGCTCGATCGGCATGGCGGGATCGGCGAGCGCGATATTCTCGCGGATCGAGCGGTTGAACAGGATATTCTCCTGCAGCACCACCCCGATCTGGCGGCGCAACCAGGCGGGATCGATCTGCGCGACATCGACGCCGTCGACCAGCACGCGGCCGCTTGCCGGCAGATAGAGGCGCTGGAGCAGCTTGGTGAGCGTCGACTTGCCCGAGCCCGAGGCGCCGGCGATGCCGAGCGTGACGCCGGCGGGCAGGTCGAGGCTGATGTCGTCCAATGCCCAGGGGCCGTCGGCGGCGTAGCGAAAGCGGACATTCTCGAAGCGGACATGGCCGGCGAGCGCGGGTAAAGCGGTGCGCGATCCGGCGCCGGGCTCCGCGCCGGTGTTGAGGATGTCGCCCATCCGCTGGACCGAGAGGCGGACCTGCTGGAAGTCCTGCCAGAGCTGCGCCATGCGGATGACCGGGCCGGAGACGCGCTGAGCGAACATGTTGAACGCGACCAGCCCGCCGACGGTCAGCGCGCCAGCGATCACTTGCTGCGCGCCGAAGAACAGAATCGCGGCGAGGCTCAGCTTGGAGATGAGCTGGACCGCCTGGCTGCCCGAATTGCCGAGGTTGATCACCCGCTGGTTGGCGGCGCTGTAGGCGGCGAGCTGGCGTTCCCAGCGGTTCTGCCATTGCGGCTCGACCGCGGCTGCCTTGAGCGTCTGCATGCCCGAGACGCTCTCGACCAGCAGTGCGTTGTTGGCGGCGCCGCGCGCGAACTTCTCGTCGAGCCGGCGGCGCAAGGGCCCGGTGACGGCGATCGAGACGATCACATAAGCAGGGAGGGTGAGCGCGACGATGACGAAGAGGAGCGGCGAGTAGAGGAACATCGCGACGAGGAAGACGATCGTGAACAGCGGATCGACCAGCACGGTGAGCGACGCGCTGGTCATGAATTCGCGCACCGTCTCCAGTTCGCGGACGCGGGTAACGGTGTCGCCGACGCGGCGATTCTCGAAATAAGCGAGCGGCAGGCGGAGCAGGTGGCGGAAGAGGCGGCTGCCCAGCTCGACGTCGAGCTTCTGGCTGGTCTCCGAATAGAGTCGAGTGCGCAGCCAGCCGAACGCGACTTCCCAGAGCGAGACCAGCACTAGCCCGATACTGAGCACCTGCAGCGTTGCCAGGCTGTTGTGCGCCAGCACCTTGTCGACGACGTTCTGGAAGAAGAGCGGCGCGGCGAGACCGAGCAGGTTGAGCGCGAGGGTGATCAGCAGGACTTCGCCGATCAGCTTTCGGTATTTGACGATCTGGGGGATGAACCAGGTCATGTCGAAGGCGGCCGCGGCAACCTGCGCGGAATCGCGGGTGGCGACGAGAAGCAGCGTGCCCGTCCATCGGGCCTCCAGCACGGCGCGGTCCCAGCGTTCGATCGCGGCGCCGGGACGCTGGATCGCCACGGCATCCTCGCCGACGCGGCCGATCACGAACCAACCCTCGGCGCCACTCGCCATCACCGGCATGGGAAGGCGCCTCAATCGTTCGAAATCGCCGGTCGTCGCGCGGGCGCGCACGCCTTCGATACGCTTTGCCAAGCGTAGCAGATCGGAGGTCGTGACAGGATTGGCATGGCCGAGGCTGTGGCGCAGCTCGGCCGGGTCTGCTGCGATGCGATGCATGGCGAGGATCAGGGCGAAGGCCTCGAGCCCGGTGTCCGCAGGCGGTCGGGACGTACCGAGGGACAGATCCTGCTGCACCGTGCGTCTCCGATCGGGTTCCCCAGGCGTGGACAATCTGCGGCGCGGCGCAGGTGAGCGTGGAGCATGGCCTCCCGCTCACCATCGCCGCAGTGCAGCATCGTCAATTATCTCCTTGGTAGCGGTCAAAGTCTGGAGAGCGAAGGCGCCAGTGGCTCCGGTCGTCGATGCAAAGGGGCGATTCGGCTTTCGCGGACGCAGCATATGGTTGACCCGGACACCGTCGCGGGCTGTCTGGTTGCGACTAGACGGGTTCGGCTTCCCCCAAGCACATACGGCGTGAGCTTCGAGCGGACGCGCGACGCCGGGGTGGCATTGTGCCGGCGATCGGATTTGGGGGGTGCGTTTTGGGCTTATGACGGGAGTCTTGCCTTGCCTACCCTGTACATCTCACCGACTGGCAGCGGTTCGGGCGACGGCTCAAGCGCCGCGAACGCCGCGACGCTGAAGGATCTGCCGCGACTTATCGCGGCGGCGGGACCGGGCGGGCAGGTGCTGCTGCTCGCCGACCAGGGAGCCTATATCGCGCCGTCCGACGCGTTGGCGATCGTCGCGGGCGGGACGGCGAGCGCGCCGGTGACGATCCGCGGGGTCGATAGTGCGGGCAATGCGATGGCGGCGACGGTCACCGGCACGCGACCCGAGCCCTTCGACCCGGCCAACCCTCCGGGCGAGGAAATATTCCGGCTGCTGAACGGCGCGGACAATCTGCGCTTCACCGATCTGACGTTCCAGAATGTCGGCACGGCCTTTCGCGTCGGTGCGGATGTGCACAACCTGGCGATCGAGCATGTCGACGCCGCCAACGTCGCCCGCTTCTTTGACGACATGGTTTCGGGGGCCAATGCCAGCGCGACGATCACCGGATTGACGATCCGCGACGTCGCGGTGAACGGCTATTCCAAGGGCGCGATCCGCATCCAGTATAACAGCAATGACGTGCTGATCGAGGATGTGCGCGGCGATAGCCAGTTCCAGGACGGTGACAATTTCGCGATCGGCGTCCACATCACCGGCACCGCGCACGACGTGACGATCGATCGTGTCGCCATGCGCAACGCGCTAGACACGGTGAACGACTATCGTAACGGCGACGGCTTCGCGACCGAGCGCGGCACCTATGACATCACGCTGCACGACGTCATCGCCACGGGCAACAGCGATGGCGGGCTCGACTTGAAGAGCGACAACATCGTCGTCGACGGCGCGATCGTCTCGGGCAACGGCCGCAACATCCGGCTGTGGGGCACCGGCGCGCAGCTGAGCAATATCGTCAGTCTCGACGCGGGTGCGCCGCTGGCGGGCGGCAATCGCGAGCATATCTGGTTGGCCGAAGGCGCGAGCGCGACGATCGATGGCGCGCTCTTTTCCGACCCCGGATCACCGAAGCTGTTCAACCTGGCGGAGAGGAATGGCAGGCTGGCGGTCGAGGATTTCGGACTCGTCACCGGGCCGGGCACGATCCAGTCGCAGCGTGGCACCGGATCGGTGCTGACCCTGACCGGGCAACGCGTCGCGGTGGCGGCGGGTACCGCGGGCGACGACCTGCTGGTGGGCACGGCCGCGGCCGATACGCTGGCGGGGGGAGACGGGCGCGACATGCTGAGCGGCGGGGCGGGCGATGATCGGCTCGCAGGCGGCGCGGGCGATGACATGCTGGTCGGCGACGCCGGCGATGACCATGTCGAAGGTGGCGCGGGGCGGGACATCATGGTCGGCGGCGCGGGGCAAGACCTGCTCAGCTATGCCGGCAGCGCCGCCGGGGTGCGGATCGACTTGCTGCGCCTCACCGCCAGCGGCGGGGATGCCGAGGGCGACCTGTTTGACGGGTTTGAGGGGGTCGAAGGCTCGGCCTTCGCCGATATGCTTACGGGCGACGCGGGCGCGAACCGGTTGTTCGGCGGCGTGGGTGACGATGTGCTTTCGGGCGGTGCCGGCGATGACATGCTGGACGGCGGCACGGGCGCGGACCTGCTCGACGGGGGCGCCGGGTTCGATTGGGTGGACTATGGCAGCAGCAGCGCAGCGGTGGTCGTCGATCTCGCCAATGGGGCGGCAAGCGGCGGTGAGGCGGCGGGCGATCGGCTGATCGGGATCGAAGCGGTGCTCGGCTCGCGCTTTGCCGATACGCTGTCGGGCAATGACGGCGCGGACTCGATCGGCGGCGGCGCGGGCGACGACCGGATCGACGGGCGCGGCGGTGACGATCTGCTGGTTGGCGGCGCAGGCGCCGACACGCTGATCGGCGGCGCCGGGTTCGACAGCGCGGATTATTCGGGCAGCGGCGGTGCGGTCACGGTCGACCTTGTCGCCGGCACCGGGATTGGCGGCGATGCCCAGGGTGACCGGCTCCAGGGAGTCGAGCGGCTGATCGGCTCGGGCTTCGACGATGTGCTGACCGGCGACGGCTTCGACAATGTCCTGGTTGGCGGCGCCGGTGCGGACCGGCTGACTGGCGGCGCCGGGATAGACACGGCCGATTATTCGACGAGTGGCGCAGCGGTGAACGCGGTGCTGGGCGGCACCGGCAGCAGCGGCGATGCCCAGGGCGATGTGCTGACGGGAATCGAGAATCTGGTCGGCGGCGGTTTTGGCGATGTGCTGGTCGGCGACGGCGCGGCC
Organism: Sphingomonas sp. P4_D12; assembly: GCF_056401895.1. Classification (NCBI taxonomy): domain Bacteria; kingdom Pseudomonadati; phylum Pseudomonadota; class Alphaproteobacteria; order Sphingomonadales; family Sphingomonadaceae; genus Sphingomonas; species Sphingomonas sp. P4_D12. The sequence continues at coordinate 23,768 of NZ_JBFUIL010000015.1, read as the reverse complement.
AATGCGCTGTCGGGCGCCGCCGGTGACGACCGGTTGATCGGCAATGGCGGGGCGGACCGGCTCGACGGTGGAGCGGGTGTCGATATTGCCGACTTTTCGACCCGCGCAAGCGCAGTGACGGCGGACCTTGCGGCGGGCACGGCGTCGGACGGGGTAGGCCTGATCGCGATCGAGGGCCTGATCGGCTCGGCCTTCGACGATGTGCTGAACGGCGATGCAGGCGACAACCGGCTGGTCGGCGGCAAGGGCGCGGATCTGATCAATGGGCGCGATGGCTTCGATACTGCCGACTATTCGGGCTCGGCGGCGGCAGTGCAGGTCGATCTTGCTTTGTCGGTGCAGGGCGGCACCGGCGATGCGGCGGGCGATCGGTTGACCAGCATCGAGGCGCTGGTCGGCTCGGCCTTCGACGATTCACTGGCCGGCGTGGATGCTGCCGAGGCGTTGTACGGCGGCGCGGGCGCGGACCGGCTCGACGGGCGCGGCGGTGACGATCTGCTCCAGGGCGGTGCGGGCGCCGATATGCTGATCGGCGGGGCCGGTATCGATACGGTCGACTATAGCGCCAATGCGAGTGCCATCTCGATCAACCTCCAGACCGGCGCGAGCAGCGGCGGCGAAGCGGAGGGAGACCGGTTCGTCGGGATCGAGCGTTTCATCGGTACCGGCTTCGCCGATACGATCGTCGGCGACGGCGCGGACCAGATTCTGGCCGGCGGCGCCGGGGGTGACCGGCTGGACGGTGCCGGCGGCTTCGATATCGCGGTCTATACAGGCAGCGCCGCGGGCGTGAAGGTCAATCTGGCGACCAATATCCTGTCGGGCGGCGATGCGCAGGGCGACAGTCTCTCCGGGATCGAGGGCCTGGCGGGGAGCGCCTTCGCCGACACGCTGACGGGCGACGCGAACGCCAACCGGCTCGAGGGCGGCGCGGGCAACGACACGCTGGACGGCGGTGCGGGCGCGGACCTGATGATCGGCGGCACGGGCGACGATTCCTATGTCGTCGACAATGCCGGCGACCAGGTGATCGAGGCGGTCGGCGGCGGGCTCGACATCGTTCGTACGAGCCTCTCTTCGCTGACGCTCGCCGATGGCGTCGAGGATCTCAGCTATAGCGGCAGTGGCGGCTTTACCGGCACTGGCAATGCGCTCGATAACAGTCTCTACGGCAAGGCATCGGACGATACTCTCTACGGGCTCGACGGCGACGACAAGCTGGTCGGCGGCGCGGGGGCGGACCTGCTCGACGGCGGGGCGGGGCGCGATCAGGTCGACTATACCAAGTCCGCCGCGGTCACCGTGAACCTTGCCACCAACGTCAATCACGGCGGTGAGGCCGAGGGAGACCGGCTGGTTGGCATCGAGACCGTGATCGGCTCCAACTATGCCGACAGCATCACCGGCAGCGATGATCCGCTGCTCGGTGATATCCTCTATGGGCGGGGTGGCGACGATCTGCTGGTCGGCGGGTCAGGTGACGATCAGCTCGATGGCGGCAGCGGCAACGACGTGATGCGCGGCGGCACCGGCAACGACCTCTATATCGTCTATGAGGCTGGCGATCAGGTGATCGAGGCGGCGGGAGAGGGGCGCGATCGCATCCGCACCGCCGCGACCAACTACACGCTCGGCGCCAATGTCGAGGAGCTGGTCTATACCGGGACGATCGGTGCGACGATGACCGGCAATGCGCTCGACAACTTCATCGTTGGCAGCGGTGGCGAGGATCGGCTCTCTGGCGGAGACGGCGCTGACATGCTGCGTGGCGGGGCGGGCGGCGATGTGCTCGACGGCGGCACGGGATCGGACACCGTGGATTATACCGGCTCGCTCGGCGGCGTACTGGTCAACCTGCGTACCCAGACCGGGAGCGGCGGCGATGCCATGGGCGACAGCTTGGTCAGTATCGAGAATGCGCAGGGCTCGGCCTTCGGTGATGTGCTGCTGGGCAGCGCCGGTGCCAATATGCTGACTGGCGGCGACGGCGACGACGCGCTCTCCGGCGACGACGGCAACGATACGCTATGGGGAGGCGTCGGCACCGACCGGCTCGATGGCGGCAAGAACAAGGATATTCTCTACGGCGATGATGGTGACGATACGCTGTACGGCGGGCAGCAGACCGACCGGTTATATGGGGGCGCGGGCAACGATCTTCTGATCGGGGATACCGATTGGGTCTCGTCGCTCGCCGCCAGGGACACGCTCGACGGCGGCGACGGCGACGACATATTGATCGGCGACGGAATGAACATGACCGCGAGCGGGGTCGGCGGTGCTGACACGCTGATCGGTGGGCTCGGCAACGACGTGCTGTACGGCGACGCCGTGAACATGGCGGCTGGCGCGCGGGGCGGGGCGGACAAGCTGACCGGCGGCGCGGGCGCTGACCGCTTCGTCTTCGCCCCCGGCTCCGGCGCCGACGAGATCACCGACTTCACCCGCGGCGGCGCCGAGGCCGACCATATCGACCTCAGCGCCTTCGACATCGCCTATGAGGCGCTGCGTTTCACCACGAGCAGCGCGGGGGTGACGATCCAGCTGGGCGGCAGCGATACGATCTTCGTGCGCGGCGTCACCGCGCTCGATCATGCGGACTTCGTCTTCGGCTAGAGCGGAGTGCGTGATTTCTGAATCACGCACTCCGCTCTAGTTATTTGTTGTCGCATCGCTTTTTGCGGAAAACCGGTACCCACTTTTCCGCGCGATGCTCTAAGCGCTCTTTCCCTTGAGGGGACCTCAGCCGAAGACGAAATCGTTGGGGGAAAGCTCCTGCGCGCCGCGGACGAATATGCTGTCGGTGCCCATGGAAATGCGAACGCCGCCCGCGCTTGTGGCGAAACCGAGTTGCTCATAGGCAATGTCGAAGGCACTGAGATCGATATGGTCCGCGCCCGGCGTAAAGTCGGTGATCTCGTCGGCGCCGGAACCGGGCGCGAATACGAACCAGTCAGCGCCCGCACCACCCTCGAGCAGGTCGTTGCCGCCGCCTCCTGTCAGGTGATCGGCGCCGTCACCGCCATAGAGCTTGTCGGCGCCGCCGGTCACCGTCGCGGCCGACTCCCGGCCGTCGCCATAGAGCCAGTCATTGCCGTCGCCGCCGTCCAGCGTGTCAGCGCCACCCTTGGCGCTATCCGTCATCACGTCACCATCGCCGATCAGGATGTCGTCGCCCGCGCCGCCGGTCAGCCGGTCGCTGCCCCCTTTGCCGCTGTCATAGATATTGGTCGCATCGCCGATCAGCAGGTCGGCATCGTCTCCGCCGTCGAGCCGGTCGTTGGCGCCCTGGCTGCTCAGCCATTCCTGGTCGCCGACCAGCCGATCGGCCCCCGTGCCGCCATCGAGCCAGTCCGACTGCCAGCCGCCGAGCAGCATGTCGGCACCTGCCTGACCCTGGAGCAGATCCTCGCCATTGCCGCCCGCGAGCGAATCGTCGCCCGAATTGCCGGCAATGGCGTCATTGGCGGCAAGCCCTCCCAGCGTATCGCTGCCCGCGCCACCGATCATCGTGTTGGCGAGCGCGTTGCCATTGCCGGTGAAATCGGCGGCGCCGCGGCGGATCAGTTCCTCAACATTGCCGGGGAGCGTGTAGTTGTCGAGCGTCGTCTCGACCCGGTCGAACCCCGCATCGGCGGCTTCGGTGATCCGGTCGCCGGTGTTGTCGACAAGGAAGATGTCGTCGCCGGCGGTGCCGAGCAGCGCGTCCGCCGTGGCCGTGGCGGGCAGGGGCAGCAGCGCGATATAGTCGGTCGCGCCAGGCGACGCGCTGCCCTGATCGACGGTCAGCGTTTCGTGGATCGTCTCCGCACCGCTGAGGCCGGGGAGCGAATCGCTGGTGGCGAGCGTCGAGAGCTCGGACCGGGTGATCTCGACGTCCTGCAAGGTGAGGTGCCCCTGCGAGGAGATCACCTTGGTGCGCGATCCGGCATCATCAAAGTGCCCGCCGATCACGGTGACGTTGGCGGCGTCGTCGAGCCAGAGCTGGTTCTGCTCGGAAATGCCGCCGCGCAGCACCGGGTTCAGACCGACCGAGTCGATCAGCGTCGCGTCGCCCCAGAGCCGGTAGTTGCGGCCATTCTCTTCGCTGAGCGCGCGGACGAGCACGGTGTCATTCGACTTGAGATCGTAGCCGCCGTCGCTGTTGCCGCGCGCGACCGTGTCGATGAAGCGCACGTCATAGACACCGCGCTCGCTCGCGAAGCCGTCGCCGTTGAAATAGGCGCCGGCGGTGCTTTGGACATTCTCCATCACCACCTGGCTGAGCGTGACGTTGTGGACGGTGCCGTCGAGATGGACGCCTTCGGGCAGGTCATCGCCGGTTTGCCCGGCCATGTCCGCCGTGACGTTGTCGATCACCACGTTATTGGTATCGTACTGGAGGCGGATCGCGGCCTTGGAGAATCCCTGCACGTCGACGTCGCGGATCGTTAGCCCGGTGATCGTCGCGGTACCCGAGGGCGCGCTGGAATAATCCTCGAAGAAGCGGCGGACGTTGTTCGCGTCGACATCCTCGATATGGAGATTGCTGAGATCGGCGGTGGCGCGGAAGGCCGTGCCGACATTGTCGATCCGCAGGTCGCGGAATTCAAGATTGTCCGCGCCCGTGCCGAGTTTGAACAGCTCGTTGCCGGAGGCATCTCCCGCCTGCCAGTCGGCCGGGCGCGAACCGGTGAAATGCGCGGCCATCGCATTGCCGTCGGAATCGATGCCGCGCACGACCACTGGCTGGCCCTCCGCCCCGCCGCGGGTGATGCCGAGGATACCGGTAACGTTGTAGTCGCCCTGGTCGGCCAGCAGCAGCACCTCGCCCCCCGGTCCCGCCTTTCCGATCAGCGTGTTGAGCGAACCGATCGAAGCTGCGTTGTTGATGTCGCTGCCGCTTTTGTCCCCAGATCCGGCAGGCGAGATATACAGGCTTGGCATGGCGAATCCCCTGCTGTTGCACGAGGTTAACCTCGATCAAGTCGCAATGCTGCACGGAAGCGTGGTTAAGCCAACATCATGCTGATAATCGGTGAGATTATCGCGATGGACCGTCGTGGATCGCCGACGCTGCCTGGCCATTGCGACGATCCGATTTGGTCTGGTCCAGCTCTCAACATCTGCAGCCCGACCCAACTTCAGCAGGACGGGGTGTCGATCAGCGGCGCGAAGTTGCCGTACTTTCCACGAAAGAAGAGCAGTGGCTGATCGGCGCGAACGATGTCGAGTTCGCGCACATGGCCAAGAACGATGAAGTGATCGCCCGCCTCATGAACGGCATCGACCGTGCAATCGATCCAAGCGACGACCTCGTCAAAGATCGGCGATCCGTTCGTGGATAGCCGGTAATGGAAGTCTTGGAATTTGTTGTCACCCTTGGCGGCAAAGCGGCGGCAGAGATCTTGCTGGTGACTGCCCAGGACGTTGACGCAGAATCGACCTGCCCGCGCGATCCGCGGCCAACTGGTCGAACCGCGATCCGGAAAGAACGCGACAAGGGGCGGGTCGAGCGAAACGGAGGTGAAGGAACCGACCACCATCGCCGCGGGCGTCCCGTCGGGTTCGATCGCTGTAACGACACAGACCCCGGTCGGATAATGGCCCAGCACGCGCCGGAAGGTCGCACCGTCGATAGGCTCCTCAAGCTTCACTGTCCGGTCCACGATGGCTTCCTTCGTTCTTTGGCGGCCGTTTCGGCTTCGCGCTTGTCAAGGCTGTCGGCGTAAAGCTCGATCGGTTCGAACCGCGTTGCCAGCGCGACGTCGAGCGGATGACCGAGCCGGTAAAGCGCTGCGGCCTTCGCCGCCTGGTTGGCGAGCGGGGATGCCGCGTTGATTTTATTCGCCCAGCGCGCGGCTGCGTCGGCCAGATCCGCAAGAGGTACGATCTCGTTGACGAGACCAAATTGGGCGGCGGCTTCCGCCGATATGCGTTCTCCCGTCAGGATCATCGCCATCGCGATATGATGTGGCAATTGGCGTACGACGCGGTGCACGACCCCGCATTCACCGATGACGCCGACCTTGGTCTCGGGAAGGCCGAACTGTGCATTGTCCGCCGCCACGATGATATCGGCGCACATCGCGAGCTCGAACCCACCCCCGACGCAAAAGCCCTGGACGGCTGCGATCAACGGCTTTTTCAGGGTGACGAGCGGGCCACCTATCCCCGTCAGGCCACCACCCAGCGCCATCCGCCGCGGTCGATCGATTCCTTCCGAAAGATCCGCGCCGATCGAAAACGCGCGTTCGCCTTCCGCCGACAGGATCGCGCACCAGATGCCCGGGTCGGCATTGATCGTTGTCCAGGCGTCCGACAACAGATCGTCCATCGCGCCGGTCAGCGAATTGAGCTGATCCGGACGGTTGAGCCGCACATGCGCCACGCGTCCGTCGCGATGGAACTGGACCTCGGTCAATGGTCAGTGCCCGGCCGTGACCGGCCATTCGAGCTGAACGTCGTCGACAGCGGCGATGATGCCCGACCTGAAATTGGGGCTGGTCCCCGGTTTGACATGAAAATCGGGAATGCGTGACAGCCATTCCTGCAAGGTCACGATCGCTTCCATGCGCGCCAGATGCATGCCGGCGCAGCGGTGCGGACCGCCCCCAAAAGTCATATGCGACGGCCGCTTGCGGCGGATGTCCAATTCCATCGCGTCGGCATTCTCGCTTTCGTCGAGCCCGTGCATCGCGGTCGGGATCAGGATCATGTCGCCGCGCTTCAGTTCAACGCCGCGATAGACCTGATCTTTTGCCACCATCCGGGCTTCAGCGATCACCGGGAAGCGCCGGAACATCTCCTCGACACCGCGTTGAAGTACCAAAGGATCGCCGCGCAGGTCGGCGACGATTTCCGGGTGCTTGGCGAGGTGAAACATCATGAAGCTGAGAAAATTGACGACCGTGTCCAGTCCGCCGAGCAGCAAGAGCGAGATCAGGCCGATCGCACGCTCATGGCTGATCGGCTCGCCGTTGATATCGTTGTTGACCATGACGGTGATCAGGTCATTTCCCTCGCCGCCGCGACGAGCGTTGACGATCGGTTCGACATAATTGTCGAAGCCCGCCTGGGCGGCCTCCAGCGCTGCTGCCATCTCTTCTGGCGTCGCGCCCGGCGGCCGCGTCATGTCTTCGGCGAACCGCGTCAGCATCGCCGCGTCCGACATCGGCAGATCGCACAATGCCATGAACACCCGAACGGGAAAGATGCGCGCATATTCCGTCGAGAATTCGCAGCCGCCTTTTGCCACCAGCCCTTCGATCAGTTCGATCGAGATTGCCCGGACTTCATCCTCGACGCGGCGCATCTGGGCAAGGTTCAGACCCCTGTCGAGCGTCTTGCGATAGGGGGTGTGCTCGGGCGGATCCATCCGCGTCGGCACCATCAGATACTTCTCGCCGGCTTCCTTGGGCAGGAAAATCACCTCGCTCGAGAAGCGCGTCGGGTCGGTATAGATTTCCTTGATCAGTTCGCCGCGCGTTGCGACCCAATGCCCGCCGGTAAATGGCGTCCAGACGAGCTCTGGGACGTCCGGGCGCTGCAGCGCGCGCCACGCCTCGTGATACCCATTCTCGATCCCGTCGGGCGCATACATGTCGATATCGCGGACTAGATGATCCGGAACATGGGCAGGCTTCGGTGTGCGGTGGCGCCCGATATGGGAGTCTGCGTCGGCCATAAGAAATCCTCTCTAATGATGGTCAGAGTGTCGGATCGATAATTGCTTTGATCACGTCGCCCTTCTTGACCGCGTCGAGCGCCTTGGCGGCATCGCCGATCGCGAAGCGGTGGCTGATCAGATCGGCCAGGGGAAAGCGATCCTGCAGGCGGGCAGCGAGATGCATCGCGCCGTGATAGTTCTTGGGTTTGGGAAAGCTCGCGCCGCCGATCGTCAGGTTCTTGGTCGACAGATCGCGCGGGCTGATCGGTTGCGTGCCGATCGCGCCCCACAAACCCAGGATGATGTAGCGCGCGTGATTGCCGGTGAGATCGACGCCTTCGGGGAATGCCGGCAGAAACCCCGCCGCCTCGATCACGACGTTGGGGCCATTGTGCCCGGCAATATCGCGTACCTTGCGCAGCCGTTCTTCGGGCGAGTCCCGCAACGATATGGTCGCGGTGGCGCCGAGCGACTTGGCGACCTCGAGCCGTTGCTCGACACCGTCGATGACGATGATCTCGCGCGCGCCGGCGACAGCGGCGACCAATACGGCGGAGAGCCCGACGGGGCCGGCGCCCTGCACCACGACCGTGTCGTTGACCTGGATCTGTCCGCAGCGGTCCAACCCGCGCAGCACCGTCGGTAGCGCGCAGCCGAGCGCCGCGATCGCATAGGGGTCCGCGCCGTCCGGCAGCCTGAAAAAAGCCAGCCCGTTGGGCAGCCAGGCAAAGTCGGCATAGCTGCCCCAATTGGGCTTTTCGGCGTGCTCGAAATATTGCGAATTCTCGCACGGCGTCTCTTCGAGCACCGTGCAGGAATGGCAACGGTGACACAGCGCGATCGGCGACCAATAGACGAGGTCGCCGGTTTGGATCGGAACGCCGGCATAATCGGTCGTGACGCCCGGCCCGAGTTTTTCGATCCTGCCCACGCCCTCGTGACCGAGAATGATCGGAAAGGGCATCACCCCGACTTCGCCCGTCGCGATGTGCACGTCGCTGCCGCACACCCCCCCGATCACCACGCGGACCAGCGCACCGCCCGGTTCCGGGTCGGCAATCGCAACGTCCCATGTCTCGATGCGATTGGGCTCGACCAGCACCGTTGCCCGACCGGTTACCATGACGATGTCCTCCTGTGATGCTTCCCGGTGCCGATGCGCGAGGCCGGCTGTCCGGCCCGCGTCGTGCGCACCGGCGTTCGCGGCATGTGGTGCTGTCGCGGTTCTGCCCGCCGTGCGGCGCGGCGACATTCGCCGTCGCCGGCTAGGCCGCGGCATTGTCCGGTCTGCGATGAACCAGGCGGCTGCGCTATCCCAACGGGAAACGCGCTTGCCGGTGCGTTTAGCGATCCGATTCCGGCTGGAGGAAACCGTGGAGGAACAGATGACACGCCTGACGAGCGATCTCCGGAATTTCCAGATGGCCGGGTCGATACCATTCCGCCGTGGAATCGAGCATGTTGATGAGAAACTTGCGCGCGACGGTCGGGTCGAGCTCGCTCCGTGCCACGCCGCTCTGGCGTGCGGCCAAGATCAGGTCGCGCCAGTAATTGTCGAACCCGGCGTAAGCGGCGAGAACGCGGCGCTTCATGTCGTCCGGCAAGTCCTGAAATACCCGCGATACCGCGGACGAATATTGATCGCCGGTCAGGAGAAACGTCAGGTGCGCCGTAATGGCTGCTTCGAGACGCGCGGTCGGCGACGCCGACGATCCCAGCACTTCTACCTGGGTTACGATGTAGCGGGTGTTGCGATGGCAGCCCTCTACCAACACTTCCTCGATCAACTGATCCTTGGAGTCGAAATGGTGATAAAGGCTGGGTGCCAGCATGCCGGCTCGCTTGGCCACTTCCGATAGTTTCGTTCCCTGCAGGCCGCGGGTACGCAGCAGATCGGCCGTGGCATCGAGAATGCGGGATCGTGACGTTGTGTCTTCCATAACCCTCGCATCGCGCATCGCGCGCGCAAAAGAAAGTGCGCGGCATCTCGGCTCCATGGCGTTTCCCGCCGGTGCCTTGCCGAGGGCCCGATAGGGTTTCAGCCGGCGAAGGCGACATTGGGCATGCCCCTGACCAGCGGATCGAGAATTTCGAACAGACTGCCGGCGAGCGGCTGCTGCGCCTTCGCCTCCTCGCTCAGCGCATTGGCGGCTGAAGTCAGGAATAGCCGCTCCATGTTGGCGCCGCCAAAAGCGGGCCGCAGCCCCTGGCGAACAGGTAGCCTGCGTTCCTCCAGCAACTCGGCGTCCGGCGAATAGCGCCGAAGCATCCAGCTCTCGTAAAAGGCAATCCAGATACCGCCTTCGACATCGACTGCCATGCCATCGGGAAAGCCGTCGTTTTCGCCATATTTCAGCCAGTCGCGGCGATTGGAGATCGATCCATCCTCGGCCAGATCATAGGCCCAGGTGACGCGGGGGAGCGAATCGTTGAAATAGATGGTCTTGCCGTCCGGGCTGAATGCGGGACCGTTGGCCGTCACGACGTTGCGCTCCATCGTGGCGATCGTGCCGTCCGGGTCGATCCGATAGAGCTCGCCGGTGCTGCGCTTGTCGAAATCGCGGACGCTGTCTTCCTTGTTCTCGGACGTCGTGCTGTCCTCGAACTGGGTGACGTCGCAGCTGCCCGTCCAATATCGTCCCTTGTGATCGACGACACCGTCATTCAGTCGTGCGATCTCGCTGTTCGGGCGCGGATCGGCGAACAGCTCGAACGTCTCGGTTGCCGGGTCGACATAGGCCAGCCCGTCGCGCGTCGATGCGATGAAGCCGCCCTTGCCCCGAAGACCGAGCGCCGAAATCCACATCGGCGGAATCCACCGGCCCTTTTCCTCGGTCTCGATGTCGATCCAGTTGACGCTCGGGTTTTCGACATCGACCCAATAGACGCGGCCATCACGCGGATCGTAAAGCGTGCTCTCGCCCAAGGTCGCCTTCGCCTCCCACAGGCAGCGCCAGCCCGGTCCTTCCATCTCCATCCCGCTCTCCATTCTATAGTTCCACGCGTCCGGTACCGAACGGTGTGTCGCGCTGTTTCACCGCTTCCTTGAGACCCTGTTCGCGCACCGTGCGATTGAACGCCGAACGGCTGTCGGCGAGATGCCCGCGCGCATCCATTTCCGCCGCCATCCGCTGCAGCGTGCGCGCGCCCATCAATTCGAGCCCGATATTGACGATGCGCTTGTTCGCACTGAGCAGATCGGCGTCGATCAACGCGAGCCGGTCGGCCAATGCCTCGACTTCGGCGACAAGCTGATCGCCAGGGACAGCTTTCAGCACCAGCCCGATCGTCGCCGCGTCGCGCCCGCCGATCAGATCGCCGGTGAGCAGCAGGCGCTTGGCCCATTGCGGGCCGACCATGTACAGCCACATGTTGCTCGGCAGCGAGCCTTGCGAACGCGCCGGCGGGAAGCCGAAGCTCGCGTCATCGGCGCAGATGATCATGTCGCACAGCAAGGCGAGGTCGGTTCCACCGGCGAGACACCGGCCCTGAACCTGGGCGATGACCGGCTTGTGCATGTCGAACAAGGCCATGCGCAGGCGCTGCAGGCGTTCCTGATGCCAGGCGTCGTCGTCGAACTTCGCTCGACCGCGGCGATGCTCCACCTGAAGCGCGACCGGGCGGTCGTACCGCTGCAGGTCGTAGCCCGACGAGAAGTCCGGGCCGGCGGCGGCAAGGATCACGCAGTGCACGCGATTATCCTCGTCGGCCTCCCACAAGGCGTCGTGGAGTTCAGTGAGCAATTCCTCGTTCAGCGCGTTACGCTTGTCGGGCCTGTTCAGCGTGATCCGCGCTCGCCCGTCGGCGAGTTCGTAGCGGATGAATGTGTAGCGGTCGTCGCTCACCATTGCTGCTTCCTCATCCCATCGTGCGAGCAGTCTCGAGCGCCGCGCGTCACGATCATTTCCCCGTCACACGACGGAATGCGCCCTGTCGGCCATGCGCGGCGCGCTCGTGTCGATGTCCTTGAGTTTCGGGAGCACCTTCCTGGCGAACAACTCATAGTTCGCGCGACCCATTTCCTGCGGCATTTCGCCATATTGGAAATAGGTGATGAAGCTGCCGATATCGAACTCCTCGACCATCGCCGCGAGTTTCTCGGCTACCTCGTCGGGCGTCCCCCAGACTTGCAGATCTGCCAGGAAGCCGTTGAACTTGTGCAACCCGTGCTTGGCGATATTCTTGGCCAGTCCGCCATAATATTCATAGCCCTCGATATTGGCGAACCCGGCATTGGCGAACTGGTAGAAGTCCGAGGTCGATCGGGTATAGGCCTGGATGTGCTGGTCGCGCATCTCCTGCGCGACCGCGGGATCCTCGTGCACGGCGATGAACACCGCGAAGACCGGCTTCGGCGCGGGCGCCCCGTTCTGTTTCAGGAACAGCTGACGATAGCTCTCCAGATCCTCCGCCACCTTGTCCCACGGCTTCTGTGCGATGACCATCAACCCGACGTCGAGCTTGGCCATCAGATTGACCGATTCCGGTGAGATTGCCGACGCGAAGGTGCGGCCACGGAAGCTTTCATAAGGGCGAGGGCGGAGCTCGACGCGCGGCTGCCGCAAATACTTGCCGTCATATTCCATTATGCCGGTTTCGAGCGCGGTCAGCACGGCTTCGGCATATTCGGTGAAGCGGCCGCGCGATTCGCCCATCGGCACGTTGAAGCCCGCGAATTCGGAAGCGCCAAGTCCGCGGCCGATACCTAGTACCGCCCGACCCTCGGAGAAATAGTCGAGCAGGATGAAGTTCTCTGCGGTGCGCACCGGATCCTGCCACGGCAGCACGCACACCGTGGTGCCAAGCTTGATGTGCTTGGTCTGGCCGGCGACGAACGACAGGAACTGCGGCACGTTGGGCGTCATGTTGTAATTGCTGAAATGATGCTCCGGTGTCCACACTGAGTCGAAGCCGAGCGACTCGGTGTCGACAGCCATCTTCAGCTGGTGGCGATAGACTTCCTTGTCGGACAGCTTGTCGCGCAAATTCTGGAAGGTGAGGCCAAGCCCGACGTCCATCGTCCTAATCCCTTGCTCATATTGTCGAGCTAGCCTAATGGTCATTAGGTTAGGAACGCAAGCCCCTTTCGTGCAAGCGTTGATTTTATGTGTAGTTGCTGCCGAAGCTCTTGACCAGCGAGCCGCTACGGCAGAATAATATGCATTAGGTTGAGGACGGAGAGGCTTGATGGAATCGGCGATAGCCAGCGTCGACGAACGCCGCGCCAGCATGGAGCGCCGACATCCCGCGTGGGTGCCGATGTCGCTCGACCGATATCTCGCCAGGGCAGCCTCGGAATTTGCCGACCGCCCGCTCGTCATCACCGACGACAGTGTCATGAGCTATGCCGAGGTCGATGCCGCGGCCACGCGCATCGCGCAGATGTTACGGAACCGCGGCATCAAGCCGGGTGACCGGGTCGCGATGCTGATGGCCAATTATCCGGTCACCGTGGCATTGCTGTTCGGCATCTGGCGCGCAGAGGCTACCGCGGTGCCGTTGAACACGCTGTACCGGCCGGAAGAGCTCGGGTTCGTGCTTGCCCAGTCGGCGCCGCGATTGCTCATCGCGATGACCGGGTTTCTCAAGCGCGATTACGCCAAGGAGATACCGACGATCCTGCCTGCTGGCGTCGATCTGCTGTTCTATGATCCCGAAACCCCGGCAAGCTCCGATCTCGTCGCGGCGATCGATGCCGTGACGACGATTCAGCCTGCGGGCCCCGTCGACGCCGAGCGCTTTCCGGCGGTGATCATGTACACGTCGGGGACAACGGGCAGCCCCAAAGGCGTCATGCTGACGCATGACAATCTGCTCCGCGCCGCCTATGCCGGCGCCCATCATCAGGCGTTCGAGGACGGGCGTCGCGCGATCTTCTCATTGCCGCTCTATCACGGCTTCGGTCTCGTCGTCGGCCTGTTGTCGGGCATCGTCGTCGGCGGCTCGATCGTACCGCTGCCGCGCTTCGACCCACGCGCCATATTGACGGGGATAGGTCGGCACCGCGCGACCTATCTGATGGGCGTGCCGACGATGACCGTCGCGATGCTCGAGATCGCCGAACAGGAAAGCTTCGACCTCAGCTCGCTGACGGCAATCCACAGCGCCGCCGCACCGACGCCGAGCTGGGTCTGGCAGCGTATCCAGGACGTGTTCGGCTGTGGTGAAATCTTCACCAGCTATGGCCAGACCGAGGCAACTGCGACGATCATCTGCACGCAGCCCGGCGACGATCTGGAGGTTGTCGCGACGACGCAAGGTATCATCGTGAAGGGTGGCGTGGCGGGCATAGCGGAACGGGGCGGCGACATCGCCGAATTCCGCATCGTCGATCCGGTGAGTGGCGCGGACAGCCCGCCGGGGACGCCGGGGGAAATCTGGACACGCGGGCCGATGAACAGCCTGGGCTATCTCGGCCGACCGGCGGATACCGCAGCGTTGTTCGCCGAGGGCGGTTGGCTCCGCACCGGCGACCTCGGTTACTTCCGCGACGACGGCAATCTGCTGCTTACCGGCCGGATCAGGGAGCTGTTCAAGAGCCGCGGCGAACTCGTCTCTCCCAAGGAGGTCGAGGAAGTCATCACCACGCATTCGGCGATCCGCGAAGCCTATGTCATCGGCATGCCCGACGATCGCTATGGCGAGTGCGGCTGCGCCTGGCTGGTTTCCGCCGGCCCGGTTGCGCCCAGCGTGGCCGAGATCACCGCGTACCTCGCTGAGCGTCTGCCAGGCTACAAGATGCCGCGCGACATCTGGTTCATCGACACCGCCGAATTGCCCAAGACCGGTACCGGCAAGGTGCAGAAAAACCTGCTCAAGGATCGTGCCGAGCGGCTGCTGGCGGCGGGTGCCGCAGCATGACCCGGCTTTATGGGGAGCGCAATCAATGAACGCCGACATTTCGACGATCGAGGCCATTCTCGAAGATGCCCGCGATGGCCTGCCGTACATTCTCGTCGATGCGGATGACCGCGAGAACGAAGGCGACATCATCATTCCCGCGCAGTTCGCAACGCCGAGCCAGATCAACTTCATGGCGCGCCATGCGCGCGGGCTGATCTGTCTGGCAATCACCGAGGCGCGCGCCGGGAAACTCGAGCTGCCGCCGATGACGGCCAACAACCAGTCCGGACACGGCACGGCCTTCACCGTCTCGATCGAGGCGCGGGAAGGCGTGACGACAGGGATTTCCGCGCAGGATCGCGCGCATACCGTCGCGGTCGCGATCGATCCGACCAAAAGCAGGCGCGATATCGTCTCGCCGGGCCACGTCTTTCCGCTCGTGGCGAGGGAAGGAGGCGTTCTCGTCCGCGCCGGTCATACCGAGGCGGCGGTCGATATCTCGCGGCTCGCCGGGCTCAATCCCGCGGGCGTGATCTGCGAAGTGATGAACGACGACGGTACGATGGCGCGGCTGCCCGAGCTGATCCAGTTCGGGCAGCAACATGGCCTCAAGATTGGCACGATCGCCGACCTCATCGCCTATCGGCGACGGTCCGAGCGGATCGTAACCGAAGTCGCGACCGCGCCGTTCGACTCCGTCTACGGCAACGATTTCACGATCCATGTCTATCGCAACAGCATCGATGGCGGCGAACATATCGCGCTCGTGCGCGGCAATATCCATGCCGGCCAACCGACATTGGTGCGCGTCCACCAGGTCGATCTGACCGCCGATCTGCTCGGTTGGTCGCTGGCGCGGCGCGACTATGTGCCGCGTGCACTTTCAGCGATCGCGGCTCATGACGGGCCGGCAGTGGCGGTGTTCGTCCAGGATCCCGATCCGACGTCGATCGCGGCGCGCGTCAACGGCGGGCGCCGCGCCTATCACGAAACCCATGCGATCCGGGATTACGGCGTCGGTGCACAGATCCTGCGCGATCTCGGGGTTCAGGAGATGGTCCTGCTCACCTCCAGCAACGACAAATTGACCGCGCTTGAAGGGTTCGGCCTCAGCGTGGTCGGGCGTCAACCGATTCCCGACGAACGGGTGACGGCCGGCGCACGATCAGTCGCGGCGGTCGGCGGCGCGTGACCGCGACACCAGTTTCGACAACGACAATCACGAGGAGAGATCGGATGGGCAGATTATCGGGCAAGGTCGCAATCGTCACCGGCGCCGCGCGTGGCATGGGCGAATCGCATGCCCGCACGTTCGTGCGCGAAGGCGCCAAAGTGGTGATGACCGATCTGCGCGCCGACGCCGGACGCGCATTGCAGCAGGAACTCGGCGAAAACTCGCTCTTCATCGAGCAGGACGCGACGGATTTCGCACAATGGGAGGTGGTCGTCCAACAGGCCGAAGCCGCGTTCGGCCCGGTCGATGTGCTGGTCAACAATGCCGGCATCCTCGGCGCGATGGCGCGCACCGCCGATCTTACCGAAAAGGATTATCTCGCGGTTTGCGCGATCAACCAGCATTCGGTGTTCTACGGCATGCGCGCGGTGCTGCCGTCGATGTTGAAGGCCGGTCACGGATCGATCGTCAACATCTCGTCGATCGCCGGGATCGCCGCCAATTACGGCTTTCCGAGCCTGGCCTATGTCGCCAGCAAATTCGCGGTTCGCGGCATGACCAAGGCGACGGCGATCGAATACGGCCCGCACAACATCCGCGTGAACTCGGTCCATCCGGGATTCATCCAGACGCCGATGATGGTCGAGGCGACTGATGAGGAAGGCGGCGATGCGCTGTCGTTGATTCCGCTGGGGCGGATCGCCGATCCGCAGGAAGTGTCGAACCTCGTGCTGTTCCTGGCATCCGACGAATCGTCGTACATCACTGGTTCTGAGCACCTCGTCGATGCGGGCATGCTCGCGCAATAATTCGCGGGCGGCCCTGCCGGAAGCTAATCGCGCAGACGCAGCGGCGCGCAGACGCAGGCGACGATCTGGTCGATCGTGTCGTCAAGCGCCGCCTCGAAACTCTCTTCGCCCGGCTCGCGCGACTCGAACGTCTCGTATCGCGCGAGGATCGCGAGGAACATGAAACTCGCCGTGACGAGGCGGCGCTGCGCGACATCCTCGGGCAGATACGAGAGGCGCGCGCGTAGCAGGTCGAAAATCCGCGCGAGATGCGGATGCGATGCGCCGCCGAAGTCGCCAAAGCGGTGCGAGCGGCTGCGCATCAGATATTGGCTGAGAAAGCCGGCATAGGAATGATGGCCTTCGCCATCCGGCAGTTCGAGCTGCGGAAGATAGACCATGTCCAGCAGCGCGCGCGCGTCCATCAGGCGGCCCTTCGCTTCGGCCGCCGCAAGCATCCGGGCGCGGATCGGCTCCATCTGCTCCATGCGATAGTCGAAGATCGCCTCGACCAACCCTTCGCGCGATCCGAAATGATATTGGACGGCGAAATGATTCCCTTGCCCCGCTTTCGATGCGATCTCGCGCATCGAAACGCCGTTGATCCCGCCCTCGGCGAACAGCGCCTCGGCGACGAGGATCATGCGGGTCTTGCCGTCGATCTCAGGGCTATCCTGGACGACGGGGTCGGCGAGGTCGGTCAAGCTCGGCTTCCTTGAGACACGTGTTTTAGATTCCATTGATTCTACGCGTGGGCGTCACGGTTGTCGATTCCTGCGCGCGCGGACTAAAATAGGGCTGAATGATAAAATCTCGGAGGAGGGCGCGACGCGGCGTGCCCAACGCGCGGTTCAATTGTGATGCCTGGCACCGAACAATCGTTCAAACGGTTGACTTAATTTGGCGGCTGCGACATCATCCTCTCCAACGCGGGCGGAACGACCGGCGTGGGCCACGCGTGACGCCCTGAAACGGCCCCCAAGGAGAGCGATTATGGCAATGGAAACTGGACTGATCTTCCACCCCTATATGCGGCCCGGCCGGACCGCGCGGCAGACGTTCGAATGGGGTGTGCAAAGTTCGATCGCGAGCGACAAGGCCGGCTTCGATTCGATGATGATCTCCGAGCACGCCTCGCAGATCTGGGAAAACATTCCCAATCCCGAGCTGATCATCGCGGCCGCCGCACTGCAGACCAAGAATATCAAGTTCGCACCAATGGCGCATATCCTGCCCCACCATAACCCGACCAAGCTGGCGATGATGGTCGGCTGGCTGTCGCAGATCCTCGAAGGCCGCTATTTCATGGGGATCGGCGCCGGCGCGTATCCGCTGGCTTCCTACATGCATGGTATCCGCGGCGAGGATCAGAAGACCGAACATCTCAACGAGATGGTGCGCGAATCGCTTGAGATCATGGAAAAGATCTGGAAGCGCGAGCCCTTCTTTTATGAGGGCAAATATTGGGATGCCGGATTCCCCGAGGAAGAGGTGGCGCTGACCGAGGAGGACGAGCAGCATAAGCTCGCCAATTATGCGCCCTGGGGCGGTTCGTTTCCGGAGTTCGCGGTCACCGGTTTCAGCGCGAATTCGCCGTCGATGCGGCTCGCGGGGGAGAAGAATTTCAAGCCGGTCTCGATCTTTTCCGGCAAGGAGGCGCTCAAGCGCCACTGGGACATTTACGCGGAAGCCAATATCAAGGCGGGGTTCACGCCCAACCGCCAGCGCCACGCCGTATCGCAGACAGTCTTTGTCGGCGACACCGATGCCGAGGCGAAGAAGGAAGTGATGGAAGGGCCGATCGGCTATTGCTTCAACAAATATCTCATCCCGATCTGGCGCCGTTTCGGCATGATGGATGGCTTCGCCAAGGACGCAGGGATCGATCCGCTCAAGGCCGATCTCGAATTCCTGGTGGATCACGTGTTCGTGGTCGGCTCGCCCGACACCGTCGTGGACAAGATCAATACCCTGTTCGCTGAAGTCGGCGGCTGGGGCACGCTACAGATCGAAAGCCACGATTATTACGACGACCCCTCGCCCTGGTTCCATTCGCTGGAACTGGCGGCGCGCGAAGTTGCCCCGCGGATCAGCTTGCCCGGCTCGACCGCCGATCAATCGGCAGCGCGCGTCGCTGCCTAACGCCTGATGCGGAGCGCACCCTGGGGTGCGCTCCGCTTTTTTAACCAGCGCTCGTCCGATGCGCAGCATAGCGTCAGGCTAATAGCTGTTTTCAACGCAAACCGTCGAGACGGACTGGCCATGGACGCGCATCGTAATGCGCTCTGGCGTAGCCTCGCCGATCCAAATCTGAAAAGAAATATACGATAGTTCAACTAGTTAGTGCGTCTATGAGACGGCTATCGGCGGTAAGTCTACGCGCCTTTGCTCCGAAAATACATGGCGAACTACAAAGTTGTTGCAGCGCTAGCCTAATTATGATTAGGCTAGCGTCCAAGAGCGCTAAAGGCGCCGTCGATGATCCAACGTCGCCAGATTCCGCGCTGCGGGCAGGAGAGGACATGCAGGATGCAGTTGAAGCGTCGAGGCCGTGCCGGGTCATCCGGCCCGCCATTTCGACTTGCTTTCGCCTCGGCGGCCCAATCGCGCTTCGCCGATCTGGCAAAAACCCCAACGCACCATTGAGCCTCGCAGAAGGCGCGGTCGAGCCGGGCTGCTGAACCTAGTCAGCACCGCGTGATGCCCGACCAAAAAGAAAAAAGAACCACGAGGAGAGACATGATGATCAGGGAAGGGACCATTCCGATGACACTTCGGCCGCTATCCGTATCGGAAAAGGGGCGCCTGTCCGGCCAGTTCCGCTCGTCGACGATGACGGCGGCAATCGCGCTCGCCGCGATTAGCAGCGCGCCGGCCTTTGCCCAGTCGAGTCCAGCAACAGCGCCGGCCAGCCCGCCGTCGCAACAGACCGCGCCGGCGCCCGCCGCGAAAGATCAGGTGGCAGCGCCTACGTCCGACGACATCATCGTTACCGCGACCCGCCGCGAGGAATCGCTCTCGAAAGTGCCGTTGTCGATCACGGCGCTGAGCAGCGATACGCTCCGCGACCGCGTCGTCACGAGAGAGCAGGATCTTGCCGCGCTCGTGCCGGGCCTGGTCGTGAAGAACGGCCAGAATCAGAACCAATTGAGCTTCACGCTTCGCGGACAGACTCTCGACCCGTTCTCCGGCGCCAGTCCCGCCGTGCTGACGTATCTGAACGAAGTTCCGTTCGGCGGCGGCAATTCGGCGACGTCTTTCTATGACTTTTCGTCGGTCCAGGTCCTCAAAGGGCCGCAGGGGACGTTGTTCGGCCGCAACGCGACGGGCGGCGCCGTCCTGTACACGTCGAATCTGCCCGGCAATGACTTTGGCGGCTATCTCACCGTCCGCGGCGGCGAGCGGAACCTGCGTCAGGTTCAGGGCGCGGTCGACATCCCGTTGATTTCCGACGTCCTGCTCATTCGCATCGCGGGCGATTATCAACGCCAGGACGGATATGTGCGCAACCGCCTTGCCGGCGGCACGCTGGGCAACATCGACAACAAATCCGGTCGCATCTCGGTGGTGTTCAAGCCGACCAACGACATCAAGAACGTGACGGTGTTCCAATATAGCAAATTCGGCGGCAACGAGGCGGCGAGCCAACTATATTCCTATTACAAGCTCGGCCAGACCAACAACGGCTATGCGCTGACGACGACGCTCGACACGGTGTACGGCAACGGCTTCTTCCCGGGCGTC
Organism: Sphingomonas sp. P4_D12; assembly: GCF_056401895.1. Classification (NCBI taxonomy): domain Bacteria; kingdom Pseudomonadati; phylum Pseudomonadota; class Alphaproteobacteria; order Sphingomonadales; family Sphingomonadaceae; genus Sphingomonas; species Sphingomonas sp. P4_D12. The sequence goes on along the minus strand of NZ_JBFUIL010000015.1, from coordinate 3,571 downwards.
GGCGACGGCCCGCCGGGACCGGGGACCTTCCCGGGCGCCGTGGCGGGCTATCTCGCTTATCAAAAAGCGCATCCCTACGACATCTACCTGTCCTACGACCTGCCGCACGACGCGGACAATTACTTCGTGCAGAACACGACCACGATCAATCTGGACAGCACGACGACGTTCAAGAATATCTTCGGATATCAGTCCAGCTACGCCAGGACTCCGGGCATCTTGAGCGGCTCCCCCTTCGCCTCACTCGATCTCTATAACTCCACGGGCGCCTTCAAGGGGCCGCCGGGCGGCGAACTGTTCAGGAACACCAGCCTGTCGGAAGAAATGCAGATCCAGGGTCAGGCCGCCAACGGCAGACTGAAGTTCATCATTGGCGGTTTCTACAATTACCAGACCAAGGAAGAAGGCATTCCGGTCATCGTCGGTGGCGAACTCGCCGCTCCGCTTGGCCAGGTGCTTTACCATACCCGCGGCACTGATGAGTCGCGCGCGCTTTACGCGCAGGTGACCTATGATCTGTCCGACGCGGTCCGGGGCCTGAGCATCACGGCGGGCGGTCGCTATACGTGGGAGACGGTGGGGGAGACGCCTTATGCGGACCACGTCTTTGCGCCCAATTTCCCCCACGAGCTGGTGGATCTTCAAGCGCCGAGCTGGAATTTCAACCTTCAGTGGCAGTTCAATCCGGAAAACCAGATCTATTTCACGCAGCGCGGCAGCTTCCGGTCGGGCAATTTCAACGGCGCCGTCGTACCGTACAATCTCGTGAACTTCTTCAAGAACGAATACACGCACGATTTCGAGCTGGGCTATAAGTTCAACGGATCGGTCGCCGGGAAGCGCGCCCATTTCAATATCGCGCTCTACGATCAGATCGTGACCAATGCGCAGCATTCGATCTACGCAGTGGTTGCCGGGGCACCTTCCGCCTTTACGGTCAACGTCCCGCAGGCGACGATCAAGGGCGTCGAGGTCGATGGCGACATCAGCCTGGTCGATTGGCTCAAACTGGGCTTTTCCGGCGCCTATACGGATGCGAAATACACCAGGAACATTGTCGATCTGTCACGGCAGACCGGCGTGCCGGGGTATACGGTTCCGTTCGATTCCTATCCCGACGCGCCGCACATATCGGGGTCGCTATACGCCGATCTGACGCTGCCCGTTCCCGATAGATACGGTCGCGTCCATTTGCGAGCCGACTCCTTCTCTCAATCCTCGTCGTTCTTCTCGAACAACAACGAGTCGTTGACGCCTGGGACCAAGGTAAAGGGCTATACGACGGTGGCGCTGCGGCTGGGCTGGGAGGACATTCTGGGAAGCAAGCTATCCGCCTCCGTCTATGCCAAGAATGTGTTCAACCGGCTCTATTACCAAGCCGGCTATGTCGAAGGTAATTCGGGCGGCTTCAACACGGTGATCGTTGGTGAGCCGCGCACCATCGGAGCGGAACTCTCGTTCAAGTTCTAAAGGCGAGCATGCAAAACGGCTCGGCTACGTATCTGAGCCGGGTCGTTCTGCGGCTCTTTCAGGTGAACAAGATAGTTGGGCAGGGCCGGGCGATCGTCAGGACCTGCGGCTCACCTCAAATTGACACTGGTACAAGCTCTTGACCCACTATGACGTCCTTATTGTCGGCGCCGGTCATGGCGGTGCACAGGCGGCGATCGCGCTGCGGCAGGGCAGGTTTGCCGGTTCGATTGCCATTGTCGGCGACGAGCCTGACCTTCCCTATGAACGCCCGCCGCTGTCGAAGGAGTATCTCGCAGGCGACAAATCGTTCGAGCGCATCTTAATCCGCCAGCCGAGCTTCTGGATCGAACGGGACGTCAACATGCTGCTCGGTCACCGCGTCGATCGGGTCGATCCCGTCGGTCATCAGGTAACCACGGCGGATGGCGTCAACATCAGTTATGGCAGTCTGGTCTGGGCGACTGGTGGCAGAGCCCGGCGGTTGACCTGCGATGGCCACGATCTGGCAGGGGTGCATACCGTGCGGACGCGCGCCGATGCCGACCGAATGATGGCCGAACTGCCGGCGGTCACGAACGCCGCGGTCATAGGCGGGGGGTTCATCGGCCTCGAGGCAGCCGCGGTGCTCGCGAAGTTCGGCAAAAAGGTCGTGCTGATCGAGGCGCTCGACCGCGTCATGGCGCGTGTCGCCGGGCATGATTTGTCGCGCTTCTATGAAGGCCAGCATCGCGCGCACGGCGTCGATGTCCGCCTCGATGTGACAGTCGACAATATCGTCGGCGACGGTGCAGTCTCCGGAGTGCGATTGTCTGACGGTTCGGTCGTAGTCGCCGATCTGGTCGTGGTCGGCATCGGCATTGTCCCCGCGGTCGAACCGCTCCTCGCAGCAGGCGCCGTGGGTGGAAACGGGGTATTTGTCGATGCACAATGCCGCACGTCGCTCCCCGACATCTATGCGGTCGGCGATTGCGCGCTCCACGCCAATCGTTTTGCCGGGGGCATCGAATTGAGACTCGAATCGGTGCAAAATGCGACCGACCAGGCAACGGTCGCGGCCAAGACGATCCTGGGTGAGGCGACGGCGTACGAAGCGGTGCCTTGGTTCTGGTCGAACCAGTACGACCTCAAACTTCAAACGATCGGATTATCGATCGGTCATGATCTGGCCGTCATGCGCGGTGAACCCGCGACGGGCAGCTTTTCGGTGGTCCATCTTCGCAAGGGCAAGGTGATTGCGTTGGACTGCGTCAACGCGACCAGGGACTACGTTCAGGGCCGCAAGCTTGTGGAAACCGGGGCTGTCGCCAGCCCTGAAATCCTCGCGGATGTCTCGATCCCGCTGAAGGCGATAGTCGCTTAGCCAGGCAGAATGACTCGGCAATACAGCGGCTCGGTCTCGAGGAGCCGAATTTTATGCGGTCGGATAGGAGAGCTCACCGGCTTCGCCCAGATGTTTGCCAAGCGCTTTCGGTACTGTACCTGGAAATGGTTGCGGACGTTAGCATGGACCGAAGCGAACTTCTGTAGCGACTTTATTCGTTGGGATCGGAGCATCGTTCGCTCTCGTCGCGGAAAGGATAGGTGGCTATTTTCGACCCTGTTGTTGGCCCGGCGCCCGACCTCCCGTTTGTCTCGATTGCCTAGCTCGTCCATCGCGGCGCTCTGGATTTGCGGCCCATCCGCGCTCGCTATTACCTGCCCTCGTTGGTCTGACAGTGCCGTATCACGTCATGAACTATCCGATGCGCCTCCGACACAAACCCGGTATCATGGGTGCGGCGGCGGATGGTGAAGGTGAGGTCAGGTTGATAGCGGTGCGCGAGCGGGGGCGCAGCGGCGGATCGGAAGCCGAGATGGCGCTGTTCGCGCGCGTCGTCGATGGCCCGACCGCGAGCGGCGCCTATGTCGTGCGGATTGCCCCCGATCGCCGGGGCCAGGCAATCGATGGGCTGCGCGCCACGCCGCAGGTCGTGCTGGCCGAGCCGATCGACCCTGGATCGCAGCCATGACCTGGCGCGGATGGTTCCGGCTCTGCCTGGCCTTGTGCGGTGCCGCCGCGCTCGGCGTGGTGACGCCGGGCCATACGCAGGAGCGGCCG
>NZ_JBFUIL010000014.1:0-52473 GCF_056401895.1 Sphingomonas sp. P4_D12 | reverse complement strand
TCGACGATGTAGGTGTCGTCGCCGCCACCGCCATAGAGCGTGTCGGCCCCGCCAGCACCGTTGAGCGTGTTCGCAGCGCTATTGCCGTGAATGACATTGGCGCCGGCATTGCCGGTGCCGTCGATCGCCAGACCGCCGGTCAGGGTCAGATTCTCGACATTGGCGCCCAAAGTATAGCTGATCGAGGCCTCGACCGTGTCGGTGCCCTCATTGGCGTTCTCGATCACCTGGTCGCCACCATTGTCGACGACATAGGTATCGTTGCCAATGCCCCCGGTCATCTGGTCGACGCCCTGGCCGCCAACCAGCCGGTCGTCGCCGGCATAGCCGAACAGGCTGTCATTGCCGGTGCCGCCGGTCAGGACGTTCACGCCGGCATTGCCCTGGATCAGGTGCGACCAGGCATTGCCGGTCAGGTTGAGCGCGGTCGTCGCGTTGGAGTCCGATGCCGCCAGCCGCTCGACATACCCGTTCAGGTCAGCAAGCGTATAGCTCACAGTTGCCAGCACCGTGTCAGCCGCGCCCTCGCCAGCACCTTCAACGATCAAATCGAGGGCGCTGCGCACGTAATAAACGTCGTTGCCCGCACCGCCGGCCAGCAGATCGCCACCGCCAGCGCCGTCAAGTATATCGGAGCCGTCACCGCCATTAAGGTAGTCGCTTCCAATGCCTCCGATCAGACGATCGTTGCCCGCGCCACCGAAAACGGTTGTGGACGTGCCCAAGCTCGTGGCCGTAATGACGTCATCGAAGTTCGAGCCGAAGATCGTGCCGATCTGCTCGATATTCTTGATCGTGCCGCCCGCGAACGTAACCGTCCCGCCGCTGATGATCGAGGCTGTGTTCAGCGTTACGCCTGCCGTCGCGCCGAGAAGCGAGATTGACAAAATGTCGGTGCCGGTGCCGCCGTCGGCATCGTCGCCATAGCCGATCGAGAGTTGGTCGTCGCCGGCGTCGCCAAATAGCTGATCGTGCTCAAGGCCAGTGTCGCGGACACCTACGTACGAGCCGTCAGCCTCCGCATTTCCCGACCAGATAACGTCGTTGCCAAGATCACCATGAATGACATCTGCGCCGTCCCCGCCGAACAGATAATCATCGTTCGACGACGGGCTGAGCGCGTTGCCAGATCCGATCAGGCTATAATCACCGTAGAGCGTGTCGTTGCCGCTGCCGCCGTAAATGTTGTCGGCATCGCCGGCCCCGTAGAGCGTGTCGTTACCATCGCCGCCGTATAGGCTATCGCCGAACGACCCCCCGTCGATCGTGTCGTTGCCCTCGTCGCCCCAGAGATAGTCATACCCGTAATTACCGTCGATGATGTCGTCGCCGGTGCCGCCATGCATCGTTTCATAGCTGCTTCCACCGAGCAGCGTGTCGTTGCCGGCATCGCCGTACAGGCTTGGGCTATATTGCGAACCGGTCGCGTCGATCACGTCATCGCCGTCGCCGCCATATAGGCCGGAGCCACCCCATCCGGAGTAATAATCCCCAATGATATGGTCATTGCCACCGCGCCCGTAAACGTTCGCGCCGGTTGGGTAGTAAGTATCTATCGGTGCAAGAAGGTCATCATAATTGCTGCCTTCCAGATAGCCCACGGTCTGAATATTGGTGATCACGCCACCGCCGATCGTTATCGATGGCTGGGTGTGAAGCAACCGGAAGTCGGCGACGACCCCGCTGGTTGCGCCTTGGAAGCTGATATAAAGGCGATTGCCATAGAGGCCCTGAGCACCGCCATCGACATTGTCGCCATACCCGGCCAGAATATAATCGTCACCGTTACCGCCGATCAGCGTGTCGACCTCGGTTCCGAAATCGGTCGAAATTCCTCGATAGCTGGTGAAGGTGAAAGCATTCGGGTCAGGATCTTGCGAGGACAGGATATCGTCGCCATCGCCGCCGTTGATCGCATCGCCGCCGCCGCCGCCCGATAGCACGTCGTTACCGCCATTGCCGTTGATCGTGTCCGAGGCATCGCCACCCGTATAGGTGTCCGCGCCGGCAGTACCGTCGTAATTTGCCATGAAGCCCCCTCTCGCGGGGCATGTACGCACCCCAGCGCGTATTTAACCAGTACACCCTAACGGGCCAAGATCATTTATCAGGCTATTCCAGCCGGTCCGGTTGGATTTGGCCGCCGCCTTTTTTTATTCGTAGACTTGGGCTTAGTCTCCAGTCTACCTGGTCAATATAGCACTACCTTACCGCATGAACTGCGATCCGCGTTCGCGAGATGGCGCGCATGACGTCACGGCGCCCACGCGACACATCGCGTGAACGCAACTAGCGTTCTGCGCTCTCCGACTCGACGAGAATTCCTTCGCCGCTCGATACACGCCAGCGCGGGTTGCGGATGCCCCGCGCCCGCTCTCAATGCTTGAACAGCGTCTTCGCCATATGCATCACCGGCGCCGCCTCGCCCCACCCTCGGTCGCCGCCACTTCGGCATCGCGCGCGGCTTGGTCGCGTTCGGCGGGGAGCTGTTTGATCAGTGCCTCGCGTTCGCCCTCGAGCCTGGTGTCGACCGGCGCTTCGATGCCGTGCGCCTTGGCCGCCTTGGTCACCGCCGTATCGAGCTCGCGCTGTGTCGTCAGGCCGAGCGTCACCGGATCCTTCGGCGCGATATTGGCGACGTTCCAATGCGTGCGGTCGTGGATCGCCGCGATCCTCGTGCGCGTGGTGCCGATTAAATTGGAGATAATGTCGCCCCTCAACCGGCCGACCGACCCAAATCTGCGTCAACACGATCGCAACTTGCCTCCGCGCGCCGCACTTCCCATCTCTCCCCGGTCGCGAGGCGCTTGCCTGACGCGAACAAATCTGGAACAAATACCTACATGCTGACTCACATTCAGGTGCGCGGCGCGCGCGAGCACAATCTCAAGGGCGTCGATATCGACATCCCGCGCGACACGCTGACGGTGATCACCGGGCTGTCGGGATCGGGCAAGTCGAGCCTCGCCTTCGACACCATCTATGCCGAGGGGCAGCGGCGGTACGTCGAGAGCCTGTCGGCTTATGCACGCCAGTTCCTCGAGCTGATGCAGAAGCCCGATGTCGATCATATCGAAGGGCTCAGCCCGGCGATCTCGATCGAGCAGAAGACCACCAGCCGCAATCCGCGCTCGACCGTCGCGACGGTGACCGAGATCTACGATTATATGCGCCTGTTATGGGCGCGCGTCGGCGTGCCTTATTCGCCCGCCACCGGCCTGCCGATCGCGGCGCAGACGGTCAGCCAGATGGTCGACCGCGTGATGGCGCTGCCCGAGGGCACGCGGCTCTATTTGCTCGCGCCGGTCGTGCGCGGGCGCAAGGGCGAGTATCGCAAGGAACTCGCCGAATGGCAGAAAGCGGGCTTCACCCGCGTCCGCATCGACGGCGAATTGTACGAGATCGACGAGGCGCCGGCGCTCGACAAGAAGTACAAGCACGACATCGAGGTGGTGGTCGACCGGCTGGTGGTCGGGCCCGACATGGCGACGCGGCTGGCCGACAGTTTCGAGACCGCGCTGAAGCTGGCCGAGGGGCTGGCTTATGTGGATTTGGTGGATACGACTGTCGCGGAGATCAACGCGGCCGCTACGTCGAATCGCGTGAAGGAAGTGTCAGCCACTTTCGTCGCCCCGGCGCAGGCCGGGGCCGCCGGCGAAGGCGCGATACGGCCAGCGGCCAGTGACGGGTTGGGCATGCCCCGCATGCCCAAGGATCGTCCGGGGGACGATCCGACCCGTCACTCCTCCGCCGGGGCGACGGATGGCGGCGCGATGAAGGGCGCGGGTGTCCCCGACAACCGCATCGTGTTCAGCGAGAAATTCGCCTGCCCGGTGTCCGGCTTCACCATCGCCGAGATCGAACCCCGCCTGTTCTCGTTCAACGCCCCGCAGGGCGCCTGCCCGGCGTGCGATGGCCTCGGCGAGAAGCTGATCTTCGACGAGGATCTGGTCGTCCCCAATCACGACCTCAGCCTGAAGAAGGGCGCGGTGGTGCCCTGGGCCAAGTCCAATCCGCCCAGCCCCTATTACATGCAGGTGCTGGGCAGCCTGGCGCGCGAATTCGGGTTCAGCCTGGAGACGCCGTGGAAGGACCTGCCCGGCGAGGTCCGGCTGGTCATCCTCTACGGCACCGCGGGCAAGCCGGTGACCTTGACCTTCGTCGACGGCAAGAAATCGTACGACGTGCGCAAGCCGTTCGAGGGCGTGATCGGCAACCTCAACCGCCGCATGCTCCAGACCGAGAGCGCGTGGATGCGCGAGGAGCTGAGCAAGTACCAGTCATCGCAACCGTGCGAGACGTGCCACGGTGCGCGCCTCAAGCCCGAGGCACTGGCGGTCAAGGTCGCGATGCAGGACATCAGCTACGCGACGCATCTGTCGGTGGTCGACGCGCTCGCCTGGTTCCAGGACCTGCCGCGCCACCTCAACGGCCAGCAGAAGGAAATCGCCGAGCGCATCCTCAAGGAGATCGTCGAGCGGCTCGGCTTCCTCAACAATGTCGGGCTCGATTACCTCAACCTCGACCGCACCAGCGGCACCCTGTCGGGCGGCGAGAGCCAGCGCATCCGCCTCGCCAGCCAGATCGGCAGCGGGCTGTCGGGCGTGCTCTACGTGCTCGACGAGCCGTCGATCGGGCTGCACCAGCGCGACAACGAGATGCTGCTGGTGACGCTCCGCCGGCTGCGCGATCTCGGCAACACCGTGCTGGTGGTCGAGCATGACGAGGACGCGATCCGCTCGGCCGATTATATCGTCGACATGGGCCCCGGCGCCGGCGTGCATGGCGGCGAGATCGTCGCCAAGGGGACGCTGCCCGAGGTGCTCGCGCATACCGATTCGATCACCGCCGATTACCTCAACGGCACGCGCGCGGTGCCGGTGCCGCTGATCCGCCGCTCGGGCACCGGCAAGCAGCTCACCGTGCACAATGCCACCGCCAACAATCTGCGCGGGGTGACCGCGTCGATCCCGATCGGTACGTTCACCTGCATCACCGGCGTGTCGGGATCGGGCAAGTCGAGCTTCACGATCGACACGCTCTATGCCGCCGCCGCGCGTCAGCTCAACGGCGCGCGCCTGCTCGCGGGCAAGCACGACAACATCACCGGGCTGCAATATCTCGACAAGGTCATCGACATCGACCAGTCGCCGATCGGCCGCACGCCGCGGTCCAACCCGGCGACCTATACCGGCGCCTTCACCCAGATCCGCGACTGGTTCGCCGGCCTGCCCGAAAGCCAGGCGCGCGGCTACAAGCCCGGACGGTTCAGCTTCAACGTCAAGGGCGGCCGGTGCGAGGCATGCCAGGGCGACGGCGTGCTCAAGATCGAGATGCACTTCCTGCCCGACGTCTATGTGACGTGCGACGTGTGCCACGGCGCGCGCTACAATCGCGAGACGCTGGAAGTGAAGTTCAAGGGGCATTCGATCGCCGACGTGCTCGACATGACGGTCGAGGACGCCGCCGAATTCTTCAAAGCGGTGCCGCCGATCCGCGACAAGATGGAAATGCTGGTCGAGGTCGGGCTTGGCTATATCAAGGTCGGGCAGCAGGCGACGACCCTGTCGGGCGGCGAGGCGCAGCGCGTGAAGCTGTCGAAGGAACTGTCCCGCCGCGCGACCGGCAACACGCTCTACATCCTGGACGAGCCGACCACCGGCCTGCATTTCGAGGACGTGCGCAAACTGCTCGAGGTGCTCCATGCCTTGGTCGAGCAAGGCAATACGGTGGTGGTGATCGAGCACAATCTCGACGTCATCAAGACCGCGGACTGGATCATCGACCTGGGACCCGAAGGCGGCGTCAAGGGCGGGGAGATCGTTGCCGAGGGCACGCCCGAGGATGTGGTGAAGGTCGAGCGGAGCTTTACCGGGCAGTATCTCGCGCCGTTGCTGCGGGGGAGGGACGGGAAGGTTTCGGGCAAGCGGGAGGCTGTGGCGGCGGAGTGAGCCTCTATCGCCCCGAGTTCGAGGCGGCACTGCGCCTGCTCGCGCGCATCAGCGAGGCAATGGCCGCGCGAGGATTGCCGCGACCGGTGCTGGTCGGCGGTGCCGCCGTGGAATATTATTCGGGCAGCGCCATCGCGACCGGCGATTTCGACCTCTGCTCGCTGGCGCAGGACGAATTGCACGAGGAGATGCGCCGCCACGGCTTCGTCAAGCCATCGGGCCCGGGCAAGTCGACGCGTGGCTGGGTTCATCCCGATTTTCGGCTCGGCTTCGAAATCGTCGGCGATATGCCGATGGATGGCAGCGTCGACGAGATCATATCCTGCTCGTCGAGGATGTCGCGCCCGGCCTGTCGTTCGCCATCATCTCGGTCGAGGATCTGATTGCCGACCGGATGGGGCAATATGCCTCGGGCACCGCGCGCGACCGGATCGACCAGGCGCGGCTGTTGCTGCGACTTCACCCGGAAACCGATCCGGAGTATCTGATCGTCGCATTCGCGAGGAAAGTTCCGGCGACCATGGCATCGACGACATCAAAGATTGACGGCAAGAAAGGCTGGGCCGGCCCGCGCGTCACGCATGCCGAAGCCGCCGCGCGCCTTGCCGCGCGGCGAGCCGAACTGGGCGAGCCCGATCTCCCCCGCAACGCCGGCAAGAACCGCACCCCCAGCAAACGCTCGCTGCTCAAAGCGATCGAGGATGTTGGGGGGAAGTGGTAGCAAGGCGCGGGGCATAAGGCGAAGCGGGAGGCCGTGGCGGCGGAGTGAGCCCCGCTCGACGCGAATGCGAAACCCCACTCCCGTTGCTCGCGCGGGTCAGCGAGGCCGATGCATTTTCGTCGAAGACTTGATTGCTGACCCGCATGGGCATGCGCGTGCGTGATGGGTTTGCTATGCGGGGTGTGATTTCCATTCTCGCGCCGCTGTAAGCGACTGATATCCCTACGGGTTTTTGGTCGAAAGGCGGTATCCGCTCGTTTCGCGCGAAACCCATCAAGGCGATCTTTTTTCAGGAAAAGCGCTGACTTTTCAGTGCGATAATCTTCATTTGGCAGCGTCGCGTGGTGCGCAAAAGATGCCACTTTTGCGCGCGACGCCCTGGTGCGATCGCTGGGGGACCTCAGTGCACCGCGACCCCGGCGCCGTCGCCCACCGGTGCACGAGATTCGCGCAGCGCGTCGCTCCACCCGGCGACACCTTTCCTTGACGTCCACTTACCCTCTCCTGCGCAAGGGAGCATTGTGGTTGGGGTGGTGAGCAGCTGCGCGACAGGCGATCCTGAACGTTCAAGGGGGTTGGCACCGTAACTCCCCTTGCGGGCTGCTTGCCAACCTTTCGGCCCACCTTCATTGTTATAGCGAAAAAGGGGAGGGGAATTCGTGCGTCCTATATTGACATTGGGGGCGGTGCTGCTGGTCTGCTTGACAGCTGCCAGCTTCTTCCTCTGGCCAGCCATTGCGACCCCACAGGCGGGGGCTGACGATGAAATACTGGTCGATTTCGTCCTGCCGAGGGCAATGGAAACCGGGGTCAGGTTTCAATGTCGATACCGGCTCGGCGAAATGATCAGAAAGGAGCCGGCTTATGCGGGAATGGAAGACAAACTGCCCGGCATTCTCGACCGCATGGCCGTAGCCGCCAGTAAATATTGCGACGACCATGTCGAACCGCTGCTCGCCGGAGATCGGCTTTATATCAGGGCGCAAATACCGGGCGTCTTTAATCCATCGGAAAGGGCCCGACTGGTCACATTCGTCAGGCCGTTCATCACGGACTTGCGCGCCTATCGGTTCGACTTTCGCGACGAGAGCATCGACTCCGCGCTTGCCCGACTGAAAGCAGACGAACCGGCATGGAGCGTTGACCTTACCCGTGCCGAGGCGAGGCTGCGCGCAGAGCCCGGCGGCGCTGCATTGGGCCGAAAGCTCGACGCCTTTCGAAGGCAGATCGAGACACGGATGATCGACGAGCAACGCCACGTTGTTCGAGACGGCGCCGTCGCCGCCGCAACAGACGCCGCCAATCACATGGCGAAAGAAAAAGGCTTACCCCTTCCGTTCCCTCCTGTGCCCGATATCTGAACTTATCTGATTCTAGGGGGAAACATGGAATTACGGTGACTGCTCGAGGTGCTGCATGCCTTGGTCGAGCAGGGCAATACGGTGGTGGTGATCGAGCACAATCTCGACGTCATCAAGACCGCGGCCTGGATCATCGACCTGGGGCCGGAGGGCGGCGTCAAGGGCGGAGAGATCGTGGCCGAGGGCACGCCCGAGGATGTGGCGAAGGTCGAGCGGAGCTTTACGGGCGAGTACCTCGCGCCGTTGCTGCGGGGGCGGGACGGGAAGGTTGCCGGGAAGCGGGAGGCTGTGGCGGCGGAGTGAAGCGCCAATGCATATCTAGGAGAGTATATCCAGCTTATTTCGTTCATTGACTCGGCGCTCTACGATCGGTCTCAGTCGAAAAATCGCGCCCCTAAGTCGGGGCACCATCTTGGTAATCTCTGTTTCGAGCAACCACTCCTTTACGCCGGGTTCAGATAGTCTTATTTCCCAGACATTGATCTTATATTGGCTCATCGAGCGTCGGTCTCTATTTGCACGCTCCATCTGGAGTCTCTCCTCCGATAATTGCTGCTTGAACATAGGTGGAGCCTTGTCGCTTTTCTCGACGTAATCTCTGAACGAGTGGTAGCCTTCGGGGTACATACGCACCCCATTAAAGTTCCAATTAAGAGAAGGAAATTCATCTTCCCCATATATGCTTGAGAGTGCCGACGCTTTGGCAGCAGTCACCTGCGCCTCCCCACGGACCGCTCCTGTCAATTTCCCGTTGCTATCTTGAACTTGGACTATTGAGACCATGGCCTTCAGAGCATCAAAGGGTGACGTCGATTCGTCGAGTTCTGCTACCAAATCATTGAGTGCTGGCAAAACCCACACGCGCTCGACGAGCTGACGATTTAAATCGAACAGCAGCGGCGGCAGTTTTGACGCCAACATATCCGACATCAACCGATCAAAAACCTCGAATTCGCTAGGCCCGCGATAATTAGACAAAAAACTCGCCGCAAAGAACTCTTGGAACGATCTATGAATAAAATGAAATTTTCCTCCATCCCTTTGCAAGAGACACACACTTTCTAATAGATCCCTAATCAAATCATCGATATCTACCGAAATCTCCTCTAACTCAGCCGATCTTCTTAGGTGACTATTTAACTCTATATTATCAAAGGATATAAGGTGTTCAGCCAGCGTACGGTAGCAGAATAAACTGAAAATCTTTTTAAATTCATCTTTCTGTAGTCCACTTCGATGAATTCTTCGGAATGGCCCTTTCGAGGTATCATGTCGGCTATAAAGAGTGTCAAATGCTTGTTCATAAAATAGCGCCGCCCTAACAGGTATTTCTCCCGCATCGGCATATGTCATAAACATGAGCAGACACAAAAGAGGTATCTCTAGAAAAGTAGAGCTCTCTTCAAACTCACCTTCCTTAAGTTTCGATATAAAGGATGCCTTCTTTTCTTCGTCGTGGAATTCTGTTTTCTCTATTATTTCCACCGCTTGCTCCCTTGAAAGCTTCTCCATTCTGAGTTCTGTAAATACCGAGAAGCTTGAAGTCTCCGTTTCCGGACGAGACGATATGGTCACGCGGGTTTTGGGGAAATCTACAGGAAATCGGTGCATCTGCTGAAAAATTTCTGCTTGATAGGCCGGATTTATTTCGTCAAGGCCATCGAAGAAAAACGAAAATAGTCCAGCGTGAAGGGCAGCGTTAAATAATCCATAGTTCGCGCCACGATCCGGCGTACAGAGTTCATATATAGACCTTATAAAGCTCTTCTCGCGGGGAGAGGCTAGCTCTCTCAGATTGATGAAAATCGGTATCCGCTCGCTGTTCCCGAATGTTTCTAGCGCGAGATACTTCATCAGCATGGTTTTCCCGGCGCCCGCAGTTCCTTTTATCACTAATCGCGCGATTGCCCCTTCTCGAGTGGCTAGTGTGTAATCTTTATACAGCCTACCACTCGATAAAAGATCAAGATTTACATAAATTTCTCTTAGATTTATGGGTTTTTCATCTGAAGCTATAGTCTTTACTATAGAACACATCTCCATAGTCATTCTGATGTGATCGCCGAATACGCTTGCTATTCTCACGGTTACGTCGGCTACTGGCTGAGACAGTGCAGAGGCAATTCTGTTGAGAACTGAGGTTGGGACCTTCCCCACAGCGCCGATAATTGCCGCGTGATCCATCATCGCCCTCTCCTGAAACGAAATTATGCAATATTGGAGTTACAGTGATTACCGTACCACTTTGCTGGACGCTCCAAAATTCCCTAGTTGGCGTGCCAGTTTACTAGATGCACCAAACTCCAATTATTGGGGCTGCCTTCCGAAGGCAGTGAGAATATTGTTTGTAACGCCAATCGTTCGAACACGATCGCGCTCCAGGTTTCCGCCTGTGGCCCGATCTATCAGCGCAACAGCATCCTGAAATAGCTTATCTGCCTTTGCAGAATCCCAGAGAACGGACGAAAGCGCATCGGCTCTACGAGCCATCTCCCGCGAGTTCATCTGCGCGGGACGCTCAGGATCAACAAGAAGCCGCAGCGCGAGCAGGATATGATAGCGCGCTGGCTTGTATTCCACCGGAGTGCTTTTCGCCCTAAATCGGCTTTCTAGCAGATAATATGCATACGATGCGGCATAGTACGGTTCTGGCCGATGTTCTTTTCCGTAGATGTCAGCCCCAACGCGTTCGCGTAAATTTGCGTAGCCGCGCGTGGTTTGCTGCGGCAGTTCAAGATACATGGCCGCGAATGCTCGAATAACGTTGGTCTGCGAGATCACCCGCGTCTTTTTTTCCTCGCCTCGATCATATTGGCCATCTCGGCGCTCGAAATAGATCCTCTGCTCTTCGGGAATCGCGTCGAAAAATCGTTCTAGCTGTCTCGTGAACTCCATGCGAGCAAAATACTGCTCGGGCTTCACGCTTGTCTGGCTGTTAGTCGCCTCGATGATATCGTTCATTACGTCCTGATCACGTGTTTCAATCAGGCGAAGCGGGACGTAAACACTATCATCAATCACGTCGCGCTGGTCAAAGAGCACGTTGCTTGTCTGGCAACCGTTCACGATCTGATAATCCGAGATCGTAAACCTAGATTGGACCGGCTTCACAGAGCGCGCGATGATTGTTACACCATTGTTCATAAACACAAATCGCCCCCTGCTTGGGGAATTTAACGTCTCTCTCATACTGTCGTTGACGAGATTGTACTCCTGCCAATCACGTACGTTATCGTAAAATATACTGCCAAGTATCTCAGCGCCACTTTCGTCGCTAATTAGCTTACGGAACTCGCTAAAGGGCACATATCCGATGAAAGCCTGGTTGATCCCTTCGGCGTTAGGGAGGTCGTTGCGCTCCTTGAACTCAAATGTTCGCGTAATAGCGTTCTTTGTCTGTTGATAAGCATTATGGAGTTCTTCAGCCCCAACGCAGTTCAGCTTGACGACGCCAAACAGGTTCAGTTCAGTTAAATCGCCAATCGCCGCGTCCCGTCGCGCGACTAGATCGGGATCGCTGGTCCAACGTCCGGTGGTAACGTAGTAGAGGGTGCAGGTCGGCCGCCGAGTCAGGATTGCCGAATAAGTATAAAGATGGTCGGCAATCTCGGCTGCAGCCTGTACTCGCTCGTTACGAACGATCTTAGGCGAAGTCTCAAAAAAGTCCTTCACACC
Organism: Sphingomonas sp. P4_D12; assembly: GCF_056401895.1. NCBI lineage: Bacteria > Pseudomonadati > Pseudomonadota > Alphaproteobacteria > Sphingomonadales > Sphingomonadaceae > Sphingomonas > Sphingomonas sp. P4_D12. Next base: position 40,765 of record NZ_JBFUIL010000014.1, on the reverse strand, counting down.
AAAAGAAAAGTCGCCAATCTTAGAGCCATCGAATCCCGCTCCGCGATCAGCCTGCACAAAGATAAACGATGCGTCGATCTGGCCATTGGTTTCCGCCAGTTCATCAATTGTATCGGTGTCCGTGACGAGCACATTGTTCACGACGATCGCCACCGCGTCTATCGACGTATCGCCGCTGCCGCCGACAATGATGTCATCTATATCGAAGGTCCGACTATAATGCCGGCGCATCATCGCAAACGCAGCAAAGCGTTCGAACTGATCCTGCTCCGAAAGGTCTGCAAGATCGTATTCGTCCACGAAGCTCTTGAGTAGATTTGTGGTAATTCGATCCACGGTACTTTCCCCGCCCCGAGTCAAAAAACGCTGAGCCACGTATATCGAAAGGTCGGGGCGGGCGCACGTCGATTAGAACTTGAGTAACGATTTACTCAATGCACTAAACGGCCCTCAGCCTAGCGGCGCCACGTCCCATCTGGCCCTCAACTCGGCATCCCCTCAAACTGCGGCAAATCCAGCGGCGCCACCCACTTCAGCCGCCGCTTGACGAACATCTCCAGCTTCGGCTCGATCTTCCCAGGATTGTCGAGACTCCCAAGCGTCACGAAGACCGCGCCGGGGAAGCTTTCCAGGTTGCTCGAGAACACGCGCGCGCCGCACTCCGGACAGTAGTTGCGGTCCAGGCCTTTGCCGGATTCGGCGACATAGTGGAACGGCACGGGCGATCCGCTGGTCAGCGTGAAATCGTCCTGGGGCACGCCGAAGAACGTCGCCGCCTCGCCGCCCGATGCTTTCTTGCAGTCCAGGCAATGGCACACCGCGACGAAACTGGGGTCGGTATCGAACTCGAACTTGACGCTGCCGCACGCGCATTGCGCCGTGTATTTCTTCGCCATGGTGCCGGTCTCCTCCGTCGTCTGCTGTCCTTTGAGTGGCTGCGGTGACAGTCTACCGAATAGAGCGGCCCGCTCCAACTGTGCGTCGGGCCCAAATCGGCTAAAGATTCCCGTGACCTACCGGCCGCGATCGTGATATCGGGCTCGTAAAGGGAGAAGTCGCTTGCGTCTGATCATCGCATTATTGCTGCCGTGGTTGCTGTTCTTCACGATCGGACGGCCCCTCGCCGGGATCGTCTGTCTCGCGCTGCAGGTTACGCTGGTCGGTTGGCTGCCGGCGGCGATCTGGGCGGTCTATTCGCTCAGCCAGTACAAGACCGACCAGAAGATCGACGCCTTCCGCCGCGAGCAGCTCCGCTGATCGCCGGGTAGAACGCGCGATCGGCGCCCGGCCGCCGCGGGCCGGGCGCGCCCGCACCCCTAGAAATTCTTCGCGATCAGCTTCTCGCACATAGCAACGCTCGGGAAATCCATCAGCAGCGTGCCGTAGCGCGCCAGCTTCGGGTTCTTCGCCGCATTGTCCAGCCAGGTCTCCACGCGCGGGTTGACGTCGTTCGCGACCCCGCGCGGCGGCACGCCGAGCGCGGCGCTGGAGAAATTGAGGTACCAGGAATCGGGCATCACCCCGTTCGCCGCATCGTCGAGCACGCCGATCACGATGTTGGCCTTGATCGGCGCAATCTCGTTATACTTGTCCTGCAGCCGGAACGACACGCCCTGGAGCGTGCGGTAATCGACATTGCCCTTGCCGGGATCGACCCATTCGAATTCGTTGGTGCCGAATTCGGACACCCATGCGGGCGTGCCCCAATATTTCTCGAACACGTCGAGCGAGACGAAATATTTGACCGGCGTGCCCCCGCCCTGATGCGGCCTGCCCTCGAGCCGGCGCAGCACGACCAGCCGGCCCTTCAGGTCGTTCATGACCGGGGCATATTGCCCGATCGGATCGAGATAGGGTTGCTTGGCGGCCCCGGCAAAGGCCTGATTGACGCAGGCGATGATCGCATTGGCCCAGGCCAGATCATCGGGACCGTCATCGACCTTGAGCTGGACGACGATCGTCTCGTCGGTCGCATTGACGTTGAGCGAGCCGTCGAGGAATTTGCGAAAGGTCGTCGCCACCTCCGCCAGCGTGTAATAAGTGGCATAGCCGGCATGCACCACTTGCAGCGCCGCCGACTTGGTGCTGACGCGAATGTCGAAATAGCGCACGCCGACATAGAGTTGCTCGAGGATCGTCATGTCCTGGCAGCAATTATACGCACCCATGCCGAACGTGCCGCTGTCATGCGTGCCGGGCATGGTGACCTGATGGAGCTGGAGGGTACCGGCGAGCTTGCCGGTCCAGGGCGCGAAGACATGGTCGATCGTCACCGTCAGCGTGTCGCCATCGAGCGAGACGCGCGTGCCCGCCATCGTATCGGTGCCGCGCGCCGACGTGTCGCCGTTCAGCCTGACGCCGTAGTCGCGGAGCTTGCCCAACGTTCCCGTCAGGAAGATTTCCATGTCCGAGACATGCGCGTTGACCGTGCGCAGCGCGAAAAAGGCGAACCACGGGCCCCCGGCAACCGCTTGGCCGATCCGGACCGGCTTGCCATCGTTCGCAACCACGATTGGCGGGACACCGGGAGCGACGATCGCTCCCTGACTGTTGTTGACCAGATAGATGGTGATGATCGTTCCCATGTCCGACGACTCCCAAGCCCGTTGGTTTCGTACGCGTCATGATGGCGGGTTGATAGGTTCTGGCAGGCGCGTAACCGGATAAATTACGGCCAAATTGGATGAGTTAGCGCGTGCGGGATGACAATGTGGCGCGCCCCAACTGCCGGGTCAGGCTAGTGTGGTGGATTTGAAATTCGCCACATTAAGCGGCTAGGTACGGAGCGAATTTCAAATCCTTAAACCACACTAGAATCAATGGTTTCTAGTGACCCTCTTGGATCTGAAGTTCGCACCCACCTAGCCAAATCGTTGAGCGAACTTCAGATTCGGGTCACTGGCGCTCACGGCTATCGAAGGCGAACACCCGCGCATAAGCGACGTCGTCGGCATCAGCGAGGCCCTCTCGCGGCCGCACGGAAGCACACCGCCGAGATCAGCCACAACCCCGAAAACACGCCGCTGAACATCAGCGCCCTGAACGGGCCATCCGGCACGCTCGCGGTCACCGGCGCGGTGGCGACGGCGATGCCGAGCAATGCCTGCATCACCGCCACGCCAAGCATCGCCCGCGCCATGCCCGCGGGCCGGAACCAGGCGGCGAACGCGCCCACTGCTGCCGTTACGGCCAGCAGCAGGAAGCCGATGCCGTTGCCGTCGTCGCGGACGATCGTCGTCCATACCGTCAGGAACGACGTCACCAGCGCGATGGCGACGCCCGCGCGATAGGCGCGGCTGCCGCTCGCCTTTTCGGCGAGTTCGTAGAGCAGCCCGACCCCGCCGATCATGACGCCGGCAACGACGAAGCTGCCGATGCCCCAATGCCAGTCGCTGCTGACCCGCATCATCACCGCCGGGACGAGCAGCAACACCAGGGCCGCGGTCCAGCGGGCGATCCGCCAAGGAGTCCACAGACGCGCCGCTCGTTCGATCGATCCAGCCATGTGTTCGTCTCCGGTTCTTAGACAGACCCTCACCCTTCCGGCGCTTTCGCGCCTCCCTCCCTCTCCCGCATGCGGGAGAGGGAAGGGGCCCGCCGCCGAAGGCGGTGGGAAGGGTGAGGGTCTGTTCACCTCCATTGCGGCCTTCTCATCGCACATGCGGCGATAAGCGGCATGAGCGGGAGGTGAGAAAACGCTGAATAACGATCCCGGGCCGCGGCCGGCCGGCGGCGCGGGAACGCCGTCGCTCGCTGTCCGTTGACCTCGCATCGTTTCACTTCGGGAGAGGAAACATGCCAAACAGCAAGCAAGCCCGCGACAGCCATGGCCGCTTCAAGACCGACAACCGCTCGCGCAACCGCTCGATCGCGGCGGGCGCGGTGCTGGCGGTCGGCGCGGGCCTGGCCGCCGCCCTGTGGCGCGGATGGGTGAAGATGCCGCGCGCGCCATGGATGGACGATGCCGAGGGGCAAGAGGCGCCCGACCTCGCGCTCGACGCCGCCAAGCCCGACACCGACCGCGCCCCCGAGGATTTCCGGCCCGATCCGGAAGCGATCCCGAGCGAGGCCGAGCGCGAGGCGTTGAAGCCGGCGTCGGTGCACTAAGAGTCGCGGACTCCCCTCCCTGAAAGTGCGTCGGGTGAACAGCGCCCCGCGCTGTTCAGGTCATGCCGGGGGCATGACCGACCCGACGCAGGGCCGGGGGTGGGTGCGCGCGTCTGCGCGCCCAAAAGACTCATCAACCGACCGCAAGGACAGCGTCGAACGAGGCATCGAGCCTCGTCCGACGCTCAACCCACCCCTTAATCCCCTCCCTGCAAGCAGGGAGGGGAGATATATTGGACACATTCCCCACTATTCTTACGCCTCCGCAACTATTCGCGCCGCGACGCATTGATACGCTAGTGCGGGGCTACAGGAGGAGAGTAGAATGCGTATCCTAACCCTTGCGTTGATTGCCGCCACCGCGGCGACGACCGCCGGCTGCGCCGAGACCTATGACTCGCCCGGCTATGCGAGCGACTATCGGTCCTATCGCCAATACGATTATAACCGGCCCGATCCGCGCTATAACGGCTATTATGCCGACCAATATTATGTCGACAATCCGCGTTATCGCGAACGCCGGCTGAGCCGCAACGACCGCGTCTATGTCGGCCGCGACGGCCGCTATTATTGCCGCCGCTCGGACGGCACGACCGGACTGATCGTCGGCGGAATCGCCGGCGGCGCGCTGGGCGCGGCGGTGACGTCGGGCCGCTCGGAGCCGTTGGGCATCATCCTGGGCGCGGCGGCGGGTGCTGTTGCCGGCCAAGCGATCGACAAGGACAATGTCCGCTGCCGGTGAGGTGACGCGGATGGCAAAAAACCATGTGCTCCTGCGAAAGCAGGAGCCCAGGGCACCAGGCGAGGGACAGAGTAACCCTGGGTTCCTGCTTTCGCAGGAACACGGGAACTAGGTCGATGCGGGCGGTTGTTTCTTCGGGAACAGCCGCCTGAAGGCGTGGCGAAGCACGAGCAGCATCGCGACCGCCGCGGCCAGCACCAGCACCGCGATCACCACCGCCGCCCAGGGGCTGGCGATCGCCGCCACGAGCAAACCAGTCGTCGCGACATCCTCGCCGGCCGACACCGCGATATTGCTGAACGGCTCGGGACTGGCGTTGACGGCCGCGCGTGTCCCGGCCTTGGCACCATGCGTCAGCAACGCCGCGCCGCCGCCGAGCAGCAAGGCGATCACCTGCCATTTGGCGTCGTGCGGATCGACGATCGCCAGCGCGAGCAACGCGCCGCCGATCGGACGGACCAAGGTGTGGACCGCGTCCCAGGCGCTATCGACCCACATCACCTTGTCGGCGAAGAATTCGGCCAGCGCGCCAACGCCCGCGGCGCCGATCACCCACCAATTGGCCAGCACGTCGAGGCTGTGGAGTTGGTGCGGCAGCGCGATCCAGCCGAAATGCATCGCGAGCCCGGTGGCGAACACGCAGAGATACAACCGCCATCCACTCAACAGGCTGATGCTGGCTGCGAGCCCGATAATGCCCACCGCGTCCATGGCAGCGACGCTATCAGCAAGCCGCGCTCACGTCACGCGAGAGCAGGGATCAGGCCTTCACCCCCATCTTGACCAACGCGGTACGTGCCTTGGTGAACCCGGGATCGGCTTTCAGCGCGCGGCGCAGCAGCGCAATGATCGCGTCGCGATCGGTGGTCAGCGTTGACGCGTTGAAACAAGCATCCGCCAGGCCAGCGGCGCAGGCCCGATCGTACAGTGCGTTCGCCTCCACCGTGCTTCGCGTGACCCCCTCGCCATTCTGATAGATGATGCCGAGATTATAGCAGCTGTGCATCTCGCCATTATTGCAGGCCTTGACGAACAGGTCGGCCGCTCTTTTCCAGTCGATCGCGACACCCAGACCTTTCGCATAGGCTACGCCGAGATTGTAGCAGCCCAGCGTCACGCCGCCGTCACAGGCGCGCGTATACAGCGTCGCGGCGCGGGCCGGATCGCGCGGGACCGTGGTGCCCGCGGCATAGAAAACGGCCTGGTTCACGCATCCCTGAAGCTCGCCGCCGTCGCATGCCTTGGCATAGAGAGCGAGGGCGCGCGACTTGTCCTGGGGAACGCCCTGGCCCATCGAATATAAACGCCCGAGAAGGACACAGCCATAAGCGGCGCTGGTGTCACAGGCCTTGGTGCCCAATTCCACCGCGCGAGCATAATCGCGGGGGAGTCCGCTACCGTCGGCATAGGCCTTGCCGAGATTGGCGCAGGCGGTCTGCTCGCCCAGATCGCAAGCCTTGCGGAACAGATCGACGGCGCGCGCCTGGTCGTGGGCCAGACCGTTACCCTCGGCGTTGAGCACACCGAGATCGGAACAAGCCATGGCAAGGCCGCCATCGCACGCCTTGGTGTAGAATTGGGCGGCCAAGGCGTCATCGCGAATGACGCCGAGGCCCCGGCCATAAAGCTGGCCGATCGCGTAACAGCCCGCGAATTGCCCGCTGTCACAGGCCTGCACATAAAGGGTCTTAGCCTTTACGATATCAGACGGCACGTCCTTACCGATGACGAGCAGGCCGGCGAGGGGGAGACACCCCATCTTGGGGTCGTGCGCGCAAGTCTTGTCATAGAGCTTGGCGGCGCGTTTCTGATCCTGCGACACGCCGCGCCCGTCCATATAGAGACCGGCAAGATTGTAGCAGCCCTGCATTTCATTGGCATCGCACGCCTTGGTGTAGAGGTCCGATGCGCGGGTTTCGTCCTTCGCGGTTCCTACGCCGCTCTCGTTCGCCCAGCCGGCATTGGTGCAGCCGAGCGCCAGGCCGAGATCACATGCCTTGCTGAACAGCGTGGCGGAACGTGTGTCGTCCTTCTGGACGCCGCTGCCGTCATGATAGAGTACTCCGAGCTCTCCACAGGCGGCGGCCGACCCCATGTCGCAGCCCTTTTCGAGCAGAGGCGCCGCCTTGGCATAATCCTTGGCCTGCAACGCGTCCGCCGCGCGTAGTAATACATTGTCCCTGCCGCCATGTCCTTCCGCGACCGCCGGCATTGTCGTCAGCGCGGCCAGAGCGAAAAGTGCGGCCAGTCCTCTGCGAATCAACCCCATACCATCCCCCCAATGGACCCGAGCAGCATAGCGGGTCGGGTGGCGCGGCCAATAGGTAGGAATTGCACCCGACTATATCGTGGGGAGCGGCAGGAAGATGATTTCGTGATAGCGCTGCGCCCGACACGCGCCGGGTCGACTTCGCTCATGTGGCCCCGCTTACGATGGAAACGGCTCAAAGCCATCATGCGAAGGGGACCCTGCCGGTGCGTCGGCGGGCCCCCTCCACCATCGCTTCGCGATGCCCCCGAGGCAAGCTGGGGGAGATTTAGCTAGGCCTACTCCGCTGCCTGCTGCTCCAACGCCGGGTAATCGATATATCCCTCCGGCCCCGGCGTGTACCAGGTCTTGAAGTCGTCGGCGTTGAGTTCCGCGCCGCGGCGGAAGCGGTCGACCAGGTCAGGGTTGGCGATGAACTTGCGCCCGAACGAGATGCCGTCGGCGAGACCCGAGGCGACATCGGCCTGCGCACCCTCGACCGTATAATCCTGGTTGAGGATCAGCGGCCGCGCGAACACCTCGCGGATCTTCGGGCTCAGCTTGGGCACTTCCGACGCGCCGAACGTCCCCGCCGGCGACAGCTCGCGCAGTTCGAGGAAGGCGATGCCGAGGTCGTTGAGCACTTTCGCCGCCGGCACGAACACCGCTTCCGGATTGCTGTCGTCGGCGCCCTGCGTCTCGCCATTGGGCGACAGGCGGATCGCGGTGCGACCGGCGCCGACTTCGGCGATCACCGCCTGGACCGCTTCCTTCATGAAGCGGATGCGGTTTTCCGGGCTGCCGCCATAATCGTCGTCGCGGAAGTTGGTGTTGTCGCGCAGGAACTGGTCGATCAGATAGCCGTTCGCGCCGTGCAGCTGGACCCCGTCGAACCCGGCGGCGATCGCGTTGCGCGCCGCGGTGGCATATTCGTCCTGGGCGCGCTTGATGTCGTCGAGCGTCGCGGCGCGCGCTTCCTGATAGGGGTTGTCCTCCTTGTGATAGGGCGCGCGCGTCACCGAGGACGACAACGGCTGCAGGCCCGTCACGTCGGGCCGCGCGAGCCGGCCCATATGCCAGATCTGCGCGACGATCTTGCCGCCCGCCTCATGCACTGCGGCGGTCACCGGCTTCCACGCCTCGACCTGCGCATCAGTCCACAAGCCTGGCGCGTTGGGCCAGCCCAGGCCGAGCCGGCTGACGCCGGTGCCTTCGGTGATGATCACGCCGGCGCCGGCGCGCTGGCGATAATAGTCGATCATGATGTCGGTCGGCACATGCTCGGCGGTCGAGCGGCCGCGCGTCAGCGGCGACATCAGGATGCGGTTGCTGGCGGCGATATCGCCAAGCTGGATAGGATCGAACAACGTCGGCATATGCGGATAACCTCCCGAAAGGACTTCTTTGCGGACGCGGCGCAGATAGGTGTTATGGGGCCGCATGCACCGGGAAAGCGCAACAAGAAAAGCTTCGGACGGCAAAAGCGTCGCTGCCCATCCTTTTGCTTTCGCGGCACTGATCCTCGCCAATATCCTGTTGAGCGTCGGCCCGGTTTTCGTGCGGATGAGCGATGTCGGGCCGGTCGCCGCCGCGTTCTGGCGTATCGCGCTGGCGGCGCCAGTGTTGCTCGGGGCGGCGTTCGCTACCGGCTGGCGGCCGACCGGGATCAGCCGCGGCGTGTGGTGGGCGATCGGGGCCGGCGGACTGTGCTTTGCCGGCGACCTCGCGGCCTGGCATGTCGGCATCCTCAAGACCCAACTCGCCAATGCGACCCTGTTCGGCAATTCGACGACTCTGTTCTATCCGGTCTATGGCTTCCTGATCGCCCGCGCCTGGCCGTCCAGGACGCAGGGGTTCGCGCTGCTTCTCGCGCTGGCTGGGGCGGGGCTGCTGATGGGGCGGTCGATGCAGATCGCGCCAACGCATCTGGCCGGCGACCTGCTCTGCCTGCTCGCGGGGATTCTCTACACGATCTATTTCGCGATCATGGCGAAGGTGCGCGACACGATGGCGCCGATCCCCGCGCTCACCTTGTCGACCCTGGCCAGCCTGTTGCCGCTGCTGGTCTTCGCCAATCTGCTCGGCGAGCAAGTGATGCCGCACAATTGGACGCCGCTGGTGCTGATGGCGCTGTCGAGCCAGATCATCGGCCAGGGGCTGATGATCTTCGCGCTCGGCCAGATGTCGCCGATGGTGATCGGCATCGCCTTGCTGACGCAGCCGGTGATGGCGGCGACGATCGGCTGGATCGGCTATGGCGAGCGGCTCGACGGGGTCGACATGATCGGCGCGGTCGCCGTCGCGGTGGCGCTGGTGCTGGTCCGCGGCGAGCGCAAGGACGCCGCCGAGCTTGCCCCCGAGGGTACGGCAGGAGCATAAGCGCGCCATGACCCTTTCTGCAGATCCGACGCTCGACGAAATCCGCGAGGCGCTCGCCCCGCTCGTCGCCGACAATGCCGCGTTCGACGGCTGGAAAGCGGCGGCGCGCGACATGGCGGCCGACCAGCTCAGCGTCGATCGCGACGTGGCGCTACTGGCGCTGCCCGATGCCACCGCGATGATCGACGCCTGGTTCGCGAGTATCGACCGGGGAATGGTCGAGACGCTGCCGCCCGAAACGTTGGCCAAGATGAAAGTGCGCGAGAAGATCGCCGCGCTGGTCGAGGCGCGGCTCGATTTGCTCGCCGCGCATCGCGAGACGTTGCGCCGCGCGCTCGCGATCCTGGCGATGCCGACCAATGTCGCGCATGGCGCGAAGCTCGGCTGGCGCGCCGCCGACCTGATGTGGCGCGCCGCCGGCGACACCGCGACCGATTACAATCACTATACCAAGCGCGCGATGCTGGGCGGCGTCTATGCCGCGACGATCACCGTGTTCCTCGACGACGAGAGCGAAGGCCAGGCCGATACGCGCGCTTTCCTGGCGCGGCGGATCGAGGGAATCATGCGGTTCGAGAAAGCCAAGGCGCAGTTCCTCGGGCGGATCGAGCATCGGCCCAGTCTCTCGCGCTTCCTCGGGCGGCTGCGGTATCCGGCGGTTTGATTGATTCACGCGGAGGCGCGGAGGCGCGAAGAGCGATTGAATGTGGTTCGCGCAGAGGCGCTAAGGACGCGAAAATTCCTTCTCCCCTTGTGGGCGCATCAGGTCGGTCATGCCCCCGGCATGACCTAAACAGCGCGGGGCGCTGTTTACCTGATGCGGGAGGGAGGCGCGAAGCGCCGGAAGGATGAGGGGGAGTCACGAGCGATATCGCCTGTGAGTCCCCCTCACCCTTCCCACGCGCTGCGCGCGCGGGCCCCTTCCCTCTCCCACAAGGGGAGAGGGAATCCAGCGCAATACGTAAAGAACGTTATTGATAATCACTCGCAGTACCTCTAGGTGAGTCGCCATGGCGACGATTCCGCTCAGCCTTGAACAACTTCCCCAGCGCCAGCGCGCCACCGTCGCGGGTATTGCCTGGGATCGGCTGACCGCGCCCGAGGGCCGGCGGCTGCGCGAACTCGGCTTCGATGAAGGCGTCGGGATCGAAGTGCTGCACCGCGCGCGGATCGGCGGCGGGCCGATCGCGTGCCGGATCGGACGCATGACCGTGGCGCTGCGCCGCCGCGTCGCCGGCGCAATCCACGTCGATCCGCTGACCAGCTAGCCACCAGGATGAACCCCGCGCCGCTGGTCGCGTTGGTCGGCAACCCCAATGCCGGCAAGAGCGCGCTGTTCAACGCGCTGACCGGCGCGCGGCAAAAGGTCGGCAATTATCCCGGCGTGACCGTCGAGCGCCACGCCGGCCGGATGGCGCTGCCCGATGGCCGTCCGGTCGAATTGCTCGATTTGCCCGGCACCTACAGCCTCGAACCGTCGAGCCCCGACGAGCGCGTCACCCGCGACGTCGTCACCGGCACGCAGGCGGGCGAGCGGTTGCCCGATGCGATCATCGTGGTGGTCGATGCTTCCAACCTCGACAACCATCTGCGCTTCACGCTCCAGTTGATCGCGCTCGGCTTGCCGGTGGTGGTCGCGCTCAACATGTTCGACCTCGCCGAGCGCGACGGCCTCAAGCTCGATCCGCAAGCGCTGGCGCGCGAGCTCGGCGTTCCCGTCATTCCCACGGTCGCGGTGCGCAAGCGCGGGATCGACGAGCTCAAGGAAGCGCTGGCCGATCTCGCCACGCCGGGGGCGACGGCATTGCGCCCGAGCGACCCGGTGCTCCATGCCGACATCGCCACCTTGCAGCGCCGCGCGCGTCAGATCGCGATGGCGGCGACGATCTCGGAAACCCCGGTGCGGCGCTGGACGCACATGCTCGATTCGGTCGCGCTGCATCCGGTGTTCGGCGTGCTGCTGTTGTTCGTCGTGCTGTTCGTGATGTTCCAGGCGGTGTTCTTCGCCGGCGCGGCACCGGCCGAAGCGATCGCCAGCGGATTCGACTGGCTCGCCGGGCTGGTCAAGCAAGTCATGCCCGATTCGATCCTGCGGTCGCTGATCACCGATGGCGCGATCGCGGGCGTGGGCGCCGTCATCAAGTTCCTGCCCCAGATCCTGATCATGTTCTTCTTCATCCTGGTGCTGGAAGCGAGCGGCTATATGGTCCGCGCCGCGTTCCTGATGGACCGGATCATGGCGAGCGTCGGGCTGTCGGGGCGCGCCTTCATTCCCCTCCTCTCCAGCTTCGCCTGTGCCGTCCCCGGGATCATGTCGACGCGCACGATCGAGGACGAGAAGGACCGCCTGACCACGATCCTGATCGCGCCGCTGATGACCTGTTCGGCGCGGCTGCCGGTCTATACGTTGGTGATCGGGGCGATGATCCCCAATGTCCGCGTGCTGCCGTTCGTCGGGCTGCAGGGGCTGGTCATGCTCGGCCTGTACATCATGGGGGTAGCCGGCGCGTTCGTCGTCGCTTTGGTCCTGCGCCGCACGGTGACCAAGGGCGCCTCGTCGGGCTTCATGATGGAGATGCCCAAATACCAGTTGCCGAGCGTGCGCGACCTCGCGATCGGGCTATGGAGCCGCGCCGAGATCTTCCTCAAGCGCGCCGGCACGACGATCGCCTTCACCACGATCGTGCTGTGGGCGATGCTGTCCTTCCCGCAAGTGCCCAAGGACAGCCAAGTCAGCCAGGTCAATTATTCGGTCGCCGGCCGCATCGCCAATGCGATCGAGCCGGCGTTCCGCCCGATCGGCTTCAATCGCGACATCGTGCTGGCGCTGATACCGGCCATGGCGGCGCGCGAAGTATCGGTCGCCGCGCTGGGCACCGTTTATGCCATCGACACGTCGGGCGGCGACGATGAAACCAAAATGGCGCAGACTCTCCACAAGCGCTGGAGCCTGGCCACCGCCCTCGCGTTCCTCATGTGGTTCGTGTTCGCGCCGCAATGCATCTCGACCATCGCGGTCACCAGACGAGAGACAAACGGGTGGCGATGGCCCGCTTTCATGGTTGGCTATTTGTTCCTGCTTGCCTACATCATGGCCGGAATCACATACTGGCTGGCGACACTCGCCGGCCTCTAGGCTAGGGCGAATTTCATGGCGGGCAGCGTCAACAAGGTCATTCTCGTCGGCAATCTCGGGCGCGATCCCGAGAGCCGTACTTTCCAGAACGGCGGCAAGGTCGTCGAGCTGCGCATCGCGACGTCGGAACAGTGGAAGGACCGCAATTCGGGCGAGCGCAAGGAGCGCACCGAATGGCATACGGTCAAGGTCTTCAGCGAAGGCCTGGCCAATGTCGCCGAGCGCTATCTGCGCAAGGGCTCGAAAGTCTATATCGAGGGCGCGCTGCAGACCCGCAAATGGCAGGACCAGGACGGTAAGGACCGTTATTCGACCGAGATCGTGCTGCAGGGCTTCAATAGTGTCCTGACGATGCTCGACGGCGCGCCGGGCGGCGGCGGTGGTTCCGGTGGCAGTGGCGGCGGTGGCTTCTCGAGCGGCCGCGACGAATTCGCCGACGCGCCGAGCGGTGGCGGTAGCGCCTTCGGCGGCGGCGGCGGCAGCAGCGGCGCTCGTGGCGGCTTCTCGGACGATCTTGACGACGACGTACCGTTCTAGGATCGGAACGCATCGATATTCGTGCTTCTGCGCGAGCAGGAGCACGGGTTCGATCCGGCAACCGCCGCTACCTTTTCAGCAAGAACACCGCATGCTCGGCGAGCAGGTTCGCCATCGTGGCACTCGTGCGCTGATCGCCTGACAGGAACCACGCGCCCTCGACGGTGATGCCGCGCTCATTCAATAGCGCGCGGAAATCGTCGATCGTGACGTGGTGGATGTTGGGCGTCGCGTACCAGGCGACCGGCAGCAGCCGCGTCACCGGCATCCGTCCGCCCCAAAGGAGCGACGCGCGTACCCGCCAATGCGCGAAATTGGGGAAGGACACGAAAGCGTGCCGCCCGATCCGCAGTAGATGTTCGAGCACGACATCGGGCGCGCGCGTCGTCTGCAGGGTCTGGCTGAGGATGGCGTAATCGAAACTGTCGTCGGGATAATCGGCAAGGTCGGTATCGGCATCGCCCTGCACTACCGACAGCCCGCGCGCGACCGCGCCCGCCACATCGCCGGCGTCGAGTTCGAGCCCGCGCGCATCGACCTGCTTCTCGTCGCGCAACGCCGCCATCAGTTCGCCGTCGCCGCAGCCGATATCGAGCACGCGGCTGCCCGGCGCGACATTGGCGGCGATCACCGCGAGGTCGGGACGCAAGCTCATTCGGGCGTCGCCCGCAACGCGTCGGCAAACCCCGGCGCCAGCCGCTCCATATAGCGGCCCGGCCGTATCAAGGCGTGGAAGCCCAGCGCCTCGTACACGCCATGCGCATCGGCGGTGACGAGCGCCATCCGCCGGATACCGGCAAAGTCGGGATGATCGACGAACCACTTGACCATCGCGCGCGCCACACCCTGCCCGCGCGCGCGCTCATCGACCCAGACATCGGCCAGCCAGGCGAAAGTCGCGTGGTCGGTGATCATCCGCGCATAGCCGACCTGCTCGCCCTGGCTGTAGGCGCCGAGGCAATGCGACCCGGCGATCGCGCGTTCGACCAGCGCGCGCTCAATCCCGGGCGACCAATAGCTCGAGGCGAGCCATGCATGCACCCGCGCCACATCGAGCCGCGCCTTGTCGTCGGAAAGTTCGATCACAGTGCCGCCCTCAGGAAGCCGTCGACCACGCGGTTGAGTTCGGGCGCGTCGAGCAAAAAGGCGTCGTGCCCGAACGGACTGCTCAACTCGACGAAGCTCACCGCCGCGCCGGCCGCGTTGAGGGCGTGGACGATCGCGCGCGATTCGGGAGTCGGATAGAGCCAGTCGGTGTCGAAGCTGACCAAGGCGAACCGCGTCCGGCTCCCCTTGAAGGCATTCGCCAGCAGACCGCCATGCTCCTCGGCCAGGTCGAAATAATCCATCGCCCGGGTGATATAGAGATAGGAATTGGCGTCGAACCGGTCGGTGAAGCTCAGCCCCTGGTGGCGCAGATAGCTTTCGACCTGGAAGTCGGCGTCGAAGCCGAACGACTTGGCTTCGCGCGCCTGCAGCCGCCGGCCGAACTTCTCGGTCAGCCCGGCTTCGGACAGATAGGTGATGTGCGCCGCCATCCGCGCCACCGCGAGCCCGGCCGCGGGCGGATCGCCTTCGCCGTAATAATCGCCACCGCGCCAATTGGGGTCGGCCATGATCGCCTGACGGCCGACTTCGTGAAACGCGATATTCTGCGCGGTGTGGCGCGCGGTCGAGGCGATCACCACGGCCTTGGTCACGCGATCGGGGTAGGTCGCCGCCCAGCTTAGCGCCTGCATCCCGCCCATCGACCCACCGACCAGGGTGACGGTGCCGACCCCGAGATGGTCGAGCAGCATCGCCTGCGCGCGGACCATGTCGCGAATCGTGATGACCGGGAAGCTCATCGCCGCGGGACAGCCCGTCGCGAGATTGACCGTCGCCGGGCCCGACGACCCCATGCAGCTGCCGAGCACATTGGCGCAGACGATGAAGTGGCGCGCGGGGTCGATCGGCTTGCCGGGCCCGACCATCCGCGTCCACCAGCCCGGCTTGCCGGTGATCGGATGGTCGCTCGCGACATATTGGTCGCCGGTCAGCGCGTGGCAGATCAGGACCGCGTTCGACCCGTCGGGGGCCAGCGTGCCGTACGTCTCATAGGCGATATCGACCGGCGACAGCAGCACGCCCCCGTCGAGGCGGAGCGGCCCCGGCAAGGTCACGTGGCGCGACAGGCCGAAGCGCTGATCGTCGGTCATGGAGATGCGGTTAGTGGGAAAAGGGCGCCTGTCCAAGCCTTACGGGCGCAAATCCTCCCCATCGCAGGCGGGGGAGGGGAACAGCCCAAGGCTGGTGGAGGGGAAGATTCACCCGTCATCCCAGCGAAAGCTGGGATCTCAGGCAATATCGCGATACGGCTGGAGACCCCAGCTTTCGCTGGGGTGACGATCAGGCTTTCATCCCAATAGCCCGTCACTCAGCAAAGCTTGGAAGGATTTAACTACCCCATTCTTCTCGCAGGCGCCCGGGCGGCGATCACCGATTGCGCCGCCAGCCGTCCGGTCTGCGCGCCGCCGTTCATGTAACCGGGATAGGCATCCGACAGATGCTCGCCCGCGAAATGCACCGGTCCGGCCCCCATCGGGGTCGAGGCGATGCCGTCGGTTTCGGTCCAGATCAAATCGGCGAACTTGGTCAATTGCCCCGGGCGGAAATTGACATACGCGCCCATCGAGAAGGGATCGAGATGCCAGTTGGTGCGGCGGACAATCGTGCCGGTCGCAGCCCCCATCCCCTTCACGCCGCTTTCCGTCAGCCGCGCGAGCTTGAGCGCCAGCGCGCGCGGATCGGCCTGGTCGGCGGCGAGCACTTCGTCGCCCCCGGTGAACCACGTCCACACGCTGCCCGGCCCCGCGGCCGGACGCACGCCACCGTCCCAGCCGAGCGATGCGCCGGCGTCGTGGTCGGTCTGCCAGATTTCACCGCCCCGCCCGATCGACTTTTCCCATGGCCGCGCAATGGTCACGGCCTGGACCTTGCCGTTCTTGCCCAGCCCGACCTCGCCAATGAACTGGCGCCACAAAGGCGGCAGCGGCACGCCATAGGCAATCCGGCTCATGATCGAGGCAGGCGTGGTGACGATCACTGCCGACGCGTCGATCCTTTCGCCATTGGAGAAGACCACGCGCGCGCCGCTTGCCGACGGGTCGATCCGCACCGCGCGACGATAGGTGGTGATGCGGCTCGCCAGTCGCGCCGCCATCGCCTCGATCAAGGACGAACTGCCCCCCGCCATCAGATAGCGTTCGTCGCTGCGCGACAGCACGTCGATCCGCCGCCCGTCGATCGTCGGCAGGTTGAACACCAATTCGATCGCCGAGGCCTGGGCCGGCTCGCAGCCATATTCGGTGCGCGCGGTCGCTTCCATCAGGCGGCGCACCCAGGGCTCGGGGATCAGCCGGGCATATTTGTCGAGATAGGAGGTGAACGACATCCGATCGAGTTCGGCCGCCACCTTGGCGTAATTCTGGTCGAGCCGCACCGAATCGGCATCGATCTGGCCGGCAATGCCGCGCAGGCCAGCGACCAATTTGCCTTCGGGCACTTCACGCGCGCCGTCGAGGATCATCGCGCGATGCTGGCCGGCCTTGCGGTCGATCAGCGGCACGCCGAATTCGCGGCAGAGCGCGTGCATGTCGGCATGGTCGGTATTGACCAATTGCCCGCCAATCTCGATCGACGGCACGCCTTTGGCCCTGGCGGTGTACATCCGCCCGCCGAGCCGGGTGCGCGCTTCGTAAAGCCGCGCATCGACTCCCGATTTGGTCAAATGCCACAAAGCGGTCAGCCCGGCGATGCCGCCGCCGATGATGACCACCGGCGCGCTGCTCGCAGCCGCGCGGGCGGGGCGCGGCAAAGCCGCAGCCGCCGCCGTCGCCGCCAGCGCGAGCAGCACTTGCCGTCGGGTCTGCCCGTCGCTGCCAGGCACGGGTGTCGCCTCGCCGCGCTCGCGCAGAGTCTCCCGCCGCGCCGCCTCGAGCGCCTGCCAGAATGCCGTCGGTCCCCGCATCCGCCTTCCCCCTGGTCCTGCTGCATAGCGGCTGGGGACTGATCTTGCCAAGGCGACAGGGCCCTGCGCATAGGCCAGTCATCATGAGCGCTCCTGAACCCAAGCCCTGGATCATGGCGATCGCGCCTTATATCCCCGGGCGATCGACCACCGATGACGGCCGCAAGGTCGCCAAGCTTTCGTCGAACGAGAACCCCTTGGGCACCTCGCCCAAGGCGCGTGAAGCGTTCCTGTCGGCGGCGAGCCGTCTCGAACGCTATCCCGATGCCAGCGGAACCGAATTGCGCGACGTGCTTGCCGACAAATACGGGCTCGATCCGGCGCGGATCATCTATGGCAACGGCTCGGACGAAGTGCTCCACCTCGCCGCCGGTGCGTTCGCCGGGCCGGGCGACGAGGTCATCTTCGTGCATTACGGCTTCGCGGTGTATGAAATCGCGGCGCGGCGCGTCGGCGCGGTGCCGGTGATCGCGCCCGATCGCGATTATGCCACCGATGTCGACGCGATCCTGGCCTGCGTCACCGAGCGCACCAAGATCGTCTATATCGCCAATCCCAACAACCCGACCGGCACCTACGCGACCAAGGAAGAGATCGCCCGGCTGCACGCCGGCCTGCGCCCCGATATCCTGCTCGTGCTCGACCACGCTTATGCCGAATATATCGAGGGCGATGCCGAGGATGGCGGGATGGCGCTGGCCGAGACCGCGCCCAACGTTCTCGTCACGCGCACCTTCTCCAAGATGTACGGGCTCGCCGCCGAGCGGATCGGCTGGGGCTATGCCTCGCCTGCGATCATCGAGGCGATGCACCGTATCCGCCTGCCTTTCTCGATCACCATCGCCGGCACCGCGGCTGCGATCGCGGCGTTGGGCGACACCGAGTTCGTCGAGCACACCCGGGCGCACAATGCCAAATGGCGCGCCTGGTTCTCGCAGGAGATCGCTCAGCTCGGCAATGCGGGGCTGCGCGCCGTACCGAGCCAAGCCAATTTCGTGCTGGTGCTGTTCGAGGGCAAATTGACCGCCGAGGCCGCCTATAAGGGCCTGATGGACGCCGGCTATATCGTCCGCTGGCTGCCCGGCCAGGGACTGCCGCATGGATTGCGCATTACGGTGGGGACCGAAGACGAGACGCGGGGTGTCGCTACGGCATTGCGCGCGATGGTCGGGAAGGCCGGCTGATGCCGAATGTACGACAGACCCTCACCCTTCCCACCGCCTTCGGCGGCGGGCCCCTTCCCTCTCCCGCATGCGGGAGAGGGAGGGAGGCGCGAAGCGCCGGAAGGGTGAGGGTCTGATTGCCATGCTGCCTTTCTCCCGCGTCACCATCATCGGATTGGGCCTGATCGGCTCGTCGATCGCACGCGCGATCAAGGCCGACATGCCGACCGTGCGCGTCACCGGGCACGATATGGATCCGCAAGTCCGCGAAACGTCGCGCGCGCTCGGTTTCTGCGACGATGTCGCCGACACTGCCGGCGCCGCGGTGACCGATGCCGACCTGGTGATCTTCTGCGTCCCGGTCGGCGCGATGGCCGCGGCGGCGGAAGCGATCGCCGATGACCTTCCCGCCGATGCGATCGTCAGCGACGTCGGCTCGTCCAAGGGGACCGTGCTCGCGGCACTGAGCGCCGCGCTCCCCGGCGCGACCATCGTTCCCGCTCACCCCGTAGCGGGCACCGAGCGATCGGGCCCCGAGGCCGGTTTCGCGACCCTGTTCCACGGCCGCTGGTGCATCCTGACCCCGCCCGAGGGCGCCGATCCCGCAGCGGTCGAGCGCGTCGCCGAATTCTGGCGACGGCTGGGCGCCGAGATCGAGATGATGGATGCGCAGCACCATGACCGCGTGCTGGCGATCACCAGCCATTTGCCGCATCTGATCGCTTATACGATCGTCGGCACCGCGTCGGACATGGAGGAAGTCACCCGGTCCGAAGTGATCAAATATTCGGCCGGCGGTTTTCGCGACTTCACCCGTATCGCGGCGTCGGACCCGACGATGTGGCGCGACGTGTTCCTGAGCAACCGCGAGGCGGTGCTCGACATGCTGCAGCGCTTCACCGAGGATCTGACCTCGCTCCAGCGCGCGATCCGCTGGGGCAAGGGCGACGAATTGTTCGACCTGTTCACGCGTACCCGCGCGATCCGCCGCTCGATCATCGACCAGGGCCAGGACGACGCCGCGCCGGACTTCGGGCGGCAGCACGATTGATCCTCTTCGTCACCCCGGCCTTGTGCCGGGGTCCAAGGTGCCTGCAGCGCGGAATTTCAACCTCTTGCTTTACGCCTGCCTCCCGTTGGACCCCGGAACAAGTCCGGGGTGACGATTGGGGTTCAGGCGGGTTCGTCCAGCGTGTTGATTGCCGCATGCACGCGCTTCTCGATCTCCGCGCGCGGCAAGCCCGGCGGGATCGCCTCACCGAAGCGGAACGTCGCCAGCCCGGCGCGCTTCAGCCCGCCCTTCGGCCACAATTTCCCGACATCAGTCGCGATCGGCACCACCGGCAGGCCAAGCATCTTGTAGAGCCCGGCGAACCCCGATTTCAGCTCGGGCTGCTCGCCCGGCTTCACCCTGGTGCCTTCGGGAAAGATCATCACCGACCGCCCGCTCGCCCGCGCCGCCTCGGCCTCCCGCATCAATTGGCGCAGCGCCTTGGAGGATGCAGCGCGATCGACCAGGATCACGCCGTAGCGCTTCGTCGCCCAGCCCCAGATCGGGATGCGCGCGAATTCGCGCCGCATGATCGGTGCCGGCGCGCCGAGTTCGGCCACCAGCTCGAGCGGCTCCATCAGCGACTGGTGCTTGCCGGCATAGAAGACCTGGCCCGACGGCCGTGGCCCTTCGTAACGGACGCGGATGCCGAGCAGCCAGCGCACGCACCAGCGGTGGAATCGCATCCAGGCCAGGGAGTAAGCGATCAGCACGCGCTGCCCGAACAGCGCAGAGAACGGCACCAGCAGCACGATCGGCAGCGACACGCCGTAAAAAACGATCGCGAACGCCACGTTGCGCAACAGAGTCACCGGCGCGCGCTCATTGCCCGAACCCGAGCCACAAGGCGACGCGGCGCAACAGCAGCTTGTTATATTCGACCAGCAGCACGCCCAGTTCGGCATCGCCCTGCACGCCGTCATCGACCACCGTCACGTCGCTGGCCAGCGCCGCATCGAGTTCCATCCGCGCGCGCGCCACATGCCAGTCCGAGGTGACCAGCCGCACCGATTTATAGCCGTGATCGCCCACCCATTTGGCGGTTTCCGCGCCGTTCGAACGCGTGTCGACCGCCTCGTGCCCAAGATCGACGCAACACGCGAAGACGCCCAACGGGACCTTGTACTTGATCGACAAATCGATTGGCCGGACGCCGGGGGCGGCACCGCTGATCAATAGCCTTTTGGCCTGATGTGCGGCGATCAGCGCCAACCCGCGATCGATCCGGCCGGGCGCCCCGGTCGGGACGACGATCGCGTCGGTCTTCATATCCTCCAGCGGCCGCGGCAGGGTCAGCGTGTAAAGGACGAAGCCGAGCAGATAGACCAACGCGACGATGGCGATCAGGCGGCGGATCACTGCACTTGCCTCAGCCGACCGAGCACCGCGATCCGCGCGGCGAGCGTCGCCACTATCGCGAAGATCAGCGGCAACAGCGCGATCAGCACCCAATCGCCCCGCGTCAGCACGCCGCCCGACAGCAATTGCGAGCCGAGGCCGGCCATCTGCCCGGTAACCGCCCAGATCGCCAGCATCGCCGCCAGCGTCCCGATCACGCCGCCGACCATGGTGTCGAGCGCGATTCGCCGCTGGAACAGCCGCGCGACCTGCACGTCGGTCGACCCCAGCATATGGAGGATGGCGATCGTGTCGCGATGCGTCTCCAGCCCCGCGCGCGCCGCGAGCAGCACCACCGCGGTCGTCGCCGCCGCCATCAGCAGGACGAGCACCGCCGCGGCATAGATCATCGTCCGCATGAAATCTGCGACCGGCGACAGCCAGCGCGACTGGCTGTCGACACGCGCGCTCGCCGCAGTGCCACGAACCGCCGCGGCGACGCGCGCCGCGGCCTCTTCGCTCGGTACGCTCAGCGTGACGTCGATCAGCGATGGCAGCGGCACATCGGCGTCGGTCGAGGCATCCCCCAGCCAGGGGCGCAGCAATTCCGTCAATCGTGCCGGGTCGACCGGATCGGCCCGCGATACCGCCGGCATCCCGCGCAACGCCGCCAGCACAATCTGGGTATCGCGATCGCGCACCGCTGGATCGGCTGCGACGACCTGCACCGTCAGGCGCCCGGCAAGCTCGCGATCGAGTGCGCCCGCCGCGTTGATCGTGCCCAGCCCCAGCGCCGCCGCGAGCACGGTCAGGAACAGCATGATCGCCATGATCCAGGTCATCGCGCGCGTGCCGCGGCGGTCGTCGAGCACGCGGCGGTCGGCGGCGGTCGAGAACATCGCCACGCTCATGCGGCGGGTGCCTTGGGCGGGTTGCGCAAGGCGCCGGTCGGATCGAGCAGCCGCCCGGCCTCGATCCGCATCATGTGCGCGTTCTGGATTCGCCCGAGCAGGTGGAAATCGTGCGTCGCCACCACCACTGTCGTGCCGAGCCGGTTGAGCGATTCGAACAGATGCAGCAGCCGCGCCGCCATATCGGGATCGACGTTGCCGGTGGGCTCGTCGGCGACCAGGATTTCGGGCCGCCCGATCACCGCGCGCGCGATCGCGATACGCTGTTGCTCGCCGCCGGAGAGGGTCGGCGGCGGCGCATGGCTGCGTTCCGACAGGCCGACCCAGGCCAGCATCTCGCGCACCGGCGCCTCGACATCGCTCTCGGGCACTCCCGAGAGCCGCAGCGGCAAGGCGATATTGTCGAACGCCGACAGATGCGGGACCAGCCGGAAATCCTGGAACACGACGCCGATCCGCCGCCTGAAGCCCGGCAGGCGCTTGCGCGGCAAGGCGCCGGCATCCTCACCGAACAAGCGGATCACGCCATGGGAGGGGCGCTGGGCGAGGTAGATCAGCTTGAGCAGGGAGGTCTTGCCCGCCCCCGATTGGCCGGTCAGGAAATAGAAGCCGCCCGAGGCAAGCGTGAAGTTGATCGCCGACAAGGTATCGACGTCGCTGGCGGGATAGCGCAGCCCCACATCCTCGAACTGCACGATATTCGCCATGCCGGCGTTTGCTACCCGCTTGTACGCTGCCCCGCCAGCGCCATCGCACGTAACCTGTTCTCGCTTCAAGCCGGGGCGTGCGTATCGGCAGGCTTGCCGCACTGTCCTTGCCCGCTTAGGGTTTGCGACGGGGGCATTTGTGTTGGCCCTTTGCGGACGCCGATATGATCCTCGAATGCAGCGAATGCCATACGCGCTATCTCGTCCCCGACACCGCGATCGGGCCCGAAGGTCGCACCGTGCGCTGCGCCAAATGCAAGCATAGCTGGTTCCAGCAGCCGGAGACGCTCGACCTTTCGGGTGCGGCGGTGGTGGCGCCAGAGCCGGTGCCCCCCGCTCCGCAGCCGATCGCCGCGCCGTCGCCTGCCGAGGCGGCTCCGGGCGCCGACATCGCCCCGGATTATGACGCTTTCGCGCACGAGCCGCCGTTCCGGCCGCGCCGCAACCCTGCCCGATTGTGGACGATCGCCGCGGTGACCGCCGGCGTCGCGATGCTCGCCGCCGCCGTCGCCTTGCTGTTCCTCAACGTCCCCAGCTTCGCGACCTGGCTGGGCATGCCGGCAGGCGGGGGCCAGACGCCGCTGACCTTCGTCAACGTCAAGCAGCCCGACCGGCGCGATCTGCCGACCGGCAGCGAGTTGTTCGCGGTCGGCGGCCAGATCCACAATCCAACCGCCGAGCGCCAGCCGATCCCCGACATCCGGGTCGAATTGTACGACGCGCCCAAGGATGGCCGGATGGTCTATAGCTGGGTGATCAAGCCCGACCAGCCGACCATCGCACCGGGCGGCACAATCGACTTCTACAGCGGCAAGCTCGACGTCCCCGCCAATTCCAAGAACATGAAGCTGAGCTTTTCGAGCAGCGC
Source organism: Sphingomonas sp. P4_D12 (assembly GCF_056401895.1). Taxonomy (NCBI): domain Bacteria; kingdom Pseudomonadati; phylum Pseudomonadota; class Alphaproteobacteria; order Sphingomonadales; family Sphingomonadaceae; genus Sphingomonas; species Sphingomonas sp. P4_D12. The sequence continues at coordinate 17,569 of NZ_JBFUIL010000014.1, read as the reverse complement.
GACCGGCGGCTGAGAGGCCGTTTGAAAACTCGCGGTAGAGCGAGTTTTAAGACGGTGCCGGCCCGCTCCCCCACCCGGCCTCCCATAGAATACCCTGATTGGGAGGCCGGGTCGGGGCGCATTGGGTCGGCCATGCCCCCGGCATGGCCTGAACAGCGCGGGGCGCTGTTCACCCAATGCGGGCCGGCACCGCGAAATGCGCCCGTGGCGCATTTCCAAATAGATTCTGAAGCGCCTGCGGGTCAGGCGCTGGACGCGCCGCCCGATAAACTCCGGTTGCGTCGCACAGATCGCTTTGCTAGGGGCGCTCGCCTGCCAGCCAGCGGCCCCGTCCGATGGCATCTAACACGTGCGGCCGTGGCGGAACTGGTAGACGCGCAACGTTGAGGTCGTTGTGTCCGAAAGGACGTGGAAGTTCGAGTCTTCTCGGCCGCACCATTCTCCCTCGCAAGAGGTTGAGACTAAAGAGAAAGCCTAGCGCTCTTGGCTGGCTTGACGCTTTCGCTCAGCTGAGCATTACGTTCTCGTTCACCGATATGATTGGCTGGAAGAACTCGGCGACGGCGCGGCCGCGCTTGCGCTGTGACGCGCTATCGAGCGCCACATCGTTTGACACGCCCTCTAATTATGATAGCGCTACCTAAAATGTAGCGCGATTGTTACAAGCTGCGCGCCGCAGGCCATCGAGCGGAGAGGGTCGGAACGAATTGCGGTATCCTTCACCGGCGCGGGGATGGCCCCAGGCAGCGGAATCCACACATTCCGGTCTGTCACGACCACCAGCAACAGCTGCCAGATCGCACAGCCGGCGTTGGATGACCGCGGGCCAGGACTCGTCGCGATGGACGAGCTTCTTTCTTGTCCCCCGGCACTCAAAAAAGGGATTTTCTCATGAGGCTTTCCAGACGCGATCTCGTGGCATCGTCCTTGGCGCTCGCAGGTGCATCCGCGATGGCGTCCGCGAGGGCCGACACGGGAAGCGGACTCCCCGCGACGGGATCAGGCGAGATCATCGAGCTATGGCCGCGTCCGCCCGCCGGCGCTCTGCATTCGGGTATGACCGAAATTGTCGAACAGAGCTCGTCGGACCCGGCCTATAGCAGCCGGCGTATCAAGGGCGTCTCCAGGCCTCGCGTCATCGCTTTCCCGGCGGCCCAACCGAACGGTTCGGCCATGCTGCTCATTCCCGGCGGCGGCTTCGCCTGGAACTATTTCGAGCATGAAGGCTATCGTGTCGCCGACATCCTCAATCGTGCCGGCATTACGTGTTTCGTGCTGATCTATCGCCTGGCTCAGGACGGGTGGAGCAATCCGGCGAGCGTTGGTCCAGCCGACGCTCAGCGCGCGATGCGCGTCATCCGCGCCCGCGCCACGCATTTCCATGTCGACCCCGACCGGGTCGGCGTCATGGGGTTCAGCGCAGGCGGCTTCCTGACCGCCACCCTGACCACGCGGCATTCCGCATCATTCTACGCTCCCGTCGATGCCGCCGACCAATTGAGCGCGCGGCCCTTCCTCACGGCACCGATCTATGCGGTCCAGACGGTCGACCCGGCTTACGCTTATGACGGAGTGGCTCCGTCGCTTTTTGGTGGGTCGCCGACTGCGGCACAAATTCGCGAATGGTCGCCTGATCTGAACGTCACGCCGGCGGCCACACCCGCTTTCCTGGTACATGCCGAAGACGACGGCACCGTGCCCGTGGCCAACTCCGTACGACTGCGCGACGCGATGGTCGCGTCCAAGATTACGGTGGAGACCCATTTGTTCGCCCATGGCGGTCACGGCTTCGGCGTTGGCGGGCGACCGGGCGCACCCGACGGCCTGTGGCTCCCGCTTTTCCTCAATTTCGCACGGCAACAGAAACTCTTTTCGTGAATCCGCCGCGGCAATATCCGTCTAATTACCTATTATAATTTCAAAAAAATCGACAGTGGAGGTGTCATGAAGCGGTTTGTTCGTTGGACGTCCTTCGGCGTTCTGTCGGTATCGCTACTGAACGGAGCAGCTTATGCTTCACCCGATCCACTGGCACCGACCGCTCGCTGGACCGCCGTTACCAACGGACAAGCGGCAACCCCGCCAATGGGTTGGAACTCGTGGAATGCCTTTCACACAGGCGTCACCGAGGCGGGCGTCCTGGATTCCGCCAAGGTAATCGTTGACAGTGGCTTGGCCAGAAAGGGCTATCGCTACATCAACCTCGACGATGGCTGGTGGCTGAAACGGCGCGCGACGGACGGCCGCATGATGGTGCGCACCTCGACCTTTCCCTCCGCGGCCGTTGGCGGACCCGGACAAGGCAGTTTCAAGCCTTTCACCGATCATCTTCACGCCATGGGCCTGAAGGCCGGCATCTATTCGGATATCGGCGCCAACACCTGCTCGCAGGCCTTCGCACCCAATGCACCGAACATGCCCGAGGGTAACGTCGCCGAGCGCGAGGTCGGTCTATACGGTCATATCGATCAGGACATTAAGCTCTATTTCGGCGATTGGGGCTTCGATTACATCAAGGTCGACGGCTGCGGCATCCGTGCCTTCGGCCCCGACAGCCAAGGCGTCAAATCCGGCCAATATCGCGCGCTCGGACCATTGGTCGACATAATGGAAATTCGCCGCACCGACATCTCAGCGGTTCGCGATCTCTACCAGCGGGTTGCCGACGCCCTGCATCGTACCAACCCCGATGGCGACTATGTTTTCTCGATCTGTGCGTGGGGGGCGGCCGACGTGCGCGCCTGGGGCAAAAACGTGGGCAACCTTTCGCGAACCAGCGATGACCTGACACCCAGCTGGACGCGGATGCTGGCCAATTTCGACAGCACGGCCAACCGCGCGCTTTATGCGCATCCCGGTTCGTGGAACGATCCCGACATGCTCTTTGTCGGCCAGGGCGACTTTGACGAGCATCATCTGACCGAAGCGAAATCGCATTTCGCGCTATGGTCGATGCTGTCGGCGCCGCTTTTGATCGGATACGACCTGAGGCACGCGCCGCAATCGCTGATGGATATTTTCGGCAATAACGACATCATCGCGATCGATCAGGATGCCGCGGGAAATCAGGCGGTACTGGCCTATGACACCGATGACGTGCAGATCCTGGTCAAAGTGCTCGGCAATGGCCACAAGGCGGTGGCCGTCTTCAACCGTGGACTCGCGCCCGCTGATGTGACCTTGACGGCCGAGCACATGAAGTTCGCCGGGACCTCCCCGGTTACGCTCAGGAATCTGTGGAGCGGCGCCACGCTTCCCGCCTTTTCCGGCGAATTGAAGCTCCATCTCGACCCGCGTGAGACACTCATCTTCGATGCGGCGGGCACGCGGGCCCTGGCGGATGGCGTCTATCTTTCGGAAATGCCGGGACGGGTGAACCCAGCCGTTGATGGCGTGGTCGTCCCGCAACCGGACCCCACGATCCATCGCATGATCACTCCATGGGGTAGCACCGCCGATACCGGCGAACCGCCCGCTTATACCGGATGGGGCGGTGCGCAGGCCGATGCCACACCCTATCGTCAGGCATTACGTGTCCATGGCGCGATGTACCGAACGGGCCTGGGCGCCCTTTCCAACTCCCGGTTCGAGATCAAGGCGAATGGCGAATTCCGCAGCTTCGTCGCTGATGTCGGCGTCGATGATTCGACATTCGATACCGACGATGTCGTGACCTTCTCCGTCTATGGCGACGGGAAACTGCTGGCGACCTCAACACCGGCGCGTTTTGGCCAAGCCGTGCAGACATTGCGCGCCAAGATTGCCGGCGTGAAGATCGTCGAACTGGTAGCGCGCGGCAAATCCACCAGGAACAAGATGCCGACGGTCGTCACATGGGGCAATGCGGCGATGCTCAGGAACTAGGCGCCCGTCCGAGTAATCGGCTCGAACCGGATTGGAGCGCCCGCTATTGAGCGCGCCCACCCCCTCGTTGGCGGGGGAGGATATGCGTGTCGCGGCCGGTCAAGTGCTCTGGATGCGGCTTCTGGCTTACGGCGCCAAATTGGACCCAGCAACTCCCGCAGCTGGTGTTGATCCAGTCCTTCCAGGGCCGGCACGTGCCGGCCGCGACGGGGTCAGGCCGGCACGTCGACCCGCGCCAGCTTCGGGCTGAGCAGATGCACCACGCCGATCGCGATCAGATAGACGCTGCCGGCGACCGCGAAGATCAGGGTATAACTGTGCGTCGTCTGCAGGATATAGCCGGTGAACTTCGCCATCCCCATGCCGCCGATTGCGCCGACCGTGCCGCCGATCCCGATCACCGACCCCACCGCGGCCCGCGGGAACATGTCCGACGGGATGGTGTAGAGATTGGCCGAGAATGCCTGGTGCGCCGCCGTCGCCAGCCCGACGATCCCGACCGCCAGCCACACGCTGGCGGCATATTGCGCGAAGAAGATCGGCATCACCAGGAAGGCGCAGACCAGCATGGTGAGCTTGCGTGCCGCGTTCGCGCTATAGCCGCGCTTCATCAGGGTCGAGGACGACCAGCCGCCGGCGACGCTGCCGATATCGGAAATCAGGTAAATCGCGACCAGCGGCGGACCGAAGTTCTTGAGATCGAGATGATAGGTCTTGGCGAGGAAATCGGGCGTCCAGAACAGGAACAGCCACCAGATCGGATCGATCAGGAACTTGCCCAAGGCATAGGCCCAGGTTTCGCGATAGCCGAGCAGCTTGAGCCAGCCGATCTTTTGCGGCGGGTCGGCGGGGTCGCTCTCGATATAGGCAAGCTCGGCCGCCGACACGCGTGGCTGCTCGCGTGGACGGCGATAGATCGCGATCCAGGCGACCAGCCAGATCAGGCTGAACACGCCGGTCGAGATAAACGCCATCCGCCAACCGTAGGCCAGCGTGATCATGGGCACGATCAGCGGCGTGATGATCGCGCCGACATTCGATCCGGCATTGAACACACCGGTAGCGAAGGCGCGCTCCTTGGCGGGAAACCATTCGCTGACCGCCTTGAGGCCGGCGGGGAAATTGCCCGATTCACCGACGCCGAGCACGAACCGCGCGCCGTTGAATTGCATCGCCGGCGAAATCATCGTGCCGAACAGCTTGAACGGCCCGGTGATGAGGCCGCACAAGGTGTGGCCGGCGGTCCAGATCACGAACGCGATCGAGTAGCCGATCCGCGCGCCGACCATATCGACGATCTTGCCGAAGCTCAGATAGCCGATCGCATAAGCGACCTGGAACCAGAAGACGATGTCGGCATAGGTGGTTTCGTTCCAGCCCAGTTCGGCTGAAATCGTCGGCTTGAGCACGCCGATCATCTGGCGATCGACATAGTTGATCGCGGTCGCCGCGAAGAGCAGCCCGCAAATCACCCAGCGATAGCGGCCGACCCGCATATCCACCCGTTCGGCGTCCGGCATCCCGGTCGTCGCCATCGTCTCTCTCTCCCTCGAAAGTGACCTCTTAACGGGCCTTGATCGTGCACTCGACCGTCAACCGGTCATCGAATCTCGCCTCGACGCGGTCGCCGATGCGTACCGGGTGTACCCCAGTTACCGCGCCGGTCGATATCCATTGTCCGGCCTCCAGCGCGATACCGCGCGCGGCCATCAGCTCGAACAGGAAACGCGCCGCCCCGAATGGCCCGTCGAGCATCGTCGCGGTCGTGGCCGCGCCGGCACGCTCGCCCTCGATCCATGTTTCGACCGGCCAGGCGTCGAGGTCGATGTCGCGCCAGCCCTCGACCGCCGCGCCGACGATCAGGCCGTTATTGTTGCCAAAATCGGAAATGGTGACTGGCGCGCCGTGATCGTTGATCCCGGGAAACGGCGAACTGGCAATCTCGATCCCGACATGGACCGCATCGATCAGCGCCCGCGCGTCGTCGATCGTATAATGGTGTTTGGCCGGATCGGGCGCGGTGCCGATGCGCAGCAGGAATTCGGCCTCTGCGGCAGCGAAACCGTCCGCGAACACCGGCATCGCGATCGGTGACCCGTCCGCGATGACGACTTGGTCGGTGAAGATCGGACCCGCCAGACGGTCGACCGTGCCGATCGGCGGATTGATCCGCCCGACTTTCCATCCGGCAACCTTGCCCTCGGTCAGCGCCAGCGCGGCGTCCTGCACGGCATAGGCATCGTCGAGCTCGGCCGGCATGTCACCGGGATAATCGGGCAGGGCGTGGCCGTCGCGGCGCGCGCCGACGAACGAGCGCGCAATACGCGTGATATTGTCGACGTTATCGTCTGGCTGCACCGCCGAACCCCTCCTCGCCCTGATGGCTTTCTTCCTGGTCGACTGCGTATGGGAAACCGGTGTCAATGACAAGCCCGGCAACGTGTCAGGCGTGCATCTCGGCTGGAATTTCGCCGCGAAAGGCGGCGTTCGCGGCGGTTTTCAGCAGTGCGACTAGCTCTGCGTCGCCTTCGATCGCGGGCGGAAAGCCCAACCCCTCGTCGATCAGCCCTTCGACCACGCGAGCAGGCGTTTCGGCCAAGGCCAGCGCGGCAAGACGGTCACCCGCCGGATCGATGATTCTGGTACCCGCCCGCGCCCGCTGCATGAGAAAAGCGACCCAGCCGCCCAGCGCCGCGACGACATGGCGCGGCATGCGCCCGGCCGCGCGATTGGCGAGCAAGGTATCGCCGAGCCGATACGGCAGCTTTTGCGACCCGTCCTGCGCGATCTGATCGAGCCGGTGGACGATCGCCGGATTGGCGAAGCGCCGCAGCACCGCATCGGCATAGGTCTGGAGGTCCAGCCCCGGCACCGGGGGCAGCATCGGAATGATATCCTCGCGGATCATCGCATCGACGAAGCGCGCCAGCAGGGGATCGCCGATCGCCTCGGCAACGCTGACATGACCGCGCAGCAACCCGGCATAAGCGAGCGTCGAATGCGCGCCGTTGAGGATCCTGAGCTTGGCGCGCTCATAGCCGCCGACATCGGCGGTGAGGGTCGCGCCGACCGCGCCAAGATCGGGCAGCGCGCCGACATCCTCGATCACCCATTGCGCGAACGCTTCGCGCTGGACCGCGGCGCGATCCTCGACGCCCAACGCCGCCGCGACATCGGCATAGAGCGCGTCGTCGGACGCCGGGGTGATCGAATCGACCATGGTCGACGGCACGGAGATTTCGCCCGCCACCCAATCGCCCAGCGCCGGGTCGAGCCGCCCGGCGAACGCCACCAGCGCAGCATGGAGCTTGGCGCCGTTCGCGGCGAGATTGTCGCACGGCATCGGCACGAATGGCGCGATGCCGCCGGCATGCCGCGCCGCCAGCCCGGCGACGATCCAGCCGATCACGCTCCTCGGCACGGCCGGCCGCGCCAGATCGTGGACGATATCGGGATGGCCGAAATCGAGCGTTCCGTCCGCCGCCAGGCAATAGCCTTTCTCGGTCACCGTGGTGGTGACCAGCCGCGTGTCGGGCGCGGCGAGCAAGGCCAAGGTCCGCGCCGCGTCCTCCGGCCCCAGGAACTCTTTGTGCGCGCCGATCACGCGCAGGCTCGACTCCAGGTCGCGAATGGCGAGCGTGTAAAGCCCGTCCTGCTCCGCCAACGCCTCGATCGTGCCGCGGCTGCGCAGCGACACCGCGGCGATTCCCCAGCGCGGATCCTGGTCGAGCAAGCGGTCGACATACGCGGCCTGGTGCGCGCGATGAAAGGCACCCGGACCGAAATGGACGATCCCCGTCGCGATCGGACCGCGCGTGCGCGGCGCGGATATCCCCATCGGCAGCCCGGCCAGGGCAGCGCGCGACAACCGGGTCACAGGGTCACTCCGCGCTTCCAGATCGCGATTTCGCGCTCGCCATTGCGTTCGGCCGCGGTCGGCTCGCCCGAGGCGATCGCGCAGAGCCGCTCGGTCAGCGCCGCCTCCATCGTCTCGAACCCTCGATCGAGCACCATCCCCGCATCGAAGTCGATCCAGGCCGGCTTGCGCGCGGCGAGATCGCTGTTCGACGATATCTTGATCGTCGGCACCGGAAAGCCGAGCGGCGTGCCGCGCCCCGTCGTGAACAGGATCGCGGTCGCCCCCGCCGCCGCCAAGGCAGTCGACGACACCGCGTCATTGCCCGGCGCTTCGAGCAAAGTAAGCCCGTCCTTGGCGACGCGCTCGCCATAATGGATAACGTCGGCGATCGGCGCGCGGCCCGCTTTCTGCACCGCGCCGAGCGATTTTTCCTCGAGCGTGGTGATGCCGCCGGCAATGTTTCCGGGCGAGGGATTTTCCGACACCGGCTCGCCGTGATCGATGAAATATTGCTTGAAGTCGTTGACCACGCCGACGACGCGGCCAAACACGTCTTCGTCGGCGGCGCGGTTCATCAACATCTGCTCGGCCCCGAATATCTCGGGGATTTCGGTCACGACGACGCGCCCGCCCGACGCCGTGACGCGATCGCTCATCCGGCCGACCAGCGGGTTCGCGGTCAGCCCCGACAAACCGTCCGACCCACCGCATTTGACCCCAAGCACCAGGTCGGCGAGCGTCGCTTCGGTCCGTTCGCATTGTGCCTGCGCGGCCAGTTCCTCGACCAAGGCGACGCCTTCCGCGACCTCGTCGCCGGCCAATTGCGTCGCCAGCGTGCGGATCGCCGGGCGGCGCCATTCGGGAATGGTCTCGACCAGCTTGGCGATCTGGTTGTTCTCGCAGCCCAGGCCGAGGATCAGCACGCCGCCGGCATTGGGATGGCAGGCGAGCGAGGCCAGGATCGCCCGCGTCCCGTCGAGATCCTCGCCGAGCTGCGAACAGCCGAACGGGTGCATGAAGGCGTGGACGCCATCGACTTTGCCGGCCAGCGCCGCCTCCGCCCGCGCGGCGATCCGCTCGGCGGTCCGCGCGACGCAGCCGACCGTCGGCAGCACCCAGATTTCGTTGCGCGTGCCGACCCGCCCGTCGCCGCGGCGATAGCCCTGGAAGGTGGCGTCCCCGGACGCGAGATTGGCGCGCGGCGTCGGCGCATAGGTATAGGCTTGTTGTCCGGCGAGGGCCGTCGCGACATTGTCCGAATGGACGTGTTCACCTGCCGCGATCGACGCAGTCGCGCGCCCGATCGGAAAGCCGTATTTGATCACCGCATCGCCCGCCGCGATCGACGCCAGCGCGATCTTGTGCCCGCGCGGAATCGCCATCGCGGCGGTTACCGGCGCACCATCGGCGACCACCGCCTCACCCGCCGCCGCATCGGCCAGCAAGGTCGCCACATTGTCGTTCGGATCGATCCGAACCGCGTTCGCCGTCATCTTTCGCCTTCTTGAGTAACCGGTGTCAGCTCTGCCCGCCCGGCGGGCCGGAAGCAAGGCTAGCCCAGTAGCGCGCGGCTCGCTATGCCTGTGACGATGGAAAAGACCGGCCAGCCGACGATCAACGATGTCGCGCGCATCGCGGGGGTGTCGAAGAAAACCGTCAGCCGCGTCATCAACCGATCCCCGCTGCTCAACGACGATACGCGCAAGAAGGTCGAGGACGTCATCGGCCAGCTCGGCTACGTCCCCAATCCGCAGGCGCGCGCGCTGGCACTGCGGCGCAATTTCCTGGTCGGGCTGGTCCATGACAATCCCAATGCCCAGACGGTGATGAACGTCCAGCAAGGCATGCTGGAAGCGATCCACGACAGCGAATTCGAAATGGTCGTGCGTCCGGTCGATCGCGGGTCGGCGACGATGCTCGAGGATCTGCGCCTCTTCCTCGAGCGTCAGCGATTGTTCGGCGTGCTGCTGATGCCGCCGATCAGCGAGAATGACGCGGTTGCCAAATTGTGCAGCAATCTCGGCTGCCGCTACGTCCGCATGGGCTCGGCCGAACTCGACACGCCCGAACATATGGTCGCGTCCAACGACCGTGAGGCGGTGCACGAGGCGACGCAATATCTCATCGCCCAGGGCCATCGCCGCATCGGGCTGGTCGCCGGCCCGCACGGCTTCCGCTCGGCACGCGAGCGCCGGCTGGGGTTCGAGGACGCGATGTGCGACGCCGGCATCTCGCTCCCGCGCAGCATGATCGCCGAGGGCAATTATACCTTCGAATCGGGGCTGATCGCGGCCGAGCGCCTGCTCGACGTCGTCCCGCGCCCGACCGCGATCTTCTCGAGCAACGACGAAATGGCGGCGGGCGTGATCCACGCCGCGTGCCAGCGCGGGCTGGTCGTGCCGCGCGATCTGTCGGTGATCGGGTTCGACGACACGCCGATCGCCGCGCATATGTGGCCGCCGCTGACCACCGTGCGCTGGCCGATCGCCTCGATGGCGCGGTCCGCCGCGCTCAAACTGATCACCGGGATCGCCGACAATGACGACGATACGAGCGTCCCGGAACCGTCGATGTTCCTGTCGACCCTGATCCGCCGCGGGTCGGTGTCGCCACCGGTCGATTGAACGCGTCGGGAGCGGTTGAACTATTAGGTGACACCGGTTACCAGAGCCCCGCTCGACAGAAGCGGGGAGGATGGAGAAGGCTGATGGCTGGCACGCTGGAATTACACCCCGATCGTCTGTTTCCCGCCGATCCGGGCACGCGGTCGATCGCCCGCAATCTCTATGCCGCCGTCGCCGATTCGCCGATCGTCAGCCCGCACGGCCATACCGACCCGGCCTGGTTCGCGACTAACGACAAATGGACCGACGCGACCACCTTGTTGCTGTCCCCCGACCATTATCTCTATCGCATGCTCTACAGCCAGGGCGTCGATCTCGACACGCTGGCGATCCCATCGCGCGCCGGCGTGCCCGCGACCGATCCGCGTGCCGCCTGGCGGCTGTTCGCATCGCATTACCATCTATTCCGCGGCACGCCGTCGCGGCTGTGGCTCGATCATGTCTTTTCGGTGGTGTTCGGGATCGACCGGGAACTCGACGCCTCGACCGCCGACACCTATTTCGACGCGATCGGGGAGAAGCTGGCGAGCGACGCCTTCCGTCCGCGCGCGCTGTTCGACCGTTTCCGGATCGATTTCCTGGCGACGACCGAGGGTGCGCAGGACGATCTGTCGCACCATCATGCCATCCGCCGCTCGGGCTGGGGCGGGCGCGTCGTTACCACCTATCGCCCCGACGGCGTGATCGACGTCGAGCATGAGGCATTCAAGCCGGCAATGGCGCGCTTCGCCGAGCTGACCGGCGAGGACGTCTATGACTGGCAGGGCTATCTCGCCGCGCATCGCAAGCGCCGCGCCGATTTTCGTGCGGCCGGGGCCACCGCGACCGACCATGGCCACCCGACCGCGGCGACCGCCAATCTGTCGCCAAGCGAGGCCGAGCGCCTGTTCCGCACCATCGTCACCGGCACCTGGACCCCGGCCGATGCCGAGCTGTTCCGCGCACAGATGCTGACCGAAATGGCGGCGATGTCGGTCGAGGACGGGATGGTGATGCAGATCCACCCCGGCTCCTGCCGCAACCACAATGCCGGGCTGTTCGCCAGCCATGGCCGCGACAAGGGCGCCGACATCCCGACGCGCACCGATTACGTCCATGCGCTGAAGCCGTTGCTCGACCGGTTCGGCAATGAGCGCGATCTGTCGATCATCCTCTTCACGCTCGACGAATCGACCTATGCCCGCGAATTGGCGCCGCTCGCGGGCCATTATCCGTGCCTCAAGCTCGGCCCGAGCTGGTGGTTCCACGACAGCCCCGAAGGGATGCGGCGGTTCCGCGAGATGACCACCGAGACCGCCGGTTTCTACAATACGGTCGGGTTCAACGACGACACCCGCGCTTTCCTGTCGATCCCGGCGCGCCACGATGTCGCGCGCCGCGTCGATTGCGCCTTCCTCGCCCGGCTGGTTGCCGAACATCGCCTCCACGATTGGGAAGCGGCCGAGCTGATCCAGGACCTCACGACCGGCCTGGTGCGCCGGGCTTACAAGATTGACGACCCCCAATTCGCCGCGCGTGCGGCCTGATCCCCGACGGAGAGTTTCATGTTCGACCGTACCTATTACGCCACCCATCCCGATATGATGGAGTGCGTCTCCAATGAGGAATTGCGCGACCGCTATCTGATCCAGGGCCTGTTCCGCGAGGGCGAGTGCGTGCTCAATTACACGCATGCCGACCGCTTCGTGATCGGCGGCGTCGCGGTAGGCGGCGCACCGGTCAAGCTGCCCGCGCAGACCGAGCCGCCCTCGGCCGTCGGTCATCCGTTCCTCGAGCGGCGCGAACTCGCGATCGTCAATGTCGGCACGGTCGACGGCAAGGTCATTGTCGACGGCGAGGAATTCACGCTCGGTAACAAGGACTGCCTGTACGTCACGATGGGCGCGACCGACGTCGAATTCTCCGGCCAGGGCGCGCGTTTCTATCTCGCCTCCTGCCCCGCGCATAAAGCCTTCCAGACGCGCAAGCTCGGGATCGCCGACGCCAATGCGCTCGAGCGCGGCAGCCTGCAGGAATCGAACGAACGCACGATCTTTCAGCTCGTCATCCCGGGTGTGTGCGACAGCGCGCAGCTGGTGATGGGCCTGACCGTGCTCAAGCCGGGCAGCGTGTGGAACACGATGCCGCCGCACATCCATGAGCGCCGCAGCGAGATCTATTTCTATTTCGAGCTCGACAATCTCGACACCGACCGCGTCATGCACTTCATGGGCGAAGGCGAGGCGACCCGGCACATCGTGATGCAGAACGAGGAAGCGGTGATCAGCCCGCCCTGGTCGATCCATATGGGCGCGGGCACCAAGGCCTATGCCTTCATCTGGGCGATGGCCGGCGAGAACCAGGATTATACCGACATGAACGTGCTGGATATCTGCCAGCTGGCGTAACGTGACTTCCCTCCCTGCAAGGGAGGGGCTGGGGGTGGGTGCCGAGCCGCAAGGCTCGGCGTCATCGCCAGCGAGCCGCGCGACGCTCCGCGCCGCGCACCCACCCATTGTCGGGTGGATCATGCTCCCAGCATGATCCAGAAATGTCCGGGGGACATTTCGACCCGATCAATCCCTCCCTTGCAGGGAGGGGAATGGATATGACAATGACCAATCCCTTCGACCTTTCCGGCAAAGTCGCGATCGTCACCGGCGCCAATACCGGCATCGGCCAGGCGATCGCGCTGGCGCTGGCCGAGGCCGGCGCCGATATCGCCGCCGTCGGCCGTACCCCTGCTCAAGAAACGGTCGAGAAAGCGCGCGCATTGGGCCGCCGCGCCGAGATCGTCTCGGCCGATCTGACGACGATCGAACCTGTGCAAAGAATTGTGGACGAAACGGTGGACAAGCTCGGCGGGCTGGACATCCTGGTCAACAATGCCGGCATCATCCGCCGCGCCGACGCGGTCGATTTCACCGAGGAGGATTGGGACGCGGTGGTCGACACCAACCTCAAATCGGTGTTCTTCCTGTGCCAGGCGGCGGGCAGGCACATGATCGCCAATGGCGGCGGCAAGATCATCAACATCGCGTCGATGCTGACCTTTCAGGGCGGCATCCGGGTGCCGAGCTATACCGCGTCGAAGAGCGGGATCGGCGGGCTGACCAAGTTGTTGGCCAACGAATGGGCGTCGAAAGGCATCAACGTCAACGCGATCGCGCCGGGCTATATCGCCACCAACAATACGGCGGCGCTGCAGGCCGACGAAGTGCGCAACAAGTCGATCCTCGACCGCATCCCGGCGGGGCGCTGGGGCGATGCGAGCGACCTGGGCGGGGCGGCCGTATTCCTGGCGAGCCGCGCGGCGGATTATGTCCAGGGGCATATCCTGGCGGTCGACGGCGGGTGGCTGGCGCGGTGATGGTGCTGTGACCGCGTTTCGGTGTCATCGTCACCCCGGGCTTGTCCCGGGGTCCACCGAGCCCCAAACCCTTGCGCCTGCGGCTCCGTGGATGCCGGCACAAGGCCGGCATGACGGTTGGGTTAGAGGGGCAAAGTAATGGGCAAATTCCTGGCCTTCGGCGAAATCATGCTGCGGCTCTCGCCACCGGGCCGCGAACTCCTCCTGCAAACACCCAAGTTCGACGTCTGGGTGGCGGGCGCCGAGGCCAATGTCGCGACCGCGCTCGCCCGGCTCGGTCACGAGGTCGGCTTCGTCAGCGCCGTCCCCGCCAACGATCTCGGCGATTCCGCCATCGCCACCTTGCGCAGCCACGGCATCGACACCAGCGGCATCCAGCGCCGCGGCGACCGGATGGGGCTCTATTTCGTCACCTCGGGCGCCGGCATGCGCGCGACCGAAGTGATCTACGACCGCGCGCATTCGAGCTTCGCCGAGGCGCCCACCGATGCCTGGGATTGGGACGCGCTGCTCGAGGGCGTCGATCGTCTCCATCTGTCAGGCATCACCCCCGCGCTCGGCCCGGTGCCGGCGCAGGCCGCGATCGCCGCGGCCGAGGCCGCCGCGGCGCACGGCATCCCGGTTTCGTTCGACGGCAATTGGCGCGGCAAATTGTGGGAGCGCTGGGACGGCAAGCCGCGCGAGATCCTGTCGCGGCTGGTCGCGCAGGCCGATTTGATGTTCGGTAACCATCGCGACATCGCCTTGCTGCTCGACAAGCCGTTTTCGGGCGATGGCGAGGACCGCCGGCGCGAAGCAGCCGACGCCGCCTTCGCCGCTTTCCCCAAGCTCCAGACGATCGCCTCGACCGCACGGCACACCGAGGATGTCGATCGCCATTTGTTGTCGGCGCGGATCGATACGCGCGACGCGCATGCACAATCGGCCGAGATCACGCTGGCCGGCATCGTCGACCGGATCGGCGGGGGCGATGCGTTCGCGGCGGGCGTCCTCCATGCGCTGCGCAACGGCGGAACCATCGACGATGCCGCGCGCACCGGCTTGGCGCTCACAGCGCTCAAACATTCGCTGCCGGGCGATGCCAGTCTGTTCCGCCAGGCCGATATCGACGCGTACCTAGCAGGGGGTCTGGATGTCCGACGCTGAAGGCTGGAGCCGTCGCACTCTGATCGGCGCCGGCGCCAGCGCCGGGGCGACGATGTTGTTGTCAAGCGCGGCGCGCGCGGTCGCGGCGCCCTATGTGCGCGCGCCGTCGGGCGATTTCGTCGGCGAAAGCGACCGCGGCGTCATTGCCTATCGCGGCATCCGCTACGGCGTCGCGCAACGCTTCCGCGCCCCGGTGCCCTATGCCGCGCGCGGCCAAATGCGGCAGGTGCAGAAATTCGGGCCGGTCTGTCCGCAATCGGGCAAATATCAGCCGCAATCCGAGGATTGCCTCTACCTCAACGTCTGGACCGCCGAGCCAAATCCGGCGGCGAAGAAGCCGGTGATGCTCTATATCCATGGCGGCGCCTATTCGAACGGCAGCGTCACCGATCCGCTCAACGACGGGCACAATCTCGCCGCGCGCGGCGATGTCGTGGTGGTGACGGTCAATCACCGCCTCAACGCATTCGGCTATCTCTATCTCGCGCGGCTCGATCCGCGCTTCGCCGATAGCGGCAATTGCGGCCAGCTCGATCTGATCCTCGCGCTCAAATGGGTGCGCGACAATATCGCGGCGTTCGGCGGCGACCCCAATCGCGTGATGCTGTTCGGCCAGTCGGGCGGTGGCGCCAAGATCGCCACCTTGACCGGCATGCCGGCGGCCAAGGGACTGTTCCATCGCGGGGTGACGATGTCGGGCCAGCAGGTCACCGCCTCCGGCCCGCTCCATGCCACCGACCGCGCGCGCGCCTATCTGCGCAAGCTCGGGGCGAGCGAGCGCGATCTCGGCCCGTTGCTGTCGGCACCGACCGAGAAACTGGTCGAGGCGCTGTCGGCTGACGATCCAGTCCTTGGCGGCGGGATCTATTTCGGCCCGGTGCTCGACATGAAATGGCTCACGCGCCATCCCTTCTGGCCCGACGCCAATCCGCAGGGCCTGTCGATCCCGCTGATCCTGGGCAATGTCCATGACGAAGCGCGCGCGTTCATCGCGCCCGATTCGGACAAGGTGAAGGGCCTGACCTGGGGCAATATGCCCGATCGCCTCGCGCCCGAATTGCGCATCGATGCTTTGCCCGAATGGGTCGTGGCCGAATATCGCAGGCAATTCCCGACCTGGTCGCCGACCGACGTCTTCTACGCCGCAGTCACTGCCGGACGGAGCTGGCGCGGCCAGGTGATCGAGGCGGAGGAGCGCACCCGCGCCGGTGCCCCGGCCTGGGTCTATCAAGTCAATTTCGGCTCGCGCACCGATCCGCGTCGTGGGGCCTTCCATACGATGGATATCCCGCTGGCGTTCGGCACGCTCGGCGCGGCGGGATCGCAGACCGGCACCGGGCTCGACGCGCGCGCGGCGTCGAAAGCGGTGCAGGACAGTTTCGTCGCCTTTGCCAAGACCGGCAATCCCAACCATCCGGGCCTGCCGGTCTGGCCGAAATACGACCTGGCGCGCCGCGCGACGATGGTGTTCGACGTCGACAGCCATATCGAGAACGATCCGCGCAAATGGCAGCGCGAGCTGTTCGCGCGCATTCCCTATATCCAGCCGGGCACCTGACATGACCGAGTTCGACCGCCGCACCGCCTTGTTCGCGACATTGGGCGCGGCGGTGGCGGCGAGCGGCGCAGCAGCGCAGACCGCGCTCCCGGCCGCTCCGGGCAACCTGCCGCTGACTCTGTCGCAGCCCGACGAGACGATCGACCTCTGGCCCAAAGGCGTGCCTGGCATGCCGGCCAAACCGCCGGTCGAGGTCACCACCGAACGCAGCAAGGACACCGCCAAGCTCAACGACCGCGCGGTCGCCGGCGTATCGACGCCGCGCATGGCGGTCTTCCGTCCCGCCAAGCCGAACGGCGCGTCGCTGCTCGTCTTTCCCGGCGGCGGGTACGTGCGGATGGCGATGGACAAGGAAGGCTATGAGATCGGCCGCCTGCTGGCCGCGCGCGGCGTCACCGTGTTCGTCCTGTTCTACCGCCTGCCCGGCGAGGGTTGGGCGAACCGCGCCGACGTGCCGCTGCAGGACGCGCAGCGGGCGATGCGGCTGATCCGGTCGCGCGCCACGAGATACCGGCTCGACCCCGACCGCATTGGCGCGATGGGGTTTTCGGCCGGCGGGCATTTGTGCGCCGACCTCGTGGCGCGGTTCGCGGCGAAGACGTACGAGCCCGTCGACGCCGCCGACGCGCTATCGGCGCGACCGATGATCGCGGCACCGATCTATCCGGTGGTGTCGATGGACCTGTCGGTCGCGCACGCCGGATCGCGCCAGGCGCTGCTCGGTCCCGATCCCTCGCCTGCGCTGATCGCGGCGCACTCGCCCGACCGCAACATCACGTCCGCCTGCCCGCCCTGCTTCCTCTGCGCGGCGGAGGACGACGCGACCGTGCCGGTCGAGAACAGCCTGTTGCTCCACGCAGCATTGCGCGCGGCCAAAGTGCCGGTCGAACTGCATCTGTTCGGCGAAGGCGGACATGGCTTCGGCCTGCGGGGCGTGGTCAGCAAGCCGGCTGCCGCCTGGCCCGAATTGTTCGTCGCATGGGCGAAGAGCCGCGGATGGCTGGGCGCTATTTAGAGCGCGATGACGTGAGTTTGACCCGCCGTGACGGAGCGGATTTTGGCGCAGGGCGAGGAACGAGGAGCGGAGCGATGCAGAATGCATCGTGACCGACGAGAGACGCTGCCCTGCGTCAAAAGGCGCCCGCCGCTTTGCGGTTGCCCGGGCGCGC
>NZ_JBFUIL010000013.1:0-54275 GCF_056401895.1 Sphingomonas sp. P4_D12 | reverse complement strand
ATTGCGCCCGGTCGCGACGTGCCGACGACACAACCGGGGGGTAAATGGTACCTCGTCAATGGCAGTTCCTATGCGGTCGCGCATGTCAGCGGGCTGATCGCGCTGGTGCGCCAGTCCAGCGGTCGCGCGACACGGATCGCGCTGAACCGCATGGCGGGCGGCGCGATCGACGCCTGCGCGACCCTGGTCGGGACATCGCCGGCCTGTGATTGCTCGTGCGCGATCGACCACCGGCTCGCGGGACGGCGCTAGCGCCCGACGCCTTGGTGCGCTGGCCGCCCTGTCGCTTTCGTCCTTCGCCGCAACCCCCGCATTCGCCCAGGTCAGCGGCAGCGTCGACATCGAGAGCGATTATCGCCTGCGCGGCTATTCACTCAGCGCCGGGCGGCCGGTGGCGACCGCGCAGATCGGCTATGACGACGACAGCGGGGTCTATCTCAACCTGTCCGCCACGGGCGAGATCGGCCATGACGATCCGCTGTTCCTCGGGGTTCAGGGCAATATCGGCTATGTCCGCAGGCTGAACCAGAAGCTGTCGATCGACGCCGGCGTGACGCGTAGCCAATATCGCGCTCCCGATCGCAAAAGTCGCGCGCACGATTATACCGAAATCTATCTCGGCCTAGCCTCCGATCCGTTTTCGGCGCGCGTTTATTATTCACCCGATTATTATCAGTCCGGTGTTTCGACGCTTTACGGTGAGGTCGAAGCCACGATCAGGCCGGCGGAGCACTGGCGACTCACTGGCCATCTGGGGTCGCTCGTCTATCTCACGACGCCGGCGCGATATATTCCTGGCCGCGAGGCACGGTATGACTGGCGCGCGGGCGTGTCGCGCGAACTCGGGAATTTCGACCTCCATGCCGCGCTGTCGGGCGGGGGGCCGGGAAAGGAATATTATTCCGGCGAGCTCCACAGCAAACTCGCCCTGACCGCGGGGGCAAGCTGGAGTTTCTGACACGCGGCTTAAACCTTTAGTGGCCCGGGCGGCATCAACCTTCCTGAAACCAGCTGGAAGGATCGGGCCCATGGGTGTTCGCATGACGATGATGTTCAGGATGGCGCGGGTCGGCGCTGCGCTCGGCGCGCTGTCGGTGACGGTTGCCGCCACCTCACAGACGGCGCCGAAGCAATATACTGTGGTCATGGCGAACATGAATTACGGCGCGCTGCCCGGCGGCGCCAAGGTCGGCGACACGATCGTCTGGGTCAATCGCGACTCCGTCCCGCATACGGTGACCGCACGCGACCACAGCTTCGACCTGCGCATCGCACCGGGGCAGAGCGGGCGGATGACGCTGCAGAAAGCCGGCACCATCCCATTCTATTGCATCTTCCATTCGATGATGCGCGGCACGCTGAAGGTCGCGGCCAAATGATCAGCCCTGTCTGACCACCATCACCTGGCCCCAAGGCAATTCGATCACGGTGTCGAGGCGGTCGGCGAAGAACGCCCCGAACACCTCGCGCACGTCGCGATCGGCATAATCGTCGCCGATCAGAATCCCGCCCGGCACCAGCCGCGGATGGAAGAAGTCGAGCGCGTCGCGCGTGGCGCCAGGCAGGTCGAGGTCGAGATGGACGAACGCGAAGCGCTCGTCGGCGACGACATAAGCGGTTTCCGGGAAGACGCCGGCGTGGACATGCACGCCGGGATAGGGAGCGAGCAGCGTTTCGACCGCCGATCGTCGGCCATGCGTCGTCCTGAAATGGTCGCGCACCGTCGCCGCGTCGCCGCTCGCGGTGGCGGCGTCGCTGGCTTGCAGCGTCTCGAACACGTCGAACAGATGGAGGGGTGTATCGCCCTTGGCGTGGCAGATCAGCCGCGCGCTACCACCCTGGAAGACGCCGACCTCGGCCATCGCCCCGTCGAGCCGTCGCGCGGCGCGCACCGCGATCAGGATCTGCAATGCCGCCGCGTCGCTCAACAGCATCGGCACCAGCCGCCGCGTCGCGCGGATCAGCGGCAGTTCGGCCTCCCAGCCCGCGCCAAGCGGCGCCATGATCGCGCCGCGCGAGGCGACGAGCGTGCGTAGCGCCCGCCCCGGCAGGCCGCGCCAGCCTTGCCGAGGCGTCATGGCCGGACCGGGGCCGGCGCCGCGCGTAGCATCATCATCGCGGCGATCGCGAACAGCGCGCCGAGCAGGGGCGTCCGCAGTGGATAGTCGACCAGGCTCGACGCCATCAGGATGACCGTCATGCCGATCGCGGCAATGCCTAGCGTCCGACGCGTCACCGACTCGCGCGTCCGCACGACGGCGACCGCGGTGCGCGCCCACCACCAAACGAACAAGCCGAGCAGCACCAGCGCGGGCACGCCGCCCTCGATCGCGAGCTGCAGCGGCTCGTTATGCGCCTGGTTCATATAGATGGTCGACAGCAAGGCATCGGGCTCGAAGCGGCGATAGACGTCGCTGAACGACCCGAAACCGGCGCCCCAGGGCAGGAACGCGCGTGCCGTGTCGAGCAACGGCCCGACCATTGCGGTACGGCTTTCGCTCGCGGCGTCGGTATGCATCAGCCGATCGACCGCGCCGCTGCGCATGGCGGCGGCAGCGGTGGTTGCTGTCGCTCCGATCAGCGCCGCGGCGACGCCCGCCCAGTGCAGGCGGCGAACCGGCACCAGCCGCTGGCCTGTCGCGGCATAGGCCCACAGGCCGGCACCGAGTCCGATCGTGGCGAGCAACAGGCCCATCCGCGATCCCGTGGCGATGCCGCCGAACAGCAACAGGGCGACCGCGATCAATGTGGCGCCGGCCACCACGCGCGGCCGGCCGCCCCGTCGCAACAACAGACCCGCCAATGCGCCGGCAAACGGCAACGCGCAGGCCATCAACGCGGCCTGGTGATTGCGGTTGGCGAACAGCCCGATCGGGGCATTTTCGCTGCTTTCGCGATAGAAATGCAGTGCGTCGCCGCCGGGGGCGAGCTGGATCGCCCCGGCGAGTGCGCTGACCAACGCGATCGTGACCACGGCCCAGGCGAGCCATAGTCGCGAGCGGCTGTCGCAATACAGGCAGGCGAGCGTTGCCGCGGTCGCCGGCAGCAGCGCACCGAGCGTGTTGATCGTGAGGTCGGGAGTCAGGCTGAGCGGCCGCCAGCGCACTGCCCCGCTCGCCACGGCGATCCGCGCATAAATGTCGTGCCCGGGCAGCATTGCCCAGAGCGACGGCGGCAACGGGATCAGCTGGATCAGGACCAGGCCGTAAGCCGCGGCGATCATGGCCAGCAGCCATTTGCATCGCCGCAGGGTTTCGATCTCGAGCGGCCACAAGGTCGCGACGATCGAGGCGATGGCGGCGAGGCGAGCCAGCATCTGCTGGTCCTCATCGTATCGCGACGCGCCCCCCAGCGCGGCGAGCGCCACCAGCAGCGCGATAGCGACAATCAGGCGATAGCGCTGCCCGTATCGGCTAGCGGCTCTCTGTGTGGCCAATGCCTGCCCCTCGCGATGGGAATAGCGGCGCGACGGCCGCTATTCCCGACCACCCGCTGGAGATTGTTTACGAGCTGGCGGGCTTGCTGCCGTTGTGCCCTAGCGCAACCGCGGCGACCACGACCACCGCGATGGCGAGGCCGGCATAAAGAAAACCCGACCCACCGCCGCTCGCTTTGTTGCCCTTAACCTTGGCGCCCGCGCGGGCGTCCTTGTTGGCGAGCGACAGCTTGGCCGCCGGATTGGCGGGCGATGCCGCGGCGATGGTCGGAACGGCGATCAGCGAAAGGGCCGCGGTGGCGGCGATGACGTTGCTCAGGCGCATTGATGCACACCCCTTTTCTGCGCGGCTCGCCCAACGCGAACCAATCGTCAGTGCCGTCGTGGGTGGGCAGGGTTCAACGCCGCCGTGCAAAAATCCGCACGTTGAACCCCGTCCGTCGCACCGGGAACAGATGGGCAGCAATTGGGGTGAAAAGGGTGCGTCTCATCAGCAACCGGTCTTTTCTGGGGCGGCCCGCATGTCGGCGTTGAGCGCACGCGACGGATATCGGCGATGGGCGCCGATTTATGCGCGCGAGACGGCGATCAGCCTGCTCGAGGATCAACTCGTCGCGCCGATCAGCCCGCCGCTTGCCGACAAGCGCCTGCTCGACGTCGGCTGCGGGGTCGGCCGTCGCCTGATCGACTGCGGCGCGGCCGAGGCGGTCGGGATCGACCTTAGTCCCGAAATGCTCGACGCCGGGATCGGACGCGGCGCGGTCATGCCGGGCGTCCGGACACTGGTCGGCGACGTCCGCCATTTGCCCTTTCCGGATCGCTATTTCGACGTGGTCTGGTGCCGGCTGGTGCTGGGGCATTTGCCGGTGATCGACCGCGCTTATGCCGAGCTGGCACGCGTCACCGCGCCGGGCGGGATGATCCTGGTCAGCGATTTCCATGCTGAGGCGCATGCCGCCGGGCACCGCCGCACCTTCCGCGATGATGAAGGCGTGCACGAGGTCGAGCATCACGTCCACGATCTGTCGGCACATGCCGGCGCGGCGCGTGCCGTCGGGCTTGTGCCGGTGGCGACACGTGAAGCGGTGATCGGTCCCGCCGTCCAGCCGCTCTACGAAGCCGCCGGGCGCGGCGCACTGTATCGCGAGCATCTCGACCTCCCGGTCGTGCTCGCGCTCGCTTTTCGGCGGGAGGGCTGAGGATGCGGATGCTGGTCAACGCTCGCAACCGCGCCGTCGCGATCGAGGGCGAGCGCATCGTCGCGGCGGAAGGGCGGTTCGACATCGTCCTCGATTGCCCCGACGCTGAGGTGCGGCCGGGCCTGATCAACGCGCACGATCATCTCCACCGCAACCATTACGGGCGGCTGGGGCGGCCCGGTTATGGCAATGCCTATCAATGGGCCCGCGACATTCAGACGCGCTATCGCCGTCGCATCGCACATGGCCGCGCACGGCCGCGGCGAGAGGCGTTGCTGGGGGGGGCGTGGAAGAATCTGTTCGCGGGCGTCACGTCGGTCGTCCATCACGACGCGTGGGAAGAAGCGTTCGACCGCGATTTCCCGATCCGCGTGGTGCCGCTCGCCAGCGCGGATTCGCTCGGCATGACTCCCGACCTGGACGGCGTCGGGGAGGGCGAGCGGTTCGGCCTGCACCTGGCCGAAGGCGTCGATGAGGCCGCCGCCGACGAAGTCCGGGCAATCGCGGCGAAGGGGCTGCTCACGCGCGACCTGATCGCGGTGCACGGCGTCGGCATGGATTCCGATGGCGTAGCCCGGTTCCGGGCGTCGGGCGCGGCGCTTGTCTGGTGCCCGAGTTCCAACCTTTTCCTGTTCGGCCGCACCGCGCCGGCAGCGTTACTCGACGATGGGATCGACGTGCTGCTCGGCAGCGATTCGCTGCTGACCGGGGCGGGCGATCTGCTCGACGAACTGGCCTGCGCGCGCGCTATCGGCGGATTGAGCGACGAGCGGCTCGAAGGCGCGGTCGGCGCGGTCGCAGCCGCCCGGCTTGGTCTCGATCCGCCGGCGCTCGATCCGGGTGGCCGCGCCGATCTGATCCTGCTGCGCCGTCCGCTGGTCGAGGCGCGTGCGGTGGATGTGCTGCTCGTCGTCGCCAACGGGGTGGTGCGGGTGGCGTGCCCCGACCTTGCGCCTCGTCTCGGCAGCCACGCCGATCACGGCGCCGAAATGACCATCGGCACGGTGGTGCGCTGGACCAACGCACGCACCCCAGAACCGACATCCGGGAGGTATTGATGAAGTTTGTTGCGTTCCGCCTTGGCTCGGCCAGCGCGTTTGTCCTGGCGGCGATGACGGTGGTCCCCGCTGCCGCGCAGACCGCGCCCGATCCTAACGCCGCCCCAGCGTCGGCCCCGACTGCGACGCCTGCGCCGTCGACAACTCCCGTCCCGACACCGCAGGATGTGCCCGCCGACAGCGCGACTAATGCGCCCGCGGACGGCACCCAACCGGTCACTGCGACCGATGCGGCGGCACCGCCGCCCGATGCCGTGCCGTCGATGCCGCGCACCGACATATTGTCGAAGAATACGATCTCGATCCTGCTCGACGCACGGCTCGCGCTCGCCAATGGCGAGAAGTCGTTCACGAACGGCGGCCTGGGCAAGACGCGGTTCCAGGGGACGCAGAATGGCGACTATCGCGCTTATGCCGTGCCGGTCGAAGCCGATCTGATCTGGCTGCCGCGCTTCACGCCTTCGCTCAGCGCCAACGTTTCGGGTGCGTGGCAGCGCGATCAGGAAAACAAGTTCGACCTGATCGAGGCGTTCGTGAACTTTCTGCCCCAGCAATCGGGCAAAATCGGGTTCCAGGCGCGCGCCGGATTGATGTGGCCCGAAATCTCGCTCGAACATTCGACCGGCGGTGCGTGGAGCGTGGTCAACACGATCACGCCCTCGACGATCAATTCCTGGGTCGGCGAGGAAGTGAAGGTCCTGGGCGTCGAGGGCTCCTTGCGCGCCAGCCTGGGCCAGCACGAATTGTCGTTCACCGGCGGGGTGTTCGCGGGCAACGATACGTCGGGCACCTTGCTGTCGTTCCGCGGCTGGGCGCTGCATGACGAGAAAGCGACCGGCTTCGGCCATTTCCCGCTGCCGCCGCTCAATTCATTCATCAAGCTGTTGCAGGAAGACCGAACGCGCTCGACGATCGAACTCGACAACCGTCCCGGCTTCTATGCTCGGCTCGACTGGCGGCCGCCCTGGCCGTTCGGCGTGGCGCTGTTCTATTACGACAATCGCGGCAATCCGGAGGCGTTCAAGCCGACCGGGCAATGGGGCTGGCGCACGCGCTTCTGGAACCTGGGGATCAACGCCGATCTCGGCGCCAATACCAAGCTGCTGATCCAGGGCATGAGCGGCTCGACGATCATGGGGTTCGAGGAGAACGGCGTTCCCTGGGTCCACACCTATTTCAATTCGGCCTATGCGATGGTGACGCGGCGGATCGGCGACAAGCTCGCGATCAGCGCGCGGGTCGAGGCGTTCAACACGCGCGAACATGGCAGCGAGATGTCGCCGCTCGACAATGAGGACGGCTGGTCCACCACCGTCGCCGCGCGCTACACTCTGACCAGCCGGGTGACGGTCCTTGCCGAAGCGCTCAACGTTCGCAGCAAGCGCGGCGTCCGCGCCACCGATCTCGGGATCAACCCGTTCCAGGCGCAGACCGTGTTCCAGCTCGCGTTGAGGATCCATCTGTGACCGCGCGCGCGACCCTGGCGCTCGTCGCGAGCGCGCTGGTGCTGGCGGGATGCTCCAACGGCCCACGGCTCGGCGAGACGTCCGAGCCGATGGCGGTGACCGCGCTCAAGGACCTGCCCCCGCCGGGCGGTGCCGATCTTGTCGCCGGGACGACACCGTATCGCGTCGGTCCGCTCGACAAGCTCAACATCGCGGTGTTCGGTGTGCCCGAGCTCAGTGGCACGTTCCAGACCGATGCCGCCGGGCATCTCTCGATGCCGCTGGTCGGCGAGATCGACGCTTCAGGCCAGACGCCCAAGGAGCTCGCGCTGGCGATCGATAAGCGGCTGCGCGGAATCTATGTCCGCGACCCGCAAGTGACGGTGAACCTGGAGGAGACGACCAGCCAGGTCTTCACCGTCGACGGCCAGGTCACCCAACCAGGCAGCTATCCGGCGATCGGCAACATCACGCTGATGCGCGCGGTCGCGACCGCCAAGGGGGTCGGCGAATTCGCCCGGATGGACGACGTCGTCGTGTTCCGCACGGTCGAGGGCAAGCCGCTCGCCGCGCTCTACAATCTCGGCGCGATCCGGCGCGGGCTGTACCCCGATCCCAAGATCTACGCCAACGACGTGATCATCGTCGGCGATTCGAACGCGCGGCGGATGTTCCAGAAATTCCTCCAGGTGGCGCCGCTGCTGACGACGCCACTGATCCTCGGGCTGGAGCGCATACGGTGATGGATTCGATTTCGCCCCGAATGCTGGGCCAGGTCCAGCTGCTGACCGGCGCAGGGGATGGCGGCCCGCCCGCCGCGCAACGCACGCCGCCGCTGCGCCGACTGATCCGCGCGGTAACGCGCTGGCGGTGGGTGCTGCTGGGTGGCGTCGGGGCGGGCGCGCTCGCCGGGCTGCTGGTCACGTCGGTGATGACGCGCCAGTACAGCTCGACCGCGCGGCTGGAGATTTCGCGCGATACCGCGCGCGTCACCAATATCGACAGCGTCGAACGCGACGTCAGCATCGGCGACCAGGAATTCTATCAGACGCAATATGGCCTGCTCCAGACCAAGGAGCTGTCCGAACGCGTCGCGCGCGATCTCGGCGCGGTCGAAAATCGCGATTTCTTCAAGCTGTTCGGCCGCGATGATCTGTTCGACGGCAACGCTGTGGACGTGAACAGCCCGGCGAGGCGTACCAAGCGCGTCGAGGTGGCGGGGCGGATTCTGCTCGACCATGTCGGGATCGCGCCGGTGCGCGGATCGCGGCTGGTCGACGTCACCGCGGAGACGCCCGACCCCTTCTGGTCGCAGCGGATCGCGCAGACGTGGAGCAAGGATTTCATCGACGGCAATCTCGAACGCCGGTTCGCGGCGTCGGATTATGCCCGGCAATTCCTCGAAACGCGGCTCGAGCAATTGCGCCAGAAACTCGAGGAATCAGAGCGTCAGGCGGTGGGTTATGCCTCTAGCCAAGGGATCATCAACCTGCCGGCGGCGAGTTCGGGCAAGGATGGCGCCGGAAGCGCGGTCGGCGGCGACCGCTCGTTGCTGACCGACGACATCACCACGCTCAATGCAGCGCTCGCCACCGCAACCGCCGAACGGATCGAGGCGCAGGCGCGGCTCGCCGCGGCGCGCCAGCCGGGATCGAGCAGCGAGGCGCTGGGGAGTCAGGCGATCGGCGATCTTCGCCAGAAACGCGCCGAGGCCGCGTCCGAATATGCCAAATTGCTGTCGCAGTTCGAACCCAAATACCCGCCGGCCAAAGCGCTCGAATCGCAAGTCCAGGTGCTCGATTCCGCGATCGCGGCCGAAGAGGGGCGCGTGCGCACATCGCTGCAACAATCCTATGCCTCGGCATTGGGCCGCGAACGCGCGCTGCAAGCGCGGGTCGAAGCGCTCAAGGGCAACCTCACCGACCTCCGCCAGCGCAGCATCCAGTACAATATCTTCCAGCGCGATGCCGACACCAACCGCGAACTCTATAGCGCGCTGCTGCAACGCTATAAGGAGATCGGCGTCGCCGGCGGGATCGAGAATAACAATATCGCGGTGGTCGACGCCGCCAAATTGCCCGACCGGCCGTCGCGGCCCAGCCTGATGATCAACCTGTTGCTATCGATCCTCGCGGGTGGGCTGGCCGGCGTCGCGCTAGCCGCCGCGCTCGAACAGATCGACGAAGGGATCGGCGATCCGGGCGAAGCGCAGGAGAAACTCGGCCTGCCGTTGCTCGGCACCTTGCCCAAGGTGAAGAGCGGGGGACCGCTGGACGCGCTCGAGGACCCGCGCTCGCCGTTGGTCGAAGCCTATCTGGCGGTCCAGGCCAATCTCGAACTGTCGACGGCGCGCGGCACGCCACGGTCGCTCGCGGTCACCAGCACGCGGCCGCGCGAGGGCAAGTCGACCACCGCGACCGCACTCGCCCAGTCGCTGGCGCGCGCGCATCGCAAAGTCGTGCTGGTCGATGCCGATTTGCGCTCACCGTCAGTCCACTCCGCGTTCGGGGTCGCAAACGAGGCCGGGGTCAGCAACTTCCTGGCCGGCAGCGACGATCTCGACGCTTCGATTCACGCCACCAGCCACGAAGGCTTGAGCGTGATGCCGGCGGGGCCGCCGCCGCCCAACGCCGCCGATCTGTTGACCGGCGAGCGGCTGCGAGTGCTGATCGAACGGCTGCAGGAGCGGTTCGACCATGTCATCGTCGACTCGCCGCCGGTGATCGGACTGGCCGATGCACCGCTGGTCGCCTCGGCCGTGGAGGCAGTTATCTTCGTCGTCGAGGCGCGTTCGACCCAGGCGGGCGTGGTGCGCAACGCGCTCAACCGCCTGGCGACCGCGCACGCCAATGTGCTCGGCGCCGTCCTCACCAAGTTCGAGGCGAAGCGCGCGCATCTCGGGTACGGCTACGGATACGGCTATGAATATGGCTATGGCCGCTAGGTCGAGCGGCTGATGCCGTCGCCGATGGTCTGGCGTGGTGCGATCGTCGCCGGCGCCCTGGTGGCGGCGGCGGGGATCGTTCAGGCCGGAACCGCGCAATGGTTGGTGCGGAGCGATCCGGTCGCTGCCGCGAGCGTGGCGCCCTACGATGCGCGGATCGCGATGGCGGCCGCGCGCAAGCTGGTCGAGGACGGCCGCGGCGCGACCGATCCGTCGATCCGCGCGCTGACCCAGGCGACGCTGGCGCGCGATCTTACCCAGAATGCGGCGATCGAGTTTCGCGCGATCGACGTCGAGGCGGCGCGCAACCCGACGCGTACGGCGCAATTGTTCGACCTGTCCGACGCGATCAGCCGGCGCAGCCTGCCGACCCGATTGTGGCTGATCCAGCGCTCGGTCGATCGCGGCGATGTCGGCCATGCGCTGCGCGACTTCGACGTGGCGCTCCGGACCACGGCGGCAGCGGCGCCAACTTTGTTCCCGGTGCTGGCCGGCGCGACGAGCGACCCCGGCCTGGTCGCGCCGATCGCGCGGATGCTCGACCGGCCGAGCGACTGGCGGCTGATGTTCCTGAATTATGCCGTCGCCAATGGCGATAGCGACGGAGCGGCGGCCGTGCTCCTGCACATGCGCGATCGCGGTCTGGTTACCGGCAATGGCGTCGATCGCGCCTTGATCGCGCGGTTGGTGGACGAGCGCCGCTTCGCGTTGGCGGGCCGGGTGCGCGCTGCCTTCTCGAGCGGGAAAGAACAGCCGCGCCTGGTGGTCGACGGTGGCTTTGCTGACGCGACCGGAAGCTATCCTTTCGGCTGGAGCTTCACCGAACGCGGCGACATCGGCGCTGAGCGCAGCATCGCCGATGGCCGCCCTGCGCTTGGCTGGCGGTCGGAGCCGGGTCGGGGAGGGCAGGTCGCGGCGCAATTGCTGCTGCTTCCCCCGGGCAATTATCGGCTGGCCACGATGGCGGCGTCGGCGACACCGAACGACGCGCCTTATTGGTCGTTGACCTGCGGCGAGCAGGGTGGTGCGACACTCGCTCGGCTGGACGTGCCGTCAGCATCGAGCGCCGCGGCAGTCGTGGACGTCGCCGTCCCGGTGGGATGTGAAGGGCAATGGCTGACATTGACGCTGCGTCCCGGCGGCACCTCGGGCGAGCGGGCAGGCGCTATCGCATCAGTGGCGATCACTCGGCGATAGGCTTGAACCGGTACTGACCCCACAGGGTGATGCCGAGCGGGCGCGTCTTGTAGCCTGTCCCGAGCCGGCGGTAATTGCAGCGCGTCGCACTCGCGATCGACGCCGCATTGTCGTCGTCGGTCAACCACCACCACCGCCGCTCGCGATCGCCGAACAGGCGATGCGCTTCGCCGATGACCGCTGGCGCCAGTTTCTGGCCGCGCGCATCGGGTCTGGTCCAGATATTGCCGACTTCGAGATCGTCGGGCGCCATGAACGGCAAGCGGTGCCAACGTGGCGTTACCAGCAGGCGATGGACCAGGGTTCCGCCGTGCCAGACCGTAAGCTCGGTGAACTCATCGGTTGCGAAGAAGCCCAGCCGGTTGAGCAGCCACCAGACGAAATTCACCGGGGTGCGCGATCCGCGCGGGGGTAGACCGGGCTTGCCCGCTTGCCAGCGGCGCAAGGTCATGTCGGGCGGCAGGCGCAGGAGCGGCGGCGGCGGATCGCTCGGCCCGTGGCTGAAGAATATCATCACGTCGCCGGCTCCCGCGGCTGAGCGACCGGTAATGGCGCCGATCGTGCGCAAACGCGGCGCAGTTCGGGATCGGCGCCCCATCGTGCCAGGATCGCATCGACCCCGCGCAACGCGGCAGGCCGCGCGACGATCGCCAGCGCGGTCAGCCAGAGCAAGTGCAGGTCGGTGGAGATGTCGCCACGCTCGATGTAGAGCAGGCCCAACCGGCTCTTCCACGGCCTGATCAAGATGTCATAGGCGGAATCGGGATCGGCCGCGCTGTCGATGATATCGCCTTCGTCAGCGAAAACGATCGAGGACAAATCGGTAATGCCGGGGCGGATTTCGAGCAGTTTCAATTCGGCCGACGTGTAGCGATCGACGCCGCCCCGGCGCGTGTTGGGGCGCGGACCGACCAGGCTCATCTCGCCGATCAGCACGTTCCAGAATTGCGGCAGCTCGTCGATCTTCCAGCAACGCAGCTTGCGGCCTAGCGGGGTGATGCGCGGATCGCCGCGCGCGGTCGACGTGCCGCCGAGCGCTTCGGCATCCACCGCCATCGATCGGAGCTTGATCATCCTAAAGTCGCGATTGCCGCGGCCGACGCGAACCCCGCGATGGAGCGGCGACTGGCCGTCCTGCAGCCATATCGCGAGCATCGCGACCGCGAGGACCGGCGACGCCAGGGCGAGCAAGACGACTGAAACGACGACGTCGAACGCGCGCTTGGCCATCACAGAACCGCCCGGAGTGCGGCGAGCACCGCGGCGCGATCCATGCCGTAGCGCGCGCGCAGCCAGGCCTGGTCGCCGACGATGTCGGGGAAGCAGTCGGCCAGGCCGAGGCGCTGGAAGCTGCGCAACGCGACACCGCCATCGAGACAGGCCTCGGCGACCGCCGCGCCGAGCCCGCCGACGATATTGTGCTCCTCGAGCGTGACGACATGGCCGCAAATGCGCGCGGCATCGCAAATGGCGGCGGCGTCGAGCGGCTTGATCGTGTGGACGTCGATCACGCGCACCGCCGCGCCCTCCGCGGCAAGCGTATCGGCGGCGGCGACCGCTTCACCCAGGATGCCGCCGGTCGCGAAGATCACCGCGTCATCGCCATCGCGCACCTGCCGAGCCTCGCCCAGGATGACGTGGCCTTCGGGCAATCCGGCGCGGCTCTTGTCGATCCTGAGATAGGCGGGCCCGCCGCGCGCATGGAGCTGGCGGGCCAGTGCATAGGCCTGCCACGGATCCGAGGGTGCGACGACGGTCATATCGGGCAGCGCGCGCAGGATCGCGAGGTCCTCGGTCGCGAAATGCGACATGCCGAGCTGGCCGTAGGAAAAGCCGCCGCCGACCGCGACCACGGTGACGTCGGCATGATGGTAGCAGACGTCGTTGCGCAATTGTTCGAGGCACCGCAGCGTCGGGAAATTGCCGATCGAATAGGTATAACTGCGCGCGCCGGTCAGCGCCGCGCCGCACGCGATCGCGGTCATGTTCTGCTCGGCGACCCCGGCATTGACGTAATTGCCGGGGAAGCGCTCGATAAAGTCGGTCAGGACGCCGAAGCCCAGATCGCCATTGACCAGCAGCACGC
Organism: Sphingomonas sp. P4_D12; assembly: GCF_056401895.1. Classification (NCBI taxonomy): domain Bacteria; kingdom Pseudomonadati; phylum Pseudomonadota; class Alphaproteobacteria; order Sphingomonadales; family Sphingomonadaceae; genus Sphingomonas; species Sphingomonas sp. P4_D12. The sequence goes on along the minus strand of NZ_JBFUIL010000013.1, from coordinate 40,910 downwards.
GCGGATCCTCGCCGGCGAGCTCGGTCAGCGCGCGGACGAACGCGTCACGCATCGCGCGCCTCCACGCCCAGTTCGCGCATCGCCGCGGCGAATTCCTCGCCCTGCGGCGAGCGATAATGCCACAGCACCTGGTTCTCCATGAACGAGACACCGCGGCCCTTGATCGTATCGGCGATGATGCAGCTGGGTCGGTCGGTTTGTGTGGAGCGCGCGAGGGCGGCCTTGAGCGCCTGATGATCGTGCCCGTCGATCCGCTCGACCGCCCAGCCGAATGCGCGCCATTTGTCGGCAAAGGGTTCGAGTGCGATCGTCTCGGCGACGGGCGCGATGCTCTGCAATTTGTTGTAGTCGACGACCGCGCACAAATTGCCCAGGCGATGGTGCGCGGCGAACAGGATCGCTTCCCAATTCGACCCCTCGTCGCATTCGCCGTCGCTCAGCACGACATAGACGCGCTGGTCGCCGCCCATCCGGCGTAGCTGGAATGCCATGCCTGCGCCGATCCCCAGGCCATGGCCGAGCGATCCGGTCGAGAGTTCGACACCGGCGACCCCTTTGTGGCTGACATGGCCCGACAGGTTGGAGCCGTTGGCATAATGGTGGTCGAGATCGGCGAGCGGGAAGAAGCCACGCTCGGCAAGCGCCGCATAGACGCACGCCCCGGCATGGCCCTTGGACAGGATGAACCGGTCGCGGCCGGCCCAGCTCGAGTCGGTCGGATCGACGCGCAGCGTATCGCCGTAAAGCACCGCGATGATGTCGGCCATCGACAGGCACGATCCGACATGCGAGCTGCCGCCGCGACTGCACATGCGCACCACGTGGCGGCGCAATCGGAGCGCGAGGTCGACCGTATCGGGCGGCGCGATCGGCTCGATCTTCATGCGAAGAACCCCCGCACGCCGTCGATGACACGGCCGACCTGCGCATCGCTCAGCAAATGGTTCATCGGGATCAGCAGCGATCGTGCGAAGAAGCGGTCGGTACGCGGCAACAGCCGTTCGAGCCCCAGGTTGCGGAATTGGTGGATGCCGGTCCCGCCCCATTGCACGATCGTCCCGATTCCGAGATTGGTCAGATGGACGCGCAGCTTGTCGCGGCGGTCGCAGCACGTCTCGTAATTCTGGAAGACATCGAACCGCGTGGGATCGGCGTCGGGCGAGGGCGGCAAATCGAGTTCGGCAATCCCTTGGAACGCATCGTGATAACGTGCCGCGATCGCGCGTCGCCGGGCGATCGCCTGATCGTACCAGCCGAGCTTGTAGGTCAGGATCGCGGCGTGGAGATTGTCGATCCGCGCATTGGTTCCCCAGACCGCGCAGTCCGCCGGGATGATCTTGTCGGGCCCGGCGCCATGGTTGCGCATCGCCCGGACGCGCTCGGCGATGGCATCGTCATCGGTGACCAGCGCGCCGGCATCGCCGAAACAGCCCAAAGTCTTGGACGGATAGAAACTGAACGCTCCCCATTGGCCGAACCTGCCGGCCGGCACGCCGTCGATCGTCGCGCCGAGCGCCTGCGCCGCGTCCTCAACCACCAGCAGGCCGCGATCGTCGGCAATCGCCCGGATCGCTGCCATGTCGCAGACCCGCCCGTTGACGTGCACTGCCATGATCGCGCGGGTATAGGGCGTGATCGCGGCGCGGATTGCGTCGGGATCGATTAGCCAGTCGTGGTCCTTCAGTTCCACGGGCACCACCGTCCCGCCGGCGAAATGGATCGATTGCGCCGCCGCGATGAAGCCATGGCCGGGCATGATCACTTCGTCGCCCGGCTTGAGACCCGACGCGCGCAGGCCCAGCAGCATCGCATTAGTGCAGTCCGACAGGCCGATCGCGTGGCGTACGCCCAGATAGGCCGCGAGCGCCGCCTCGAACGCGTCGACCGCCGCTTGCAGGATGAATCCGCCCGCCGATGCGGTCTCGTCAACGATCCGGCGATATTCTTCGGCACGCTCGGCATAGAGTGCCTTCCAGTCGAAGAACGGGACTGGAAGCTCCCGCAATGACATGAACTCGCAACCCCTTACCGCGCACTAACGGGGCATGGCCCGCCGACTACGGAATTGGTGCCTGGTTACCCGGTCGCGGTTCAACGCGGGCCGGATCGGCGGGGGCGGAATGCGGATTCTCTATCTGACGCAATGGTTCGAACCCGAGCCCAATATCATCAAGGGGATTCACTTCGTCCGCGCGCTCGAGGCGGCGGGGCATCAGGTGACGGTCGTTACCGGCTTTCCCAATTATCCGACCGGGAAGATCTATCCCGGCTATCGGCTCCGGCTGGTCCAGTACGAAACGATCGAGGGCGTGCGCGTCGTCCGCCTGCCGCTTTATCCCAGCCACGACGCGTCGTCGCTGCGGCGGTCGCTTAACTTTCTATCGTTTTTCGTCTCGGCGATGCTCTACTGCCTGATCCGCGGCGGGCGGTACGACATGGCCTATGTCTATCATCCGCCGATCACGGTCGGGCTGGCGGCGGCAATCGGCGGCGGATTGCGCGGGTTGCCCTTCGTGCTCGATATCCAGGATCTGTGGCCAGACACGCTGGCGGCGACCGGCATGGCGGGCGCCGCGCGGATGGTAGGGCCGATCGGCGCGCTGTGCCGCTTCGTTTATGCCCGTGCGCGGGCGATCGTCGTCCAGTCCGAAGGGATGCGGCGCGCCCTGGTCGAGCGCGGCGTTCCCGACGCCAAGCTGACCGTGATCCGCAACTGGGCCGACGCCGAATTCGCCGAACGAGGTGTCGCGGAGACAACGGATCCCGGCCGCTTCACGATTGTCTATGGCGGCAATCTCGGCCGCGCCCAGGCACTCGAGACGGCGATCGACGCGGTTGCGATCGCAGCTCGCTACCGGCCCGAAATCGAGCTCGTGCTTTACGGCGACGGGGTCGATGCCGCCGCACTGCGCGATCGCGCCGCGGGCAACGCCGCGGTGCGGTTCGCCGGACGCGTGCCGCCAGAGCGGATCATCGGCGTCTTCGCTGCTGCCGACGCGTTGTTGCTTCACTTGCGCGACGATCCGCTGTTTGCGATCACCATCCCGTCCAAGACGCAATTCTATCTCGCGATGGGCCGGCCGATCGTCGCTGGCGTGGCGGGCGAAGCCGCCGACCTGTTACGGCGATCGGGCGCGGCGTTGGTCGCGCCGCCAGGGGATGCCGCGGCGCTGGCCCGCATCCTGGTCGAGATCGCAGGACTGCCGCGCGACCGGCGTGACGCGATGGGGGCGGCGGGCCGACGCTTTTATGCCGAGAATCTGGCGTTCGATCGCGGGATGACGCGAACCCTCGGCGTGATTGCGGGCACTAACCCGACAGCGATGACCAATTCACCGGCCCGGACGATTTGAGCCTGACGAGCGCCTTGCCGTTGCCCGGCGCGGGCGCCACCCGCGTCGTGCCGGTGGTCAGCCCGGCGGGAATCACGCGCGTGCCGCTGATGCTGGTGTTCGGCTATGTCGTCGGTACGTTCCTGCTGTTCCTCGCCTGGCCGGTGAACTGGCCGATCTATTATACCGCCGACTGGGTGCGACTGTTCTTCTATGTCGCCTTGTGCCTCACCGTGCTGTGGGTCGCGACGTTCACCGGGTCGGCGGGGCCGACGCGCGTGACGGCGCCGTTGCCCGGACTGGCGTTCTTCTTGCCGCTGGCCGCGCTCGTCGCGGTGCTGCTGCTGATCCCATCGAGCTTCGCTTATACCGGCAAGGCACCGTGGGAAGTGCTCGATGCATTGGCCGATCAGGGCGCGGCCTATCGCCGGTTCCAGCAACAGCTCCTCGCAACCGGTGGTCAACGCAACATGATCGTCATGGTGCGCGCGCTCACCGCACCGTTCGTCTATGCGATCCTGCCGCTCGGCATCATCCACTGGCAGCGGATCGGCTGGATCGGGCGTGCCTCGCTGGGTGTCGCGGTCGCAACATCGGTCATCTTCTCGATCCTGCGCGGCACCGACAAGGAGATCGCCGATCTGTTCGTGATCGGTGCGGCCGCGGCTCTCGTGTCATTCGGCCGCGCCCGTGCGATGGGGGAATCGGCGGGTGAATTGGTGCGCCGTTACTGGAAACCGGTGCTGATCGGGCTCGTCTTCCTCTATGTCGCGCAAGGGCTGTTCACCGATCGCAAGGAAGGGCGGCTGGGCAGCTATGTCAGCCGCACCGCGGTCTGCATCAACGACAGCCGGATCTGTGCCGATCTCGACAATCCGGCGATCAGCTGGCTGCCGCTCCGCCAGCGCTTCGGGCTGACGATCTTCATCCTGTCGACCTGTTCGGGCTATTACGGACTCGACCTCGCGATGGAGAAACCGTTCGAGCCGGCCTGGGGCGTCGGCCATTCGCCCGCCGCGCTCTCGGTCTATGAAGCCGCGACCGACGATCGCGGGCCGCATCTCAACACCTATACCTGGCGCAACGGCGCCGATCATTGGCCCGAAGAGAATTATTGGTCGACGCTGATCACCTGGATCGCGAACGATGTCGGCTTTGTCGGCGCCATCCCCGTCCTCGCACTGATCGGCTTCTTCTGGGGGCGCTGGTGGCGCGAAGCGGCGGCAGGGATGAACGACCCCGCCGCGGTGCTGTTTGCGCTGACGACGACGATGATCTTCTACCTGCCCGCCAACAACCAGGTGCTGGCGAGCTATGACGGCTATACGACGTTCGGGGCGTGGATCGCGATCTGGTTGTGGCATCGGTCGCGTCGGGCCCTTTCCGCGGCACTGCCCGCAGCGCTCCCGGCGACCTTGCCGGCGGCAATGGGTGCGCCGTCATAGTTCGTCGCCTGGCCTCGGTGCCGATCTTCTTCGGCGTGCGCATCGCGTCGGCGCTCGTCCTGCTGAAGCTCTCGGCGACGCATCTGCCGGTGCACGGCTTCACCGTGTTCGCGCAATTGATGGCGTTCGCCGCCTTGCTCAACCTGATCGCGGTCGGCGGCACGCAGAATGGCGTGATCCGCGAGGCTGCGGCGGCGGAAGATCACGCGGCACTTGGCGCGGTACACGGCGCGGCGCTGGCGATCTGGGCGATCGCGGCACCGGTGATCGGGCTGGGCGTGCTGATCGGCGCACCGGCGATCGCCGATTTGCTGATCGACGCCCCGCATCGCTGGCCGCTGATCGCAAGCCAGGCCGCGCTCGCGCTGGCGGCGGGCCCCGGGCAGATCTGGTGCAGCATCCTGTCGGGGCGCGGGCGCGCGAGCTTCAGTCTCGCGGCGCAGGCGGCGGGGCTGCTGGTCGCGACGGCGGCGGCGGCGTGGCTGATCTCGCGGCATCAAGCCGAGTTCGCCGCGCTGGCGTTCGCCGCCGGTCCGCTGCTGACCATGGCGCTCGCGTTCGTCTTCGCGCGACCGCTCCATCTGGCGCTGGCGCCTGCCGGCGTGGTCAGGACCGAGGCGCGGCGGCTGCTCGGCTATTCGGCGTCGATTGCCGCGACGACGGGATTTTCGGCGATCATGCTGTTCGGCCTGCGCTCGATCTATCGCGATCATTTCGGGGTGACGACGCTCGGCTATTGGATGGCGGCCAACCGGATATCGGACCTGTCGACGCAGTTCCTCGGACTGTTCATGGTGCAATTCTTCGTGCCGCACGTCGCGACCTTGACCGAGGATGCCCGGCGGCGGCGGTTGGTCGTGCAATGCGCCGCGGCGGGAACGGCAGTGATGGCGGGCGCATTGCTCGTCTTCACGCTCGGCGCGCCACTGCTTGTCCATCTGTTTCTGGCGGATACCTATCTGCCCGCGATCCCGGTGATCCGCACCTATATGATCGGCGACACGATGCGCGTGCTGGTGTCGCTGGCGATGTTCTCGGCGTTCGCGCGAGGGCGGCCGGGGCGCTACGCAGCGATCGAGATCGCGACGCTGGCGATGATGGCGGCGATCACCCTGACGCTGATCGGTATGGGCGATCCGCGCGCACCGCAGATCGGCTATGCGAGCGCTTATGCGCTGTCGGCGGGTATTGCGGTGCTGTTGTTCCTGACGCGACGCCGGCCCGGCGGCGCTGGAAACGCGATCAGGGCCGCGTCGCTGCTTCGATAGTCGCCACCGCGTGACGGACGTCGAACACCTCGTCGAGGCAGCGTGGTGCGTTGGTTCGCACCTCCTCACGGATTGCAGTATCCGTTGATAGCAATTCGGCCGTGCGATGGAATCCGCCGGGGTCATTGAACGAGACGGTCCGCCCAACGCGATATCCTTCCAGGATAGCGGGAAAGTCGCTGCCATGTTCGACCGCGGCAACCACCGGCAGGCCCGCCCGAAGATAGTCGATCGTCTTGGACGGGATGCTGAACGAGGTGACGCCGGGCACCGTCGCGACCATCCCGACATCGCAGGCGCCGAGCAGCTTCAGATAGTCGGCGCGCGGCACCGGCGGACGATACAGGACATTCGTGGCCCTGGCCGCCCGATCGCGGATCATCGGCGCCAGCCGACCGTCGCCGACGAACAGATAGCGAAGCGGCGATCCCGCGGCGTGCCCGGCCTCTGCCGCGCCCAGCATCTGATCGAACCCGCGGCCCTCGACCAATTGTCCGCCGAACACCGCGATCGGGGCATCGCTCGGCAGGTCGTACTGTCGCCGAATCGCAGCGCTATCGACCGGAGGTAGCGGCGTGGTATCGGCCCAGACGGGTGTCACCAGCACACGCTGATCGGGCCGTACGCGGTAATGCGCGCGCAGATAGGCTTCGTTGCCCGGTAATGTGCAGACGATCGCAGTGAACCGGTTCATCTCCCGCTGTTCCCACCACCGCGCGATACGAAAGGGCAGCCCGCCCGGCATCCGCCCGATCTCGCGATGATGGTCGGGAAAGAAGTCCCAGATGAACAACAGGCGATGCCTGATCCGTGCGCGATGGATCAGCGGCAACAGCGGCGCGATCGCGATCCCCGGCATCCAGGCAATCAGCGCGTCGAAACTCTCCAGATCGAAATGACGCCAGGCGACGCGGGCGGCGTGGCGGCCGCTCAGCACAAACTTGCTGGCATGGTACAGCAGGCCGGGGCCGCCCAGCGCCCGTGGCGCGCAGCGGACCACGCGGACGCCGCTATCGGTGAAGAAGGTCCGGGTCGGGCCGCCGGGCGCCGCGTGCCAGTCGAGGTGAAGCACGTCGACCTGGTGGCCCGCCGCGACCAGGGCATCGGCAAGCTCGGTCGTCAAATACGATTGCCCCGGCTCGACCGGGAATTGCATCGCGACCATCAGGAATCGCATGGCCGGGGCTCAATATTCCTTCCACACCGTGCGGCGGACGTAATCGGTGTAGCTCAGGATCAGCCGCACGACCTTTTCCGACACATCGGGCATGGCATAATCGGCGGGTAAGCGCGGCGGGGCGGTGCGCGCCGCCAGCATCGCCAGGCCCTGCAGCACGCGCTCTCGGCCAAGCCCGGTCAGCATCACGACCGCTTCCTCCATCGCCTCGGGGCGTTCGTGCGCGTCGCGGATGTTGAGCGCGGGAAAGCCCAGGATCGCCGCTTCCTCGCTGATCGTGCCGCTGTCCGACAGCACTGCGCGCGCATGAAGCTGGAGCGCATTGTAGTCGAGGAAGCCGAGCGGTTTCATCACTCTGACGCGCGGATCGAAGGCGATCCCGAGCACCTCGATCCGCTTGCGGGTACGCGGGTGCGCGCTGAACAGGATCGGCTCGTCGTGAAGCGCGGCGACCGCGCCGAGCGTGTCGGCCAGTTGGCGGAGGCGCTCGTCGCCATCGACATTCTCCTCGCGGTGGCAACTCACCACGACGTAGCGTCCGCGCTCGACCCCCAGCCGCGCGTGGACGTTCGACGCGTCGATGCCCGAGCGGTAATGGCTCAGCACCTCGAACATCGGGCTGCCGGTCTTGATCACGCGGTCGGCGGGAAAGCCCTCGGCGAGCAGATAGTCGCGGGCGATGGTCGAATAGGGCAGGTTGATGTCGGCACTGTGGTCGACGATCCGGCGGTTGATCTCCTCGGGCACGCGCTGGTCGAAACAGCGATTGCCTGCCTCCATGTGAAACACGGGAATGCGGCGGCGCTTGGCGGCGATCACCGCCAGGCAGCTGTTGGTGTCGCCCAGTACCAGCAGCGCGTCGGGCGCTTCGGCCGCCAGCACCTTGTCGGCGGCGATGATCACCTGGCCCATCGTCTCGGCGGCGGTGGCGCCGGCCGCGTCGAGGAAATGGTCGGGTGCGCGCAATGCCAGATCGTCGAAGAAAACCTGGTTGAGCTCATGGTCGTAATTCTGTCCGGTATGGACCAGCACATGATCGGTGTGACGGTCGAGCGCGGCGATGACGCGCGACAGGCGGATGATCTCGGGGCGGGTGCCCAGGATCGTCATCACTTTCAGCTTCTTGGTCATAGCGGTAGCGCCACGGTGTCGGGGCGGTCGCGATCGAACACCTCGTTGGCCCAGATGATGGCGACGAGCTCGTCGTCGCCGATATTGGTTACGTCATGGGTCCAGCCGGGGATGGTTTCGACCACCACCGGCTCGGCCGCCGAGGTGACGATTTCATGTTCGTCACCGCTCAGGATATGGCGAAAGCGAAACCGCGCCTCGCCGTGGACGACGAGGAATTTTTCGACCTTGGCGTGATGGTAATGCCCGCCGCGAGTCACGCCGGGATGCGCGGTGAAATAGGATGTCTGCCCGCTCGACGGCGTCTTGAGCATCTCGGTGAAGCTGCCGCGCGGATCGCGGTGCGCGACAAGGCGGTAGCTGAACGCGGCTTCGGGCAGGTACGAGATGAACGTCGCGTAGAGCGCACGCGACAAGCCGGTGCCGACGTCGCCGATTTCGCCGCTCGACCGGCGCGCAGCGAAACCGGCAATCAGGTCGGCGATCTCGCCGACACTGCTCGAATAGACCATTTCCGGGGCGACCACTCCGCTGGCTGTCGGCGGCGCGGCGATCAACGCGAGCCACTGGTCGATCAGATCGTCGATATGGAGCAGCCGCAACGGCGTGGCGCGGTCATGCACGTCGATCGGCAGCCCGCGCGCGATATTGTGGCAGAAGGTCGCGACCACCGAATTGTAATTGGGCCGCGCCCATTTGCCGAAGACATTGGGCAGCCGCCAGATCGATACCGTCGCTGCGTCGCCCAGGCCAAGCGCGACCTGTTCGCCCGCCAGCTTGCTGGCGCCGTAGGGCGTGTCCTCGACCGCCTTTTGCGACGAGGCCAGGATCACCAGCGGATGCCGGTCGCCGGCCGCGATCGCATCGGCCACCGACGCGGTATAATCGCGATTGCCGCGTAGGAAGTCGCCGGGATCGTCGGGCCGGTTGACGCCGGCAAGGTGGAAGACCACTGCGCTCGCGCCCACCGCCCGACGCGCATCGTCGACCGGAGTGTCGCGGGTGATCGGCAGGACCGGGTAATCGAGCTCGCTCAGCCGCACCGTCAGGTTGCGTCCGATGAAGCCGTTCGCCCCGGTGATCGCGACCGTCGGCCGCTCAGCTTTCATCGACCGTTTCTCCCGTCAGCACGCCGCGAACATAAGGCAGTCGGCCGAGCATGTCCGCCAGTTCCGCGACTTCTAGCTGGCGCGTATTGTGCGAATTGAAATCGTCGGCGCGCGACACCTGCTCCCGCCCGTCGCTGAAATAGGCATCGTAATTGAGGTCGCGATTGTCGGGCGCGACACGGAAATAGGCGCCGCGATCCTCGGCCACCGCCATTTCCTCGCGGCTCAGCAAGGTTTCGTGCTGCTTCTCGCCGTGGCGCGTGCCGATCACCCGGATCGGATGGTCGGGCCGGCCCATTACCGCGAGCACGGCGTGGGCGAGCTTCTCGATCGAGATGGCGGGCGCCTTCTGAACGAACAGATCGCCGTTACTGCCATGATCGAACGCGTAAAGGCAGAGGTCGACGGCCTCATCCAATGTCATGACAAACCGCGTCATCTCCGGGTCGGTGATGGTGATCGGCTGGCCGCGCAGCACTTGGCGCATGAACAAGGGCACGACCGAGCCGCGCGAGGCGAGCACATTGCCATAGCGCGTCGCGGAGATCGCTGTGCCGCTGCCTTCCGCCATCCTCGCCCGGGCGATCGCGACCTTTTCCATCAGCGCCTTGGACATGCCCATCGCGTTGACCGGATAGACTGCCTTGTCGGTCGACAGACAGACGACGCGCTTGACGCCGTTCCTGATCGCCGCGTCGAGCACATTGGCGGTGCCGGTGATGTTCGTCGCCACCGCTTCCAGCGGATGGAATTCGCATGACGGCACCTGTTTCAAGGCGGCGGCGTGATAGATGAAGTCGACGCCGCGGCTGATCATTTCCATCGCGCGCGCGTCGCGGACGTCGGCGATATGGTATTTGATCCGCGCGTCGTTGAACCGCAGGCGTTGGTCCTCCTGCTTTTTCTCGTCGCGGCTGACGATGCGGATCTCGGCGATCGGCTGCGCCAGCAGATGGCGCAGAATGGTCGTGCCGAACGACCCGGTCCCGCCGGTGATCATCAATGTCCTGTCCGTGAAATCCCCCATGCCGAGCGCCGGCGTCCTTTCCGTCTGTCCCGGTTGGTCGATCCCTCCATCCTTGGTGCCCGGCGCGCGGCGAAGCGTTCACCCCGGTTGAACTTGGCGGCGCGCACATGGCCACTAAGCCGATGTGACAGGGCGTTTGGACACGATCGCACTTCCCCGGTTGCCGCAACGGAGTCTGTCGTGACTCTGGCGCGGCCGCTCATGGCGCTGCGCCATTTTGCCGTGTCGCGGCCGCGTCCGACCAAGCGCTGGATTGCGATGCTGGTCGACGGCTGCCTGTGCGCGATCACTTGCTATGCCGCGGTTATCCTACGGCTGGGTTTCTGGCCCGAACGCGACACGCCGTTCGGCTTGCTGGTCGCGGTGTCGATCGCGATCGCTCTTCCGCTGTTCTGGGCATTGGGCCTGTATCGCGAGATCTTCAGCCAGGCGGGCATCCGCGCGATCGTCAACATCGCCCGCGCCTGTGCGATCTATACCTTGCCGTTCGCGACCGTGTTCACCGTGATCAGCGTGTTCGGCATCCCGCGCACGATCGTGCTGATACAGCCGATCCTGCTGTTCGTGGGCATCGCCGGATCGCGCGTGCTCGCGCGCTATTGGCTGTTCGACGTGGCGGGTGCCGGCCGCGCGCCGCACCGACGCGTGCTGATCTATGGCGCGGGGTCGGCCGGGCGCCAGCTCTCGGCCGCGATCGCGCAAAGCAGTGAGATGGCGGTGGTCGGCTATTTCGACGACAGCCCCGCCTTGATCGGCAGCGTACTCGACGGGCGCCGGATCCATCATCCGGCGCGGATCGCCGAGGTGGTCGAGCGGCTCGGCGCCGACGAAATCCTGCTCGCGGTGCCGTCCGCCTCACGCGCGCGGCGCAATCAGATCATCGCCGACGCGCTCAGCGCCAACGCCCGGATCCGGACGCTACCCGGGTTGATGGACATCGCGCACGGTCGGGTCGAAGTCACACAGTTGCGCGACGTCGAGATCGAGGATCTGCTCGGCCGCGCCTCGGTCGAACCGGACGTCGCGCTGATGCACGGTCACATTCACGGCAAGGTCGTGATGGTCACCGGGGCGGGAGGATCGATCGGCAGCGAATTGTGCCGCCAACTCGCCAGGCGCGACCTCGCGGCGCTGCTGCTGGTCGAGATCAGCGAGTTCGGACTGTACGAGATCCACCGCGAGCTCGCCGCGCGCTATCCATCGCTCAAGGTCGTCCCTTTGCTCGGGTCGGTTTGCGACGGCGCGCGGATGGACGAAATCATCGGCGCGTGGCGGCCCGATACGCTCTATCACGCCGCTGCTTACAAGCACGTGCCGCTCGTCGAGCACAATCCGGCCGAGGGCATCAGGACCAATGTGTTCGGCACCTGGACACTGGCGCGCGCGGCGGCGCGCTGGCGCATTCGCGATTTCGTGCTGATCAGCACCGACAAGGCCGTGCGGCCGACCAACGTGATGGGGGCGACCAAGCGCGCCGCCGAACTCGTGCTCCAGGCGCTCAATCAGGTGTCGCCGGGGACCAATTTCTCGATGGTGCGGTTCGGCAATGTGCTGGGGAGCAGCGGATCGGTCGTGCCGTTGTTCCGGCAACAGATCGCGGCGGGCGGCCCGGTGACGCTGACCGACCGCCGCATGACGCGCTATTTCATGACGGTGCCTGAAGCGGCCGAGTTGGTGCTCCAGGCCGGCGCGATGGCGCGCGGCGGCGACGTGTTCGTGCTCGACATGGGACAGCCGGTCCGGATTCTCGACCTGGCGCGCAACATGATCGAACTGGCTGGGCTGGCGGTGCGCAACATCGACAATCCGGGCGGCGACATCGACATTGTCGAGATCGGGCTGCGGCCAGGCGAAAAGCTCTATGAGGAATTGCTGATCGGCAACGATCCCGCACCGACCGATCACCCGCGCATCCTCAAGGCCGATGAGGGCTTCCTGCCGATCGACGCGCTCCATGCCCGGCTCGATCGGCTCGAAAACGTACTCGATGCCGCCAGCCGCGGGCAGCTGATCGCGGCGCTGACCGAGCTGGTGCCCGAATTCCGCTGCGAGGGCGGGGTGGCCGATTGGGTCTATCGCGAAGCCGGGACGCTACCGACGATGCCGGTCGCCACCGTGGCTTAGGTGGTGAGCCAAAAACGAGGGCGTCTGAAAATGGGTGGAAAGCGGTCGTCGCGAGAACCGGCTATTGGCAGCCCGCTGGCGCGACTTCGGAGTGACGCGGCGACACGATCAACTTGATGTTGCTGCCGGCCTTGCAGTCCCTCAACAGCTCTGGCGTCGTCTCAATCTGGCGCTCGGTTCCGTCGCTAGTAGCCACGACCAGGGTCGGATGATTCCCCAGATTGTCGGCATAAGTCCCGAACCGGACTACTTTCGCTGTTTCGTAGGTCTGCGGTGCCGACCTTCTCCAGACAAATGCCCCAGCAAGACCGAGGGCAAGAAGGCTGAAGATGACGATAGCTTTGAGTTCGTCCCGCCAGCCAAATGTCCGATCATACATTCCTGTATCTTATAGGTTCTTGGCACGTCCGCAATTGGGTCGCTTCCGGACTGGCCGCATTTGATGAGCCTAGCCTGGGGCTATTCCCGCGCGAACGCGCGATAAAGGATACGCATCGCGGCGACGAAGGCGTCGCCATCATGCTCTACCGCAAAAGCCTGGGCGTTGGCGGCGAGGCGCAGGCGCTCATCCTCGTCGCCCGCCAGCCGCTCGATCGCATCGGCTAGCGCCTCGGCGTCGCCGATCGGGACAGCGATCGCCGCATCCGGCGCCCAATCGGCGATCTGGCCGACCGACGTCCCGACCGTCGGCACACCCGCGACCGCGGCCTCGAGCGTGGCGATCGGCACGCCTTCGTGCCGCGAGCTCACCACCACCAGGTCGGCGTGCTCGATGAACGGGCGCACCGCAGCGTGTTCGACGAAACCGTGGAAGCGCACGCGATCGGCGAGTCCTAGTTCGCGGCAACGCCGCTGCACCGCGCCATCCAGCGTATCGAGCCCGATTACGTCGACCTCGAACGCCACGCCGCGCGTAGCCAGTATGTGCATGGCGCCGAGCAACGTCTCCTGGTCCTTCACCCGATTGAGATTGGCGACTTGGACGATGCGAAGTGGTGTGCCCGGCACGCGACGGATCGGCATGCGTGTCGGCCATTGGTCAAGCGAAACGCCGTAGCGGATGCAGGTTGCGTTGATTCCCAAAGCGGCGGCTTGCGAGCGCATCCACTCGCTTGGCACGATCACGCGCGTCGCCTGTCGAAGCGCCAGGTCGACCCAGAAGCGCCCGCGCCGGGTCAGCCGTGCGCCATAGCCGATGTCGGGCATCGCGCTGAGGTCGCCTCCCGGGAGCGTCAGCAACACCGGCACGCCAGTGAGCCGGGAGAACAGGGCCGCGGCGACGCCGGGCCCGCCCGCCCAGAAAGCATGGACGACGTCGAACCCGCCGCGGCGATGTTCGCCCAGCATCTGGCCGAGCGTCCGCAGGCGGCGCGGCCGCGCGCCGGCATTATGGACCTGGGCACCGAGCAGTGGCCATCGCGCGGGGAGCTTCTCCTGCTGGAGGGCGAAGACATGGACCTCGTCCTCCACCGCCAGGCGTTCTATCAGCCAGAGCAGGGCGGGAATTACCCGGCGCGTGCCCGACCGGTCGACGCCGCCAGGAACGACGATCGCGATCTTCATCGCTCGCGCTCGATCAGTTTGGCATAGATCGCGCAGAGCTGTGCGCCGACCCGGTCGAACGACAAATGCGCCTCGAAATGCTCGACGGCTCGACGTCGCAACGCCAGGCGATCCTGCCGTGCCAGCGCGACCAGCGAGCGGGCGAATCCCGCCGCGTCGCCGACCGGAACGAGCGCGCCGATCGATCCGGCGATCGCTCGGAACGGTGCGATGTCGCTGACGATCGGCGTGACGCCGCATGCCAGCGCTTCGATCAAGGCATAGCCCGATCCTTCGCGATGGCTGCCGAGCAGGAAGAAATCGCTGGCGTTGAGCAATGTCTCGATCCGCGCATGCGGCACGCGGCCCAGCAGGTGGACGCGCCCGGCCAATGCGGGCGACGCGGCGATCCGCGCCTCGACCTCGGCCAGCAAGGGTTGTTCGTGGAAGCAGCACCACAGTTTCAGGTGGGGAAGGTCGTGCGCCGCGATCTCGATCGCCGCCAGGACCGTCAACGGGTCCTTGTTGTCGTCGAGCCGACCCACCCACAGGACCGCCGGATCGCCCTCTATCCCGGTCCGGGCGCGCGCGGTCGCCTGACTGCCCGGGGAGAACCGCGTCGAGCTTTCGGGCACGGCGAAGACCGGGACGTTTGGCGACAGCTCGCCGGCATCGACGAACGGCCGAGCCTGTTCGGCCGTGGTGAAGGCGATGCCGGCGATATGCTCCAGCGCACGGCGCCGCTTGTTTCCACCAGCGCCCGCGCGGCTGGCATGGTCCTGCACCAGGATCGGCATGCCGAGCCGGTGCAGCGCGCGCATGTGGCGAGGGAAATCGAGTCCGTTCACGTGCAGCACGTCCGGCGCGGCCGCCCGAACCGCGCGCGCCAGCCGACCGGGCATTAGCCCGGTCGCGCGGCCGGGCAGCGCGGGTTCGGCGACGAAGCGATAGCGCACTCCGTCGCGAACGATCTCGGCATCGCGATGGAACGACTGGATTACGGTCACCTCGGCGCCGGCACGCTGCGTCGCGGTGGCGATGTCGGCGAGCGTCGGCCAGTCGGCGAGCAGGCGATCGGGGTCGATCTTCTCGCGCGGGCGAACGATGCCGATCTGGGTGACGCGGATCACCCGAACGCTTCCTGCAGCAGCGCGATCGCGGCGTCGGGATCTTGGGTGAGCCGGAGCCGCCACGCGCCGCGCGACGCGAGCGCAGCGACGGCTGCTGCCGATTCCTCGCGCAACAAATCGAAGCCGGGTTCGAGTTCAGCCAAATGCCGCGTCGCTTCCTCGGGCGCGATCGCGTCGAGTGCCGGCGTGTCGCCGCGCGCGAGCACGACCAGCGTCAAGTGATCGGCATATCGCGGGCCCGCCGGGAGCTGGACAGCCTGCTTCACCTTGCCACCGCGCAAGCGGGTTTCTTGATCCCCGGGCGGCGCGTCACGCGGAAAGACGTGGATCGGTCGCGGCACTCCCCAGACGCGCAGGCGCGCGCCGTGCTCGACATACAACGTGTCGTCCGACAGCACCGCCAGGCCGCGCGCCATCGCGGCGAGCGCGAGCGTGCTCTTGCCCGACCCACTGGCGCCCGCGAGCACCATCACCGTATCGCCGATCATCACGCCCGACGCATGAACCGGCGTCCGCCCGCGCCGCGTCGCCAGGAACAGCAGCAGCGGGTCGAGGATCTGATCGGCCAACATACCGGACGCATCGATCAACCGCGCCGGCACTCGACATCGCGCCGCGCCGGTCGTCGCATCTGCCTCTCCGCGGATTCCTTCGCCTTCGATCGTCAGGCGTGAACCTTCGACGCGGATCGCCGGACTTACCCAATCGGCAGGCCCGTCGTCGCGCGCGAGCCGGAGAGTGATTTCCGGTTCGGGCATCGGCGCTTCGATGAGCCAGTCGACAAGGGCCGCCCGAGCGGTCGCGAGCAAACGGGGATCGTCGGCGATGATCAGGGTCGCAATGCCAAACAGCGTCAGGTGGCAGTATCCGGCCTCGTCTTGCACCAATCCGTCCCCTGTTCGCGAGCCCGTCGGCGGCGTCCGAAAGGCGCACGCCGCGTGATTTTGTTCTCCCATTCGAACTTCATGGTTCATGACGCCAAGCAACAATCGAGAATGCGGCCTTATTCTCCGCTCTCGACGCTGATCGCCGCCGCCCTGGTGCGGCGCGAAGGGCATGCGGTCGCCTTGTTCGACGCGACCTTCGAACCCGGCATCGAGCGCTTCGAGGCGATGCTCGACACGGTCCGTCCCAAGGCGGTCGTCGTCATGGAGGACAATTTCAATTTCCTGACCAAGATGTGCACCACGGTGCGCCGCGACACCGCGCTGGCGATGATCCGCGCGGCCGCCGCGCGGGGCTGCCGCGTCGCTGCCAACGGGCCCGACGTCAGCGACAATCCGGCCATGTATCTGGGCGCGGGCGCCGACGCCGTAGTGCTGGGCGAGGGCGAGAGCGCGGTGCTCGAACTGGTCGACCATTGGGAACGCGGCATCGGTGAGATTGGCGATATTGCCGGGTTGATCCTGCCCGATCCCGGCGCGACCCGGCCGCGGCGTGCGCAGCAGGATCTCGATACCTTGCCGCACCCGGCCTGGGATCTGCTCGATATCGCCGCCTATCGCGCCGCCTGGACTGGCGCGCATGGTGAGTTTTCGTGGAACATCGCGACGTCGCGTGGCTGTCCCTATGCCTGCAATTGGTGCGCGAAACCGACCTTCGGCCGCCGCTACACGGTGCGATCGCCTGAAGACGTGGTGCGTGAGATGGCGCGGCTGAAGCGGGACGTCGCGCCGGATCATTTGTGGTTCACCGACGACATATTGGGCCTCGATATCGACTGGACCTGCGCGTTCGCCGACGAGGTTCGCCGCGCCGACGCGGCGATCCCCTTCACCATGCAATCGCGCGTCAACCTGATGACCGAACACAGCGTGGCGGCGTTGGCCGAAGCGGGCGCGCGAGAGGTGTGGCTGGGCGTGGAATCGGGGTCACAGAAGATTCTCGACGCGATGGACAAGGGTAGCAATGTCGAGGCCGCGCGCAGTGCGACGCGGACGCTCCAGGCGCATGGCATCAAGGCTTGCTGGTTCATCCAGCTCGGCTATCCGTCGGAAGGGTGGGAGGATCTGATCGCGACCCGCGACCTGATCCGCGACGAGGCGCCCGATGAGATCGGGGTGTCGGTTTCCTATCCTTTGCCCGGCACCGATTTCTACGAGCAGGTCCGCGCGCAACTTGGCCGGCAGCGTAACTGGAAGGATACCGGCGACCTGGCGATGCTGTTCCAGGGCACCTACGACACCACCTTCTACCGCAAGATCCGTGACCTCCTGCACCATGAGGTCGAACAAGGCGTGCGCGACGATGCGGCCTGGGTGCGGCTCGAGGAACTGACGCACGATCATCGGTCGCCGAGCCCGTTCCGCCTCGCCGTCGGGTCCTGACGCATGTCCGTGCGCGACCTGTCGCCCGCCGCTCTGGCCTTCGATTCGATCGCCGAGGGGTTCGACGCGCGGTTCACCCCATGGCTCAGCGTCGCCGCCCAGCGCCGCGCGGTGCGCGAGACGCTGGCGGCGACCTTCGCGCCGCGGTCGCGGTTGATCGAGCTCGGCGGCGGCACCGGGGACGATGCTTTGTGGATGGCCGGGCGCGGCTATCAGGTGCTGATGACCGATCCATCGCCCGCGATGGTCGGTGTCGCCTCGGCCAAGTTCGCCGGGCGCCCAATGCTCGCCGCGGAGGTCGCGCCGGCCGAGAATCTCTCCGGCATCGAGGGTATGTTCGACGGCGCCTGGTCGACCTTTGCCGGGCTCAATTGCGTCGCCGATCTCGCGTCGGTCGGGCAAGGACTGGCGCGCTTGCTGCGCCCGGGGGCGTCGGCGCTGCTGGTGGTGTTCGGGACGTGCTGCCCGGGCGAGATGCTGGTCGAGGCGCTGCGCGGGCGCCCGCGCAACATGTTCCGCCGCCGCGTGCGCGGGCCAGTGCCGGCACGGCTCAACGGGCATGATTTCACCGTGGTCTATCATCGCCGTCGCGATCTCGCCGCTGCGCTGTCGCCCTGGTTCGAGCCCGCCGGGCGCCAGGGCATCGGCGTGTTCGTCCCGCCGAGCGCAGCCGAGCCGTGGATCTCGCGCCACCCGCATCTGCTGGCCGGGCTCGATGCGCTCGACGACGCGCTGGGGCGGCCATTGGCGATATTCGGCGACCATATCCTCTATCGCTTCGTGCGGACGGAGGCGGCGGCGTGACCGAGGCGGCGCTTGCCCAATTCGCGGCCGATTATGCCGAGCATCGTGCCGCGGAGGGCAGGGGCTATGCCGGGGACGCGCTGCTCAGCCTGCCCTATCTGAAAGACGGCCCGTTTGCCGCGCAATGGGCAGTGCGCGCGCGCAGCTTCGAAGCGTTGATGGCGCGGATCGTCCGACCGCTTGCCGCGACGCGGGGGGCGCTCACCATGCTCGATCTCGGCGCGGGCAATTGCTGGCTGAGCTATCGTGTCGCGCTCGAAGGGCATCATGCCATCGCGATCGACATCCGCGACGACGCGGTTGATGGGTTGGGGGCCGGGTCACCTTTCGTCGCGCGGGCACCAGGCGGGATCGACCGCATCACCGCCTCGTTCGACGCCATCCCGCTCGATGCGGCGAGCGCCGATCTGGCGGTGTTCAACGCCGCGTTACACTATGCGACCGACCTGTCGGCGACGCTGACGGAGGCGGTGCGCGTGACGCGGCCGGGCGGCCGGATCATCATCCTCGATTCTCCCTTCTACACCCGCGAGCGCGACGGGCTGGCGATGGTCGCCGAGAAACGCGCGCAGGCGGCGCAGCATTTCGGCGCGCGCGCCGATAGCCTGCTTGGGCTGCCATTCATCGAATTCCTCACCCGCGATCGGTTGGCCGCGGCGCCTGAGCTCGATTGGCGGCGACATTGGATATTGTATCCAATCAGCTATGAACTGCGCCCAATCAAGGCTGCGTTGCGGCGGGCACGCGTGCCATCGCGGTTCGACCTCTGGGTCGCCGAACGGCCATGATCCTCTTGGTCAATCCACGCGCCACGCGCCCAGGCAACCGCCGTTTCCCACTATCGGTGATGGCGGTCGGTGCGGGACTGCCGGCACATCGCAGTTGGGAGATCGTCGACGGCAATCTGCCGCATATCGACCTGTTTGCGGCGATCTGCGACTGGGTCGAGACGCGCGCTGGCGGCAATGATCCGGTCACCGCGATCGCGCTGACGGTGATGCCGGGCCCGCAATTGGTCAGCGCGGTGCCGCTGTCGCGCGCGCTCAAGCAACGCTTCCCCGCCATCCCCATCATCTGGGGCGGCAATTTCGGCAGCCTCTATCCCGAGCCGGTGCTCAACGCGCCTTATGTCGATTGGGTGATCCGCGGGCAGGGGGAGAACGCTTTCGCCGAATTGCTCGACGCGATCGAGGGCAAGCGCGATCCGCGCACGATCGCCGGTATCGCTTTCCGCGAGCCCGACGGGACCCATTTCAAGGCGCCCGAGCGGATCTGGCTCGGTCCCGACGATCTGCCCGAGCCGCCCTATCACAAGATCGACGTCGCCCAGTATCTCCACCCGACCTTTCTCGGCCGCAAATCGGGAGTCTATCAGGCGTCGATCGGCTGCCCGTTCGGGTGCAATTTCTGCGGCGTGATCTCGGTGTTCGGGCGGCGCGAGAAGGTCCAGTCACCCGCCCGCACGGCCGAGCACCTCCGTTTCCTGTCGCGCGATTACGGGATGGATTCGGTCCATTTCTACGACAACAATTTCTTCCTCAACGAACCGCACGCGCGCGAGATCGCCGCCGCCTTCGCGCCGCTCGGGCTGCGCTGGTGGTGCGAAGCGCGGGTCGACACGCTGACGCGCTTTTCCGACGACACCTGGCGCAAGCTGAAGGCAGCCGGATTGACGATGGTGTTCTGCGGCGCCGAATCCGGGTCGGACGAAATCCTCAAGAAGATGAACAAGGGCACGACCACCGATCAGATCGTGCAGACCGCCGCCAAGTGTCGCGAACATGGCATCATTCCCGAATTCTCGTTCGTGTTCGGCGATCCCGACGAGCCCGAGCGCGAGATCGAGAATACGCTGACCTTCATCCGCAAGCTGAAGGTCATCAACCCGGCGATGGAGTTGATCAGCTATTTCTACACGCCGACGCCGCAGCGCCGCGACACTTATGGCGATATCGATCCGCTGGCGGGCACGCCCGAGACGCTCGAGGAATGGATCGAGCCCGAATGGGTGACATGGATGACGCACGAAAACCCGCACACGCCGTGGCTCGAGCAACGGCTGAAGACGCGGGTCGACGATTTCGAACTGGTGCTCAAGAGCCGCTTCCCCTCGGTCCACGATCGCCGCACGCGCGCCTGGGGCAAGGCGCTGGGGCAGATCGCGGCGCGGCGGCGTTGGGCGCGCGAGGATTATGCCGAGCCGCATTTCCTGCGCCGCATCCGTAAACTCGCGCGGATCGTGCCGGACGACGATCAGCTCTACGGGCATTTGCGGCCCTCCGCGGAGTCAGTCGCGACCGAAGCTGCCGAGTAACTGCCAGGCGCGCGCGCGATAGATTTCAAGGCTGCGTCGGAGCGATGCGTGCGGGACGAGATCGGCGGCGATCTGCCGAGCCCAGCCCTCCATCCCGCGCGTCCACATGAAATGCATGGCCAGGGACGGCCGCCCGATGCGTTGGGCAGTCGCCGGGGTGAGGCGCCGGACGATCCCCACCGCGCGGCGCGACGCCGCACGCGCACTTTCCGACAGGATATGGCGAGGTATCGTCCCGGGGGCCAGCTGTTCAGCAAAGGCCAACGCGGGATAAGCGTAGCCGAAGGCGTCGGCGGCGGTAGCGAGCGCTGCGAAGTCGGGCCACGACAGGCGACCCGACGCCGTATCATTGCGAATGACCAGCACCAGTTCGACCAACCGCAACAAGGTCAGATTGTGCAGCCCGTGCCCGGCATGGACCGCGAGGTGCAAGGCGAGCAGCGGCTGGTCGAGCGTGTAGCCAGCTTCCCTGCCGGCCCAGCGGCGCCCGCTCTGCATCGGCTGACCGAGATCTAGCCGTGCGATCGGAGCGCCAGGCGCTGGAGCGATGTCGAGCGAGTGGTGGAGGTCGACGGTCCAGGGATCGTCGCGATGGACCAGATAGAGTGACGCTGGCTGAGTCGCGGCAGCTCTCTCGCGCCAGCTGCTTTCGAACGTGCCGCGCGATGCCGGCACAAGACCGCGGGACGATAGGACCCGCTCGGCCGCGGCCCGTTTGCTGCGCTCGACCAGGAGATCGATATCCGATGCGGGGCGGGTTCCGGGAGCGGGAAAATACGCGCTTTCGGTATGAAGTCCCTTGAGCACTATTGATTTGATTCCGGCCGAATCGAGTGTGGCGGTGATCGCGGTACAGGCCAGGCGCAACCGCCCCGCGCGGTCGCGATTGTGGCGCAGATGCTCACGTAGAGTCGCGGCAATCGCATCTGGAGCGGAAATCAGCCCGCGGTCGACCCACCAGCCGAGTAATGGCCCCATGCCCGACACATAGCCGGCAAGCCCGATTGCTGCGGCGTCGCTGGTCAGTTCGGCCGCATCCCCAGCCAGGACTTGATGCGTCACGGTTGCGAGCTGTTCCATTGCCGCTTGGCGCCGCGCTCGATCCACCTCGGGCCACAGCCATATCGGATTGCCGCGCACACCCGCGCGCCGCAGCCGCGATCCGATCTCCTCCGTCGTGATGATGGGCATAGCGCGGGACAAACCACCGTCGGCGGCTCCATAGCACGGTTCCGTCTCCGGCATTGGGCCGGCGATAATCTCTCTATCTGCGGCCATCCGCTCGTTGGTGGTTGTAATCGGACACTTAGTTCAACGCGGGGCCGCGACTTGCATGGGATTGTATGCACGTCCGCTCATAGAGGCGGAAAAGTGATCGCCCGCACCTGCTGGCTGACGACCACCGCGTCGAACTGCCGGAGCGGGATGATGATCTGCTCAAGGGCGAACTTCTGCAGCGACTTCATCCGTTGAAATCTGAGCATCGCTCGTTCGCGCCGTTGGAACCAGAGGTGGCAGTTTTCCACCCTGTTGTTGGTCCAACATCCGACCTCTTGCTTCTCGGTGTTCCCGAGCTCGTTCAGTGCGGCCCGGTAGGATCGTAGACCGTCGGGGGTGATAGCATCCGGAGAGCCATGGCGCTTCAGCCCCTTCTTCATGACGCGCAGCGCCGCCTCGTTGTCTCGGGCTCACTTCGCCGGCATCACGGGCGCCCGCTGGTAGTCTTTTGCAATCCAATCGCCTTGTGATTCTGCTCAGGTATCGATATCAGAGCGGGATTCAAAAGATAAACGGGGAGGCCAAATGCGGCACAGCTTTCTTGGATTGGCGATGCTCGTACTCGGACATGCCACGGCTGCGTCCGCGGGCGACCTCTTCACCTATCAGGTCCCACCAGCCCTTCTATACGCGGACCACAACGACGACTTCACGGTACAGGCCCGCACGCCCGGCGGCGAGTGGAAGGACCTCTACGAATGGAAGGTCATGGTCGATCTCGATCAGCGTCAGGACGCTTCGATGGTCTACTTCGACTTCACCGGAGCGGTGGAGGTGCGCATACAGAAGAACAACGGGACGTTCTCGAAGGTGGCGATCGGCCCGCGTGCAGGCGCCCCGAAGCCGGTCGTCCGTGATGGCAAGGTCTACCTTACGCTGGACCATCCCCAGAATTTCGCCGTCTTCTTCGATGACGACCACCTGCACAACCTCCACGTCTTCGCCGGCGCTCCCGTGCCGGTGCCAGAAGGGCCCTCGGTCAGGCGCTTCGGCCCCGGCCTCCATGTTCCCGAAGGCGGCGGCGGGACGTTCGAGGTGCGTTCCGGCGAGACGGTGTACATGGACGGTGGTGCGGTCATGCTCGGCACCTTCCACGTGGGCGACGCGCACGACGTGAAGATCCTCGGGCATGGCCTTATCCTTCCGCCGACCGGCGGCAAGGGTGCACAGTTCCTGATCGAGAAGTCGCAGAACGTGACCGTCGAAGGGCCGATCGTGACTCAGGCCGACGCTGGGGTCGGTCGGTCGGTCATGTCGAAGGACGTCCGCATCGCCGACGTGAAGGGCATCGCCGGTGGCCAGTGGACCGACGGCATCAACATCTACAGTTCGGAGCGGGTCACGCTCGACCGCCTGTTTCTGCGCACGTCCGACGACTGCGTGACGGTTTATGCGCATCGTGGAGAAATCTACGGCGACTCGCGTGACATCCGCGTCACCAACTCGACGCTCTGGGCCGACATCGCGCACGCCATGTTCATCGGCATTCATGGCAACTCGATCGATCCCGAGACGATCGAACGGGTGACATTCGACAACATCGACGTGGTCGACCTCGACGAGGACGATCCCGAGTTCGAAGGCGTGATGGCGATCCTAGCCGGCGACGCCAACCTGGTCCGCGACGTGACGTTCAGCAACATCCGGGTCGACCGGATCGAGGAAGGCAAGCTCTTCAACTTCCGCGTCGGCTTCAACGGCAAGTACAACACCAGCCCGGGCCGCGGCATACAGCACGTCGTCCTGCGCAACGTCTCCTACTCCGGCATCGGCATGCCGAGTGCATCGGTGATCGGCGGCTACGATGCCAAGCGCGGCGTCGACGATGTGCTGCTCGACAACGTAACGATCGCGGGCCGCCGGATAGATCTACGGGATCCCGAGGCCGTGAAGGTCGGGCCATTCGCGACGAACGTGCGGTCGCGGTGACGCTCGCGCGCGCCCTGGCAGCGGTGCTCGCTGTATCCGCGCCGGCCGGCGCGGCGCCGTGGCAGCCGGACCTCGGTGACGGCACCTATCGTAACCCGATCCTCGCCGGCGACTATTCGGATCCCGACGTCGTGCGGGTGGGACAGGACTTCTACCTGGTCTCGTCCTCGTTCACGAACGTTCCCGGGCTGCCCATTCTGCATTCGCGCGATCTCGTAAACTGGACGATCGTTGGCCACGCCCTCGACAATCTCGAACCGGCCGCCCAATTCTCGACGCCGCGCAGGGGCGGTGGCGTCTGGGCCCCCACGATCCGCCATCGCGACGGCCTGTTCGTGATCTACTATCCTGATCCCGATCACGGCATCTTCCGCGTCACGGCCAAGGATCCGCGCGGGCCCTGGTCTTCACCAACGCTGGTGTGGGATGCCAAGGGGGCGATCGATCCCGCACCGTTCTGGGACGATCGGGGACGCGGCTGGCTGGTGAACGCGTGGGCCGGAAGCCGCGCGGGTTTCAACAACGTCATCACGCTCAACCGGCTAAGTGCCGACGGCAGCCATGTGGTCGGGGAGGGGCGAGTCATCATCGATGGCAAGGACCTCGCTCCCGTCGAGACCCGTGATGGCGCTCGCCGTTGGAGCGTGATCGAGGGCCCCAAGCTCTACGCGCGCGGTGGGTGGTTCTACGTTTTCGCGCCTGCCGGCGGGGTGAAGCAGGGGTGGCAGGGAGTCTTCCGATCCAGGAACATCGAGGGTCCCTACGAAGCGCGCAACGTCATGGATCAGGGAACGACCGACGTTAACGGTCCTCACCAGGGCGCATGGGTGACTACGTCACAGGGCGAGGACTGGTTCATCCATTTCCAGGATCGCGACGGCTATGGGCGGGTGGTCCACCTGGAGCCAATGGCGTGGCGCGACGGCTGGCCGGTGATCGGAGCCGATCCCGATGGCGACGGTCGGGGCGAACCCGTGACGACGCACGCAAAGCCGCGCGTCCCACTTCAGCCGATCCGCACGCCGCAAGCGAGCGATGAGTTTGAGGCGAGGCCGCACCTTGGATGGCAGTGGAACAGCAATCCCGCCAGCGACTGGTGGACGATTGCCGATGGATCGTTGCGTCTCAAGTCGGTCACGGCGCCGGCCGATCTCTATGAAGCCGGGAACCTGCTGTCGCAGAAGCTGCCCGCTGTCCGGTTTTCCGCGACTGCGAAGGTCGTCTTCTCGGCTGAGCATGTCGGTGAGCGCACCGGACTTGCTCTCGCAGGCCAGACCTATGCCTTCATAGGTCTTGAAAGAACCGCCGACGGAACCCGCGTCGTCGAGGCCTCGTCGGGCGCGGCTGGGGAAACGAAGGCTTGGGGACCCTTGGTGCCGACCGGCCAGGTATGGCTGAAGATGCGGGTCGAGCCCGTCGAGGAGGCGTTGGAGCCGCCAAAGGATCCGGAATTCGATCAGCCGGCGATGCGTCGGGCGGTCGAGCCGAAGGTGCGGTTCAGCTATAGTCTCGATGGAGAGCATTTCATCGATCTGGGCGGTGCGTTCATCGGGACCGCGGGCAAGTGGGTCGGCGCGCAGATCGGGCTTTTCGCAACGGCGCCCTATGGAACGCCAGCAGCGGTCGCGACGAAGGCCGGCCATGCCGATTTCGACTGGTTCAGGATCGGTAACTGAGGTGGGACCGACCGGCATCTCCTGTCACGGACGCTAGGGTGGCCGGCGTTGTCGCTCATCGATAGGAAATCCCCGAGACGTTCGGTCCGATGGCGAGCAGGTCGGGAGAAGGCCCGGTCAAGCGGGTCCCCGCGATGCGCACGAACATGATGACGTTGGAACCCGACGGGTTGGACGAGCGGTCGATGCTGCCGGCCAAGACGTGCCCCTCTCCATTCTCTCATCGTTGGGTTGCGCCGACCGTCGGGACTCGCCGCATCGTCCAACCCTGCAGATCGTGCAGGTATAAGTTATCGATATCAATGGATCTTCGGATTGTCATCCGCCAGAACGTCGCCGACGGAGAGAGGGGTGCGCCACATGGGCCACGTCCTTCCGTTCGACAGGCGCGGTCGGTTGCGATCCTGACGGATATCGATATCAGCACGATCGAAGGAAGCCAGGCGGACATATCGACCGGTGAGGAGGGCTAAAGATGGGCGACACGAACCTGGTAGTCGGACGGCGCGACATTCTTGCCGGTCTGGGTACGGCCGCGATCGGATCGGCTTTGGCGATCCCAGCCCAAGGGAAAGTGTCCCACGGCTTGGTGGTCCGGTCCCCAGACGGACGCATTCGTCTCGAACTGCACCTGGCCCGTCCGGAATTGCCGCCGCGCTGGAGTGCTTCCTTCGAAGGGCGCTCGGTGCTTCGCGAAGGAAGCTTGGCGTTGCGTCTTCAGGACGGCTCGCTGCTGGGCCCGAATGCAAGCCTGACCGGACAGTCGCGGGCAAGCCACCGTGGCGTCTGGACCCCACCCTATGGAACGGCCGCGAGATACGACGAAAGCTACGAGGAGTTGACCGCGCTCTTTCGGGACGCGCGTCGTCAGGTCAGCTTTGCTGTGATCATCCGGGTGCACGATCATGGTTTCGCGCTCCGGTACAGGATCGAAACGGCTGCAAAGGCGGTGATCCGCCTATCCGCGGAAGAGACCGAGTTCGCATTGCCGCAGGGATCGAAGGTATGGAGCAGCAGAGACGAGGGGGAGTATCTGAAGTCCTCGGCGCTGCGCATGGACCCGGTCCCGGATCCCCCGCTCACACGCAGTTCCGACGCCGGCCCTATGGCGGACCTTCCGCTGACGGTCCTGACGCCCGATGGGCTCGCGCTTTCGCTCGCAGAGGCGGACCGGTTTGACTATCCCCGCCTTGCGTTTCGTCCTGGTCCGGCGGCAGACTGCATCCTGTCCCATCTGATGCGTTTTCCCGGTCGTGCGACGGGCTGGTCGGGCCCTGGCGACACACCGCCGGAGATGTCGTTCGATGTCGCTGTGCCCTTCTCGACTCCATGGCGGGTCGTGGCCGTTGCGCGCAGTCAGGTCGAACTCATCGATAGGGCCGGTCTGCCGGCATTGTTCGCTGCGCCGAACCGCCTCGGGAACACTGATTGGATCCGGCCCGGCAAGGCGGTCCGAGTGCGCGTACCCTATACGACTGCCCGGGCGCTCGCGTGCGTCGAATTCGCCAGACGTCGCAAGCTCTCCTACGTCCTCTTCGACGCGCACTGGTATGGTGACGGCACCGATCCCAGCGATGCGTCCGTCCCGGTTGTAGGTCTCGACATCGAAAGGGTGATCCGCGAGGCAAGGGCAGCCGGTGTCGGAACCCTGCTCTACGTTGACCGCGTCCCCGCGATGCGCCAGTTGCCGCAGCTTCTGTCGACCTACCGCCGATGGGGCGCTGCCGGCATGAAGTTCGGCTTCATGTGGGAAGGCCGTCAGAGCGACGTGCGGTTCGTCGACCGCCTCGTGGAGAAGTGTGGTCGCGCTGGCTTCGTCGTCAGCCTTCATGACGATTTGCGCCCAGCAGGCCTCGAACGTACCTGGCCAAACTACCTGTCGTTGGAAGGCGTCAGAGGGAACGAGCACTTCCCAACCGCGCGTCACAACGTGACGCTCCCGTTCACCCGCTGCATCGCGGGCCCGATAGACTACACGATTTGCTACGCTCTCGACCGAAACCAAACCACAAACGCGCACCAACTCGCGGCCGCGGTGGTCTATTACAGTCCGCTTACGCTGCTCTATTGGTATGACGAACCCGACAAGTTCGCGACCGGCAATTGGGACGCGCTCGAGTGGTTCGACGCGTGCCCGACTACGTGGGACGAAACCCGCGCGCTGTCCGGAGCTATCGGCGAGCACGTCGCGATCGCGCGCCGCAGCGGAAGCCGCTGGTTCGTCGGAGCCATGACGAACGAGGATGGGCGAAAACTTCGTCTCCCGCTCGCTTTCGTGAAGGCCGGCCATTGGACGGCAAGAATATTCTCTGATGGCGAACCCGCGGAACAGCCGTGGAGAACGCCGGTCATGATCTCGGAACGCCGGGTCGATTCGAACGATGTGCTCGAGCTGACGCTCGCCGCTTCCGGAGGCGCCGCAATAATCCTGACGCCCGCCTGAGGCCTATGCGTCCAGTCTGGCGGTCGATCCGCGGACTTGAAGGGTGAAGTCGCAACGTCGGTGATGCGTCTCGACCCGCTCGCCGGTTCGGCGCTGACGCGCCATCTCGAATAGGATCTCGACAGCCGCCGATGCCATCTGGGCCAGCGGCTGATGGATGGTGGTGAGCTGCGGCCACACGGTGGAGGCTATTGGCGTGTCGTCGAAGCCGGCCACGCTGAGCTCCCCCGGCACCCGGATGCCGAGACCGTGCGCGACCGCCAGGATGGCTGCCGCCATGTCGTCGTTGCTTGCGAACACGGCCGTAGGGCGGGCTCGCGCCTTGCGCTCGAGCAGCTCGCGTCCGACGGAGAGGCCCGACCGGTAGGTGAAGTCGCCGTTGGCCATGAAGTCGTCCTTCGGCGGAACCCCCGCCTCCGCCATCGCGGCGCGGAATCCCTCCTCTCGCGCCCTGGCCGTGGAGTGCAGCGGGTCGCCGCGCACGAAGGCGATCTCGCGATGGCCAAGCGTGAGCAGATGGCGAGCCAAGCTCCGTGCCCCCTCGAAGTCGTCGATCGACACCGAGGAGGAATACGAGCGCGGGTCGGCCGATGCGAAGCTGAGGGCGGGGATTTGCGCGTTCCACAGGACCTCCATCGCCTCCATGTCGTCGCAGAGCGGTGGAGGCAGGACCAGACCGTCCACGCCGAGTTCGACGATCTTGCGGACCGCATCGACGCCTCGCGGATGACCGGCCGTCGGTTCGATGACCAACTGGCAGCCGAGACGAGCGCTCTCGGTGAAGGCGCCCATCAGGAATTCGCCGAGGTTGGAGGACCGAGGATTGCTGAAGAGCACGCCGAGCTTGACCGTGCCCGACCGCGCGGCGCGGGCGGCCAAGTTGGGCACGTAGCTCAAGTCGCGAATCGCGGCCTCCACCCTCTCGCGCAGGTTGGCGCGGACACCCTTGGCGCCGTTGACGACGCGCGAGACCGTCATGGAGGAGACGCCTGCGTGCCGGGCGACGTCGTGCACGGTCGCCCCGTGCCGACGGGTCACATCAGACCCCTCGCCTCCGGCCGTCGTCGCTTCGTCCTGCTTGCGCGCCATCAGTCCACTGCCGCTCCCCATCGGCGCCAGTCCGCGGGTGCGGATGGCGTTCTACAGTCGAGGCAGGTCGGCGCACGCCGCTTCCGCCTTATTAGCTTCCTCTCGCGGTCGCGCGACATGTCGTCGCGCGTCGTCGATATCAATTATCAGATAACGATACCAACCGTTTCGCATATGGCAAGCGGACTTACGTATGCACGCGATCATGGCAAATCTGTCACGCTGGCGGCTAGTAGAAGCTCGTCAGAGCAGCTTTTTCCCCAGAGAACCTTCTGCAAACGCCAAGGTGGGCGACTTTTCAGCGGCCTCGACGCGATCATCGCAATTGACCTCAAATTAAGTCAGACAATTTCCTATTGCATGGATTGTCAGTTATCGTTACCAGATTCGAATACCGATCTAGGTCGGTGGAAGAGCGGAAACCGCCGAGAGGGTGTTGAAACCGGGCGTCGCTGATTGCGGCTGCCCCACGTCTCCTCGGTTGGCTTCGGCTTCGCCGCACTGGCAAAAGACCAGAACAGAGGAGGGGATAGGATGAATACGAAGATTTCGACGATCGCGGTGCTGCTGTGCACGACCGCCGTTACGCCCGCATTCGCTCAGAAGGCTGATGCGCCCGTAGCCGCCGCGGCGAGCCAGAGCCAACCCACCGCGGACCAGGCCGCCGAGATCGTGGTGACTGGCGTCCGCCAGAGCCTTAAGACTTCCACCGCCGTCAAGCGCAACGCGCCCGAGGTGGTCGACTCCATCTCGTCCGACGACATCGGCAAGCTGCCCGATCTCAACGTCGCCGAGACGCTGACCCGCGTTCCGGGTGTCCAGGCCTACCGCTTCGGTGGCGAGGCGGCATCGCCCGTCGGTCAGGGCAGTGGCCTCACCATCCGCGGCCTCACCGGGCAGACGGCGTCACGCGTCGACGGTCGCGCCTACTTCACCGCTGGCCAGCGCGAGTTCAACGTCGAGGGCGCCTCGCCCGGCACCGTTGCTGGCATCGACGTCTACAAGAACCCGACGGCCGACCATATCGAGGGCGCGATCGGCGGTCTCGTCGACATCCGCACCCGCCAGCCACTGGACTTCAAGGGCACGACCGTGACGGTCGCGCTCGGCGGCCACTACAACGATCTTGGCAAGAAGCTCACGCCCGACGTGTTCCTTCTGGGCTCGTCGCGCTGGAAGGCGGGCGATGGCGAGATGGGTTTCCTGATCTCCGGCAACTATTCGAAATCGTTCAACCGCGGTGACAACGATCCTGCCAACGGCGGCCTGAACT
The DNA here is from genome assembly GCF_056401895.1 of Sphingomonas sp. P4_D12. Taxonomy (NCBI): domain Bacteria; kingdom Pseudomonadati; phylum Pseudomonadota; class Alphaproteobacteria; order Sphingomonadales; family Sphingomonadaceae; genus Sphingomonas; species Sphingomonas sp. P4_D12. The sequence goes on along the minus strand of NZ_JBFUIL010000013.1, from coordinate 10,492 downwards.
TGCGGCGCGCGATCGCAGCGAACAGCGCTGAATATGTCGGCAATGCCGCCTACAACCAAGCCTATGCCGGACGGTCGGATGTGTCGGTCCTGGTTCCCGTCGCCGATCCGAGCACACTCACCGCAGCACAGCGGGCAAACGTCATTTCGGCGGTCGCAGAGACGAACAACAACAACGAGGAAGACTATATGCGCACCCGCATGGGTGTCAGCGCCGCCTTTCAATGGAAGCCAAGTCCGCAACTCGAATTCTACGTCAACGGGACCTACAACGATTACCTGTACCACCAGCGCTACCGCTTCCTGAACACGGCCGACAGCGCCTACGTGCAGAACCTCGTGACCATTCCGTTCACGATCGACGAAGCCTTGGCGAACCGGAACTCGAACGGCGGCAGCAACGACGTGCTGGCCAACGCGCGACTGGGGGGCGGCACGTTCCTCAATTCGGGCCTATCCACCACGGGTGGCGAGGAACACCATCGCTACCAAACCGGCATCGTTGCGACGGGGTTCAAATGGAAGCCGACCGATCATCTCGATGCGAACTTCGACTTCTCCTACATCAAAGCGCGGCAGATCCAGGACAACCGGTCGGTCACACTTCTCCCGAAGGCCGGCGAGACGTGGAGCATCACCCGCGACCTCACGACCAAGGTGCCTCAGCTGTCTATCGCGGGTCCGGACCTTACCAGTCCCGCGACGTGGGTTTATGGGCAGTATTCCAACAGCACCAATCAGGTCTTCAATGATAACGGCGTTTCCGTTGCTCTTGACCTCAAGTATCGCTTCGATGACAGTTTCTTGAAGGACATCAAGTTCGGCGGACGTTTCGCCACGCAGCGCGATCACTACAAGAACTATTCCTACGGTGGAAAATACCTGACCACCAACGGCCTTGCGCTGACCGCCAACCAGTCGAACGCGATTCCGGTCACCAGCGCGCCGGATGTCGTCGAATTCTCGCCTGACAATTTCCAGAACGGCCAGGCCGGCTATTCGGGGGGCTACCTCGTTTACAGCCCGGACGGTCTTACCGGAAATCAGGTTCGCGACCGCTTTACGGCGGCGGGCATTCCGGCAAATGACGCCATCCCGGAAAATCTGTTAAACCGCCGCTATTTCAGCGAGAAGACCTATGCCGGCTATGCGGTCGCCGACTTCGGCTTTTTTGACGACTTCATCACGGGCAATGCCGGCGTGCGCGTCGTCAAGACCGATACTTTCGTCCGGGCCGAGGTCACCGACCTCACAGGGCCGACCCCGGTGATCCGTCCGAACTCGACGAACTCGTCCTATACGGACGTGCTTCCGACGGTGAACCTCAAGGCGCAGATCACGGATCGGGCGATCATCCGCTTGGGCTACGGCAAGGGTCTCACGCGCCCTGACCTCAGTTCGCTAAACCCGACAATCATCGTCAACCCGACGAACGGCACGGGCAGCGTCGGCAATCCCAACCTGAAGCCCCAGCGTGCCGACAGCTACGACGTCTCGTTCGAATACTATCAGTCGCCGGTGAACTATGCGGCGGTCGACTTCTTCTACAAACGGATCGATGGCTTCTTCAGTGGCATCTCGACGTGTCAGACGGTGCCAACGGCACCCGCCTATACGCAGATCGTGCCGAATAGCTGCACCGGTGGGCAGTATTTCGTGACCCAGACGATCAATGCGCAGCGGGGCTCGGCCAAGGGTGTGGAGGCGACGGTTCAGACCTTCTTCGACTATCCCTTCGTGCCGGACTTCCTGCACCAGTTCGGCGCCAGCGGGACGTTCACCTATGCGGATACCAAGAATCCGCTGGTCCTGAACGGCATCCGCACGATCACGCCGCAGCCGCTGACCTCGAAGTACAATTACTCTCTTCAGGGTTTCTTCGACAACGGCACCATCTCGGCGCGTGTCGTCTACACCTGGCGCTCGCCTTCGGTGCTGTTCGGCATCTCGGCCAACCCGATCGATGGTCGCTATATCAAGGCGTATGGCCTTCTGGACGCATCGGTGACGGTGAAGCTCCCGGTGGGGCTGTCGCTGGCGCTCAGCGTGGCGAACATCACGAACAATGCGGCCGACCGCTATGTCGGCGAGCCGGCCCTGGCGACGCGCATCCTGCGCCAGCATTTTGTGAACGGACGCAACTTTGGCGCCACGCTGCGCTATACCTTTGGCGGCTGACGCCGACAGGTCTCTTTCCGATGGGGCGCCTTCGGGCGCCCCTATTTTTTGGCCGGGATGTTGAGGTCGCAAACTCAGACATCCGCTGGCCACCCCGGGCGTTGAGACCATCGTGACGCCGCCCGAACTTCGAAGTTCCGGCTAACTCCGGATGAATGCGAGGACGTCTGCGTTGAGCTCGTCGGCATGCATGGTGTGCATGCCGTGTGGCGCGCCGGAGTAGATATTGGGCGGGCTGACCTGCAGCAGCTCGTTCTGCTTCAGCGCCGCGTTCTTTTTCCTCGAGGCTGCCGCGTCGGAGCGCATTGGCGTCCGCGATCGACAGCCTGCGCGTCTTGAAGCCTTTGTGCGCTGGGCAGGACGCCAGATAGAAACGCGCGCGCTGGTATCGATACCTGGAAGCAGCATGTCCGGCGATCTATGCAACGCGCGGATGGCCAAGATCCTTTGGTATCCACGACGACTCGTCCTAGGCACCGAGGTCGGCTAACGTCAGGCCACAAGGACCGGGGGTGCGATGAAGGGCGACAAGAAGAAGCGGACCAACGAGCCGGGAACCGGCCGGAACCAGGCGGTCACGATCCATGACGTGGCGAAACACGCGGGCGTCTCTTCGATGACCGCCTCGCGGGTCGTGAACCAGCGTCATCACGTGAGCGGAGAGATGCGCGAGCGCGTAATGGCATCGGTGCGCGCGCTCGGCTACAAGCCCAATCTCGCCGCCAGGGCCGCACGAAGCGGAAACCTGCAGATCGGTCTTCTATATTCGAACCCGAACTCGTCCAACCTAAGCGCCTTCCTGATGGGGGCGTTCCTGCAGGCTGGAAAGCTTGGCTACCAGCTTCTCGTCGAGCCGACGGCGACGCATCCGACCCATATCGCAGCCGTCCGCAAGCTCGTCGAGCACAGGGTGGAGGCCCTCATACTGCCCCCGCCGCTGTGCGACGACGAGGAGATACTTAGGATGCTGCGCAAGCGCGGCGTCACGGCGGTCGCTTTCACGACTGCCAAGCCGCGATCCGACACGTCGGCGGTACTGATCGACGACTACAAGGGTGCTGCGATGATGACCGAGCGGCTCATCGCCCTCGGCCACCGCGATATCGCCTTCGTTAGGGGCGACATGAAGCATTCAACCGCTGTGCGGCGAGAGGAAGGCTTCCGTGCGGCCATGGCCGACGCCGAGATCGAGGTACGGCCCGAGTGGATCGTCGACGGCGACTTCACCTATCGCGGCGGGCTCGAAGCCGGCCGCAGGCTGCTCGACGCGAAGGTGCGGCCGAGCGCGGTGTTCGCGAGCAACGACGACATGGCGACCGCCATACTCGCGGTCGCGCACGGGCTGGGGCTCGCCATCCCGGGCGACGTGAGCGTGGCCGGCTTCGACGACACCCCGGTCGCCACTGCAGTCTGGCCCGAACTCGCCACCATCCACCAGCCGATCGCGGACATGGCGGCGCAGGCAATCCTGCTCGCATTGGAAGGCCTCCGCCGACGTCGCGAGGGCGAGGCGGCCTCGATCATGCATCGTCACGCGGACCTGGAACTGGTCGAGCGAGCATCGATCGGTGTCGCGCCCAAGGTGAAGGCCAAGCGCTCGTAGCAACGACGCTTTCTGAAGACAGGCTTCCCTTGCGTCGCCCGCCCGCCTGGCGCATGATCTGGTATCGATCACAAAAAAGCCGCCAGCGGGCGGCGCGAGGGGACGGATGGGAAGCTTGGCGGGCCGCCGCAATTACATTCTGCTAAGCGCGTTCGTTTTCTGCTTCTTCTTTGCGCAGGCGGCGTCGATTTCGCTGCTTTCGATCTGGCTGACGCAGACACTGCACCTGAGCGGCGTCCAGGTGGGCACCGTGTTCTCGGCGAACTTCGTCGCGGCAATGATCAGTCAGCCCGTTTACGGCTACATCTCGGACCGTATGGGATTCCGACGCATCGTGCCGGCCGCGATCGCGATCCTCGTCGTGTTTGCTGGCGTCTTCTTCACCTTCGTCTACGGCCCGCTCCTCAGGACCGACGTCCTGGCGGGCGCCGTCGTCGGCGGTGCCTATATCGGCGTCACCTTCGTTGCCGGCAGCTACGCGGTCGAATCCTACGTGGATCGGGTCAGCCGCAGGGACGGCTTCGAATACAGCCGGGCGCGCCTCTGGGGGTCGCTCGGCTTCGCCTCGGCCGCCCTGTTCTCGGGTCGCCTGTACAACCTCGATCCGCGAATCAACTTCTTCATGGCGTCCGCCGCCGGACTGCTGCTCCTTCCGCTCATTTTCGCCGCGAGAACGCAGGATGGCGTCTCGTCCGATGCGCCTCGTGCCTCTCTGCGTCTGGGTGATTCGCTTGCCGTGCTCCGTATGCCCCGGTTCTGGGGGTTCATGGTGCTCATCCTGGGCGTCACCGACCTTTACCTGGTCTACGACCAGCAGTTCCCTTTCTACTTCTCGTCGCTGTTCCCGACCCGGCTGATGGGCAACGCCATGTTCGGCTACCTCAACTCCGCGCAGATCTTCGTCGAGGCGGGGATGATGTTCGTGGCTCCGATCATCGTGCGGCGGACGGGCGCCACGCGCGGCCTGCTGATCGCGAGCGGCATCATGATCCTCCGTATCGCGGCGTCGGGGCTGGCCGTCGGCCCCGTCACCATCTCGATGTGCAAGATGCTGCACTCGATCGAGCTGCCTATCCTGCTCGTCTCGGTGTTCCGCTACATCGCGCACCATTTCGAGGCGCGGGTGGCGTCGACCGTGTATCTCGTGGGATTTAGCTTTGGGCACTCGCTCGGACTTGCTGTCCTCTCGCCGGTCGCCGGGGTGCTCTACGACCATATCGGCTTCCAACCAACCTACTTCGCTATCGCCGCGTTCGCCCTGGTGTTCTGGCTGCTTTCATTCCTCACGCTGTCGCCCACGCCGCCCGAGACGGCGAAAGCGCGCCACGCAGGACGCGAGCCGCTGCCCCAGACCGCTGGTGGCACGGAAACGATCTGACCGGAGCCCAGATGTCCACCTTGCCTGATTTCCTTTCCAACCCGTCGCACGTCGACGCCATCATCGACCGCGCCCTCGCCCGGCTCGACCGGGCTATGCCCGACTTCCGCACCGCATGGCCCGCTCCCTCAAGCGTCGGCGGCCTCTATCCGCCGATCGCCAACGTCGAGTGGACCAACGGATTCTGGACGGGCATGCTGTGGCTCGCGTGGCAGCTGCGGGGCCAGGCTCTCCACCTGGACGCGGCGACGGACCAGATCGCGAGCTTCGCGCGCCGGGTCGACACTCGCACGGCGGTCGACCACCACGATCTTGGCTTCCTCTACACGCTGTCGTGCACGGCGGGCTGGCGCCTGTCCGGCGATGAGACCGCGCGGCGGGCGGCGCTGGACGCGGCTGCCCTCCTGCTCGCGCGATACGATCCGGTGGCGCGGGTCATCCAGGCGTGGGGAGACATGGCGGATCCCGATCAGCGCGGGCGCATGATCATCGACTGCAACCTCAACCTGCCGCTGCTCTGGTGGGCGGCGGCCGAGACGGGTGACGATCGGTATCGACGGGCGGCGGACGCTCACGTCGCCCAGGCAGCCCGCTATCTCGTGCGCCCGGATCACTCGACCTATCACACGTTCTATATGGACACCCAGACGGGGAAGCCGCGCTTCGGGTCTACCCACCAGGGCTTCTCCGACGACAGCTGCTGGGCGCGCGGACAGGCCTGGGGCATCTACGGATTCGCGCTCGCCTTCCGCCACACCGGCGACCCGGCCTATCTCGACCTCGCCTGCCGCCTCGCGGACTACTTGCTCGAACGGATGCCGAGCGACGGCATCTGCTGCTGGGATCTGGTCTTCACCGCCGATGAGGACATGCGCGACAGCTCCGCTGCGGCGATCGCCGCGTGCGGTCTCCTCGAGATTGCCGGCTCGCTTCCGGTCTCTGATGCGGCACGTGGGCGATACGCCGATGCCGCAGTTCGCATGGTGGCGGAACTCGACCGCGGATACCTCGCGCCGCTTGAGGGCTCGAACGGAATTCTCGCCCATGGGGTGTATCACTGGCCGAACGGCGTCGGCGTGGACGAATGCTGCATCTGGGGCGACTATTTCTACCTCGAGGCGCTCATGCGGCTGCGCGACCCTTGGCGGCCCTACTGGGCATGAGGATCGAATCCCGTCAACTCGGCCGAACGGGTATCGAGCTGCCGCTCCTAGGCGTGGGCTGCAGCAGTCTCGGCGACCGAGGCCAAAGAATGACGCAGTGGGATGCCGACGCATTGGTGGGCGTGGCATTGGACGAGGGCGCGACGTATTTCGACGTCGCCCCCTATTACGGTTTCGGTCAGGCCGAACGCCGCCTCGGCGATACGCTGAGGCGGGCCGACCGCTCCCGGGCCCTCCTTTCGACGAAGGTGGGCCGCCTGCTGGTGCCCGATGCGGACCTCGACACATCCCGGCCGCGCAGCGGCTTTCACAGCGCCATGCCCTTCCGACCCGAATTCGACTACAGCTACGATGGTGTGATGCGTTCGCACGACGCAAGCCTCCAGCGGCTCGGTCTGGCGCGTATCGACATCCTTCTGGTCCACGACATCGGCGAATTCGCACATGGTTCCGATCACGGACGAAGGTTGGCGGAATTCCTGGACGGCGGCCTGATTGCGCTTCGCGAACTCAAGGCCGCGGGCCGTATCGACGCATTTGGTCTTGGCGTGAACGAGACCGCGATCTGCCATCAAGTGTTGGACGAAACCGAGCTAGACAGCATCCTCCTCGCGAGCCGCTACACGCTGCTGGAACAGGACAGTCTCGACTTGCTTGACCGGTGCTGGGAAGCGAGCACCTCGATCATCGCGGGCGGGCCTTACAACACGGGCCTTCTCGCCAGCGGCACCCGCCGGGCAGGCGCTCTGCGTTACGATTACGGCGCAGCGCCCACGCATATCATCGATCGGGTGACGCGGATCGAAGAGGTCTGCGACCGTCACGGTGTGCTGATCGCGGCCGCAGCGCTGCAGTTTCCCCTGGGTCACCCCGCTGTCGCCTCGGTCCTTCCGGGCATCGGCAGTGCGGCGCGCTGTGCCGAGACGATCGCGCTATTGCGCAGGCCGATACCGCCTGAATTCTGGGAAGACCTCCGCGCCGCAGGCCTGCTGTCGGTCGCGGCTCCCGTGCCATCGGCGGATGGCGCCGTCTGACGCGCCGGGCGGGCATATTTCATTGTCCCGGCGTGTGGATGTTGTCCGGGCCCCCGGCGGCTGATGCATCGACATCCGTCCAATCTGTGCCGGATCGTGCGGCTTGAGCGTGAAGTCCGTCTTGGACCGATCGTTCACCAGCCGGTTTCCGGGCGCCAGGCCGAAGTCCTCGTCGGCGCTGATCGCGGGGTTCACCTCCCACGGCCCGAGAATGTTCTTCGCCCGCGCCGCGGGCATCCGCATTCGCCCGTCCGACCAGGCGCTCAGGATGAAATATTGGTCGCCGATTTTATAGCGGTGCGATCCCTCGCCCATCTGCGAGTCCTTCGGAAAGAGCTCACGCTCATTGCCCGGCACGATTCCGCTCAGGTCCGGTTTCAACTCGGCCAGCTTCAGGTTGCGATATCCCCAGACCGCGTAGATTTTGCCGTTGTCCAAGGGCACCGAGAGAGGAGCCGTCGGTCCAAAGCGAACTCGTCTCTGGAAGTTGGCTTCGACCGAAGGCTCAAAAAGCGGCCATTCGCGAGCATCGGCATGTTTCGGCCATCGCCTTGGCGCTCGTAACGTACGGCTGCCGCCCGGGTTTTAGCCATCGAGCCGCCGTTACCGGCTCCGGCGACACTAATTCGCGTGGCCGCTGGTGATGTGCAGAATGTTGCCGTCCGGATCCCTGAACCAGATCACGCTTAGCGCCCCCCTGACATGGACTCCCTCGACCACCTTGTCGAAACCCTCGGGATATTCGTCGAGCGTCACCCCCTTAGCGTGCAAGGCGGCGGCGACTAATTCGATTTCGTCGCCGACCGCCCAGATCACGGCATCTGCCCGGTTGGTCCCGGCAAAATCGCTGCGATAGATATTGAGCTTGGTCTCACCGGTCGCGAAAACGAAGCCGTTGCCGTGATCGGCGATCAGCGGCAGGCCGAGTATCTCGCCGTAGAAGGCCTTGGCCCGAGCGAGATCGGTACACGGCACGATCGCCGACGAAGCGTAGTTTTTGAGCATGTCGTATCCTGTTAGCCGATCGCGGGTGGATCACTGGCCGGAAAGCTTTCCTCGAGCGCTTCATCGAGCTCATGCTCGAGGCGCATTTGCCGGTCGTCGGTCGGCCGCCCGGCCAACCATAGCGCCAGGTTGCGCACATAGGTTCGGATCGAAGCCTGCGCTTCCGGCGAGTGGGTGAGCCCGTCGCCCGGCAGCTCGCTGACAAAGCTCGGGCAACCCTTATTCGGGTCCCAATTGTAATCGGCGAAATGGTGGAAAGTGGACTGGGCAATCGCAGGCCCACCGTTCGGCGTCGGCTCGAAGGCCACCACAAGGTTGAACGGTCTGCCGCTCACCTTGCTCACGCCCGTAGCGATCACGCGCGCGGTAGGATCTTCGGCGGGCGCGTCGACCGCTCCTTCGTGGGGATGTGAGGGGAAATAGCGGATCAGCCCGTTCGGGGCCCCCGGGTCCCGCAGCACTGGGTGGGGCGGATCGAGCACGCTGATCTGCTGGAAGTCGCCATTCGCGCCGGAATGGTAATTAGGCCAGAGAATGTAGCCGGTCTCACGATCATCGATCACGCGTCGGGTGGGATCGGGATCGAGATGGGTGCTATGGAAGAAATGCGCGGCACCGACGCCGCCCAGCGTGCAGACCGAACTGCCCAGGTCCATATGGTCGCGCGTCACCAGCAGGCCGCGCCCATCCTCGCGAAAACGCCCGATCGCTGCGCAATCTTCCGGATCGAGGCCATCACCGGTGTCGACCGCGAACAGCCAGAGCTCGTCGAAATCCGAGCGGTCGATTGTCGAGAGTATCGGATCGGGGCTGCCCGTCGCGATACGATCCCGGGCCGTCACGTCACACAACGGCGCCTCGTCCTCATCGGTCAACCCGGCGAGATAGTCGCGCAGCATCGAGAAGCGGCCGATATTCCAGTCGTCCGCGGTTCCCGGGATCGTCGTCTGGAGCAGGATACGGATCGGCGACGACATTCATTCCTCCTGAGCATTGAAGGAGCCGGACAGGTAGGACGCTCGACTGCCATTTCGTTGGCCGCAGGGTGAAATCGGAAAAACCCCTGCGTTCATCATCCCTGTCACGTCCGATTAACACGGCTCTCCAAGCTGCTCCAATGGTTCGACCGGAGCCTCGGCTCGCTTTGTCGCGCGTTTGCGTGGCGGCCGCATCTGGCCAGGGGAGGGGCGCGGCCAAGACTTTGGGGGGTAGGGGGCTGAACCAAGGGACAGGTGACGCGCAAGGGCCCTCGCGCCCATCTCCGGATGAACCCAGTTCAGGAGGAAGATATGGCGTTGCTCACGGGCAAGACGGCGATGATCACGGGCGGTACCAGCGGCATCGGCTTCGCGATCGCCAGGTTATTCGCCTCGGAGGGTGCCCAAGTGATCGTCTCCGGGCGCCGCGAAGACGCGGCGAGGGAAGCGGTACGGCAGATCGGGGCCGGGGCTGCACACATCCTGGGCGATGTCGCCGACCCGGCGTTCCACGTCCGGGCGGCGGACGAGATCGCCGAGCGGTTCGGCGGGCTCGATATCTATGTCGCCAATGCCGGCATCAACACGATCCGTCATTCCGGCCAGGTGCCCGAGGCGGAGTATGATGCACAGTTCGCGACCAATGCGCGCGGCGTGTTCATCGGCGTGCAGACGATCGCGCCGATCCTGCGCGATCAGGGCGCGATCGTGATCACCGGCTCGCTGGCCAGCGAGAAAGTGTTGGACGGCCATGCCGTCTATGCGGGTTCCAAGGCGGCGATCGGTGCCTTCGCGCGCAGCTGGGCGCTCGAGCTCAGGGACCGCGGCATCCGCGTCAATGTGCTGAGCCCGGGACCGACCGACACCGAGATCCTGGGTAAGCTCGGCGTCACGCCTGAGCAGCGTCCGGCCTTCGAGGCGCAGATGGCGGCAGCAATCCCGCTCGGGCGGCTTGGGCGCCCGGAGGAACTGGCCAGTGCGGCGCTGTTCCTGGCGTCCGACATGAGCAGCTTCATCACCGGCGTGAACCTGCGCGTCGATGGCGGGATGGCGCTTCTCTAGACTCGTTTTCAGCTTCGCTGATTCGGTGCCGGCCCGCGCCCCCACCCGACCTCCCAATCAGGATATTCTATGGGAGGTCGGGTGGGGGCGCGG
>NZ_JBFUIL010000012.1:0-120715 GCF_056401895.1 Sphingomonas sp. P4_D12 | reverse complement strand
GGACTACAATCGCTCGACGATCGTCACATTGGCGATGCCGCCCCCCTCGCACATCGTCTGCAACCCCCATTTCTTGTCGCGCGCCTTCAGCGCATGGAGCAACGTCGTCATCAGCTTGGTGCCCGACGCCCCCAACGGATGGCCGAGCGCGATCGCGCCGCCATTGACGTTGAGCCGCGCATGGTCGCCGCCCAGCACCTGGAGCCAGGCGAGCGGCACGGGCGCGAACGCCTCATTGACTTCGTACAGATCGATATCCTCGATCTTCATGCCAGCACGGGCCAGCGCCCGCTGCGTCGCGGGCAACGGTTCTTCGAGCATGATCACCGGATCGCCGGCGGTGACGGTCAAATTGTGGATCCGGGCCAAGGGGGTCAGGCCGTGATCCTTGAGTGCGCGTTCGCTGACGATCAGCACGCCCGATGCACCGTCGCAGATCTGGCTGGCCGAGGCCGCGGTCAGCACGCCGCCTTCCTGGAGCAATTTCACGCTCGCCATCGATTCGGCCGTCGCGTCGTAGCGGATGCCCTCGTCATGGACGTGGAGGACGGTGTTCCCCTCCTCATCGACGATCTCGATCGGCACGATCTCGGCGTCGAACGCGCCCGCTTGCGTGGCGGCGGCGGCACGTCTGTGGCTTTCGAGCGAGAAGGCGTCGAGCTGCTCGCGGCTGAAGCCGTATTTCTCCGCGATCATCGCGGCGCCGATGAACTGGCTGAACCCCTGAACGCCGTAGCGGTCCTTGATCTTCTGAGACCACGGCCCAATCCCGATGCCGAGCTGCGCGGGCGCCGAGCTGGCGAGGCCCATCGGCACACGGGTCATGCTCTCGACCCCGGCGGCAAGGACGATGTCCTGCGTACCCGACATCACCGCTTGCGCGGCGAACTGGATCGCCTGTTGCGAGGAACCGCATTGGCGGTCGATCGAGACGGCGGGAACGCTGTCGGGAAGCGACGAGGCCATCACCGCGCTGCGGCCGATATGCGCCGATTGCTCGCCCACTTGCATGACGCAGCCCAGGATGACGTCCTCAACCGCGGCGCCATCGATACCGGCGCGCTCGACCACCGCATCGAGCACCTTGCCCGCGAGGTCGGCCGGGTGCCAGTCCTTGAGCTTGCCGCCGCGCCGCCCGCCCGCGGTCCGCGCCGCCGACACGATATATGCCTCTGCCATCCTCACACTCCTCATTATCCGTTTCAGTTAGCCACTGGTTTACGCATGCGGCAAGCGCATTTTCGTGTGGACGGTATGTCCCTTACGTGTATTGGCACCGTTCCTCCCCTCATCATTTTGATGGAGCAGCACATGCCCGGAGGCACCATGATCGATCGCAACGGCCTGAAGATCGCGAGCGAACTCGTCGAGTTCGTGGAGGCGCGCGCATTGCCGGGCACGGGGATCGATGCCGATGCTTTCTGGAGGGGCGTCGCGGCGATGTTCGCGGATCTCGCCCCGGTCAATGCGGCGCTGCTGACCAAGCGCGACCTGATCCAGGCGGAGATCGACGGCTGGCTGGCCGAGCACGCCGGCGAACCGATCGACCAGGCCGACTATCAGCCGTTCCTCAAATCGATCGGCTATCTGGTCGATGAGCCGGCGCCGTTCGCGGTGACGACGCAGAATGTCGATGCCGAAGTTGCGACGATGGCCGGCCCGCAATTGGTCGTGCCGGTGCTCAACGCGCGCTTCGTGCTCAACGCCGCCAATGCGCGTTGGGGCAGCCTGTACGATGCGCTTTACGGTACCGACGCGATCCCGGGCGCGGCCAGGCCGGGCGGCTATGATCCCGAACGCGGGAGCCAGGTGATTGCCTGGGCGAAGGGGTTCCTCGACAAAGCGGTGCCGCTGGCGAGCGGAAGTTGGGTTGATCTGTCCGGCGAGCCGGTCATGGCTGACCCGGCGCTGCTCGTCGGGCGCGCCGGCGATAATTATCTGTTCCGCCACAACGGCCTGCACATCGAAGTGGTGATCGACCGCGAGCATCCGATCGGCAAAACCGACCCCGCCGGAATCGCCGACGTCATCCTGGAAAGCGCGATCACGACGATCGTCGACCTCGAGGATTCGATCGCCGCGGTCGATGCCGAGGACAAGGTAGCGGCCTATGCCAACTGGCTCGGCCTGATGCGCGGCGACCTGGAGGATACGTTCGAGAAAGGTGGCCGGACGCTGACTCGCCGCCTCAATGACGACCGCCGCTACGTCGCACCCGACGGCAGCGAATTGGTCTTGCGCGGCCGCAGTCTATTGTTCGTGCGTAATGTCGGCCATCTGATGACCACGCCGGCAGTAATCCTGGCGGACGGCGGCGAAGCACCCGAAGGTATTCTCGACGCGATCATGACCAGCCTGATCGGGCTGCATGACGTGAAAGGCCTGGGCCGCTTCCGCAACAGTCGGGCGGGGTCGATCTATATCGTCAAACCCAAGATGCATGGGCCGGACGAAGCCGCCTTCACCAACCGGCTGTTCGACGCGGTCGAGGATCTGCTCGGCCTGCCTCGCCACACGATCAAAGTCGGGGTGATGGATGAAGAGCGCCGTACCTCGGCCAATCTCGCCGCCTGCATTCATGCGGTGAAGGATCGCATCGTCTTCATCAACACCGGCTTCCTCGATCGCACCGGCGACGAGATCCACACCAGCATGCAGGCCGGGCCGATGGTGCCCAAGGGCGAGATGAAGACCTCGGCCTGGATCAAGGCCTATGAGGACCGCAACGTCCAGATCGGGCTCGCCTGCGGCCTCAGCGGCAAGGCGCAAATCGGCAAGGGGATGTGGGCGGCGCCCGACCGCATGGCCGACATGCTCGAGCAGAAGATCGCCCATCCAATGACCGGCGCGACCACTGCCTGGGTACCCTCCCCCACCGCGGCGACCTTGCATGCGACGCATTACCATCAGGTCGACGTGTTCGCGCGCCAGAAGGAACGCGCGGCGGAGCCGATCGCGAGCCTGAACGACTTGCTCTCGGTGCCGCTCGCGCTCGGCCGCAACTGGACGCCGGACGAGGTGCGCGCCGAACTCGACAACAATGCCCAGGGCATATTGGGCTATGTCGTACGCTGGATCGATCAGGGCGTCGGCTGTTCCAAGGTGCCCGACATCCACGATATCGGACTGATGGAAGACCGCGCCACCTTGCGCATCTCCAGCCAGGCGCTGGCCAATTGGCTGCTCCACGGCGTGTGCACGCCTGAAGAGGTCGAGGCGGCGTTCGGGCGCATGGCGGCCAAGGTCGACACGCAGAACTCAGGCGATCCCGCCTATCGTTCGTTGGTCGCCAATCCTGCCGGCGCGGCTTTCCAGGCGGCGCGCGCGCTGGTGTTCGAGGGAACTGTTCAGCCCAACGGCTATACCGAGCCCCTTCTTCATCGTTTTAGATTGCAGAAAAAAGCGTCGTGAGATCGAACTATTATAAATTGTACAAAAGAGACACTGCAATACATACCGTTGCGCGTGAGACATTACGCAAAACTTGATGCGCTTTTCTCAGACAAGAATGCGACAAGTGCTTGATCCGCGACCGATCTTGTCTGGAAATAACTTAATACGTGCAAGATAGTCCCAATTATATTAGGTGGGTCGCACCGGATTCATCCGGTGCGTTCAACCTACGTTTGGGGGTTACGGGGATGATACAGGCAATCAAGGCTGGCACGGCGATTGCCGTGCTCATTGCTGGCATCGTGGCGGCGCCGGCGATTGCGGACGCGGGCCGCAATTTCACCGTTTATAATGGCAATGCCGACGTGTCGGTGCAGCGGGTCTGGACGGCCCGCTCCGGGGAGTCGAAGGACCCCTGGCATGAGGTCGACATGAAATATGCGATCAAGCCGAAAAGCTCGTCCAACTTCACGCTCGGAACGGGCGATGTCTGCCTTTACGACATCAAGATCCAGTTCTCGGACGAGGTCACGCAGCAGTTCGACAACATCAATGTCTGCAAGGGCCAGACCGTCAACGCGACCTGACGCGAGCGATTGAAGGGGGAATGGTGGCGGCGGACCAGGGTTCGCCGCCGCTTTCGTTTGTGCGTGCTCGGCGGATTCAATTGCAATTTCGTCAGTAGAACATATCATGAACACCTTATGCCCGAGTCGTCTGCTTCACTGAGTCGATTGCGCCGCCGTGTCGCACGCATCGAAGGCGCGCGTGTATCGGGCGGCCCGGCGCGGTTCGCCACCGGCCATGAAGCGATAGATGCGTGGCTGGGCGGCGGGCTCGCGCGCGGACGCTTGCACGAAGTGATGGCGGACGACAGCGAGGATGCCGGCAGCCTGTCCGGATTCGCCGCGATGCTGGCGCTGCGCATCGATGCCGGAAAACCTTTATTGTGGCTCAGGACCGAGGCGGCGGAACGTCGGGCCGGCAAGCTTTATGCCAGCGGATTGGGTGAAATCGGCCTTCATGGCGGTGACCTCATCCTCGGACTGCTCGGCAACGACGCGGCATTGCTCAAGGCCGCGAACGACGCCGCGCGCTGTGCCGGGCTCGGCGCCTTGGTGGTCGAGAGCTGGGGCGAGTCCAAACCGCTCGATTTGACCGCGACGCGCCGGCTGATGCTGGCGGCGGAGGCATCGGGCGTGACTGTCCTGCTGCTTCGCGGCGAGGCGCGCGAAAGCCCCAGCGTCGCCGATACCCGCTGGCGGGTCTCCCCTGCTCCCTCGATCGCGCTTGCCGCCGATGCGCCGGGGCCGCCCGCCTTCGACCTCGAATTGTTGCGCCGTCGCGCCGGCCCCGCCGGACGTCGCTGGCGCGTGGAGTGGAATCGTGAACGACGTGCCTTCCAGCCCCTTGATGGGCAGGCGCTATCTGGCGCTGTTCTTCCCCTGGCTGCCGGCTGAGCGCATCCGCATCACGCGCCCGCATCTGTTCGCGGGTCGTGCCGGTGCGCCTTATGCGCTGACCGAGAAGGTCAAGGGCGCGCTGCGCGTATATGCGATCGATCAGGAAGCCGCGCGGCTAGGGATCGAGCGCGGCATGACCCTGGCGGATGCCCGCGCGCGGCTGCCCGAACTCGAAGCGTTCGACCATGTCCCGCACGACGATCATTTGTGGCTCGAGCGGCTCGCCGATGGCTGCGCCCGCTATACGCCCTGGGTGATGCTCGACGCGCCCGATGGGCTGGTGCTCGATGTGACTGGTTGCGCCCATCTCATCGGCAGCGAAACGGCGCTCGCCACCGATGCGCTGGCAAGACTCGACCGGTTGGGCGTCACCGCGCAACACGCCTTTGCCGCCAATCCCGACGCCGCCCGCGCGATGGCGCGATGGCGCAGCGTCGGCGCCAATGAGGATGAAGCGGTCCGACGCTTGCCCGTCGTAGCACTCGGGCTCGAAGACGAAGCGACGACCGCTTTGAAACGCGCCGGGCTCAAGACCGTCGGCGACGTCGTGGCGCGTCCCTTGTCGGCGATCGCCGCGCGGTTCGGCAGCGATGCCGCAACCCAGGTCCGACGGATCATCGGCGAAGCGGATAGCCCGTTGACCCCGCGCATCGTCGCTCAGCCTTTGGTCGTCGAGCGGCGCTTTGCCGAACCCGTCGCGCGCACCGAATTCGCGTTGACCGTATTGGGGGAATTGATCGCCGATGCGGCTGCCCGGCTCGATCAGACGCATGAAGGCGGACGCCGGTTCGAGGCGCGCTTCTTCCGCACCGACGGGCTGGTGCAGCGGATAGCGGTCGAGACAGGCCGGCCGACCCGCGACGTGGCCGCGGTATTGCGGCTGTTCCGCGAACGGATCGAGACGCTGGCCGATCCGATCGATCCCGGCTTCGGTTTCGATCTGATCCGGCTCGACGTGCCGGTGGCGGAGCGGCTCGATGCGGCACAGTTGCGGCTCGAAGGGGGTGCGGTCGGCGAAGCCGAGCTGGCGCAATTGATCGACCGGTTGTCGACCCGGGTCGGGCGCGGACGCGTGCGCCGGTTCGCGCCACGCGACCGCCATTTGCCCGAACAGGCCGAACTGATGCTGCCTGCCACCGATCCGGTTCCGCCGGGCGACTGGCCCGAACTCGAAACCGGCGAGCCGCCGTTGCGCCCAATCCACTTGTTCGACCCACCGCAATTGATCGACTCGATAGCCAGCGAAGTCCCCGACGGCCCGCCGCGCCAATTCCGCTGGCGGCGTGTCCTGCACGACGTCGCCCGGGTCGAGGGACCCGAGCGCATCGCGACTCCCTGGTGGGGTAGCCGCCAGGCGCCGACGCGCGATTATTACCGCGTCGAAGACCGCCGCGGCCGCCGCTTCTGGATCTTCCGCCATGGCCTGTACGGCGAAGTCGCCGAGCCGGGTTGGTACATCCATGGGCTGTTCGCATGATTTTGTTCACGCGGAGGCACGGAGGCGCGGAGGGATTTGGTTCGCGCAGAGGCGCAGAGGACGCAGAACGTTTTTGCCACTTCTGTCTCGCAGCAGCGAGACCCTCATCCCTAGAGTGGAGCACGATCAGGTTTAACCGTCATGCCGGGCTTGTCCCGGCATCCACCGTGCAGATCAGCGCAGTATCGAGAGCTCCTTTTCCCGGGCTTGCCGCCCGGTGGACCCCGGCACAAGGCCGGGGTGACGATTCGACTCGGTCGCATTCGACCCTAGAAGGAGCCGCTGTAGCGGCTCGAAAGCCTGTTCGGCCGTCATCTCTGCGTCCTCTGCGCCTCTGCGCGAACATATTCCTTCTTCTTCGTGCCTTCGTGTCTTCGTGCGAGCAAAATTCCAGACCGGCGGACCGGTATGGCTGAGCCTGTCCACTTCGCCGAGCTCGTCGCCGCGACCAACTTCTCGTTCCTGCGCGGTGCCTCGCACCCGAGCGACATGGTCGGCGAGGCGATCGCGCTCGGCATGCGCGCCATCGGTATCGCTGACCGCAACACCGTGGCCGGCGTGGTGCGCGCGCATGTCGCGCTGAGGCAAGCGCGCGAGCAATGGAACCCCGCCTGGGCCAAAGCCAAGGCGCGGCATGAGGCCGACCGGCCGTGGGAAGACTTTCCTCATCCGCCCGATCTACCCTTTCCCGCGCCCGACTTTCGCCTGATCGTCGGGGCGCGGCTGGTCTTTGCCGACGGCACGCCCGACATCGTCGCCTATCCCGCGACGCGATATGGCTGGGGCCGGCTGACCCGGTTGCTGTCGCTCGGCAATCGCCGCGCGACCAAGGGGGGCTGTTTGATCGGGATCGGCGACCTGATCGCGCATCATCAGGATTTGTTGCTGATCGTGCTGCCGGAGAGCAGCTTCGATGTGGAGGAGAATGAGGCGCTGCCGGAGAAGCGGCAGATCAGTCAGGATCAGGATCGCGGTTTCCTGCGGCTGGGTGATGAGGATGAAGTCGAGGCTACGAACGTCGTCCCTTTCCCCAACCGTCATGCCGGCCTTGTGCCGGCATCCACGGAGCCGCAGACCCTAGGACAAGTGGTGGAGTGGACCCCGGCACAAGGCCGGGGTGACGACGGGTCGCTGGAGGAGGTGCTTTCCCGTCTCAAACGCGTCGTCGGGGACCGCTTATGGCTAGGCGCCTCAATGCCTCGCGCCGGCCGCGACAAGCGCCGTCTCGCCAAGCTCGCCGCCATCGCCCGCGCCGCACGCGTCCCGTTGCTCGCGACCAACGACGCGCTCTACGCCACCTCCGAGCAACGCCCGCTGCACGATGTCGTCACCTGCATCCGCAAAGGCACGCATGTGAAGGCCGCGGGCAAGCTGCTCGAAGCCAATGCCGAACGCCACCTCAAGCCGCCGGAGGAAATGGCGCGGCTGTTTCGCGACTATCCCGAAGCGGTAGCGGCAACCGACATCCTGCTCTCGCGGATCGGCTTCACGCTCGACCAATTGAGCTACGAATATCCGCGCGAGCCGGTACCGCCGGGCTGGGATCCGCAGAAGTGGCTCGAACATCTCGTCTGGCAGACTGCGCTCGAACGCTATGATTATCGCGTTCCCGACAAGCTCTATGCGTTGCTCTACGAGGAATTCACGCTGATCCGCGAGCGCGGTTATGCGCCTTATTTCCTGACCGTCCACGACATCGTGAATTTCGCCAAAAGCTGCGACCCGCCAATCCTGTGCCAGGGACGCGGATCGGCGGCGAATTCGGTGGTGTGCTTCCTGCTCGGCGTGACTTCGGTCGATCCGATGCAGCACGATCTGTTGTTCTCGCGCTTCGTCTCGGCCGAGCGCGACGAGCCTCCCGATATCGACGTCGATTTCGAGCACGAGCGGCGCGAAGAAGTGATGCAGTACGTCTATCGCCGCTATGGTCGTCACCGCGCCGCGATCGCCGCGACGGTGATCCATTACCGATCGCGCAGCACGGTGCGCGAAGTCGGCAAGGCGCTGGGCATGACCGAGGACGTGACCTCGCGCCTCGCGAGCACTGTCTGGGGAAGCTATTCGAGCCATTTCGAGGAAGAGCGGGTGTCGCAGTCGGGGTTCGACCTGGCCAATCCCGACATCGCGCGATTGAAGTCGCTGGTCGACCAGTTGCTCGAATTCCCCCGCCATCTGTCGCAGCATGTCGGCGGCTTCGTGCTGACCCAGGACCGACTCGACGAGACGGTGCCGATCCACAATGCGGCGATGGAGGACCGCACTTTCATCGAATGGGACAAGGACGATATCGACGCGCTGCAATTGATGAAGGTCGACGTGCTCGCGCTCGGCATGCTGACCTGCATCAAGAAGGCGTTCGACCTGATCGAGGCGACCGGCGGCGAGCGACACACGCTCGATACGATCCCGGGCGAGGTGCCGGCAGTCTATGACATGCTGTGCGAGGGCAACAGCCTGGGCCTGTTCCAGGTCGAAAGCCGCGCGCAGATGAGCATGCTGCCGCGTCTCAAACCCCGCATCTTCTACGATCTGGTGGTGCAGGTCGCGATCGTCCGGCCCGGACCGATCCAGGGCAATATGGTCCACCCCTATCTTCGCCGCCGGTCGGGGAAGGAGAAGGTCGATTTCCCCGCCCCCGCGGCGCGTTTCGGCCGTCCCGATGAATTGGAGGAAGTGCTCGGCAAGACGATGGGCGTGCCCTTGTTCCAGGAACAGGCGATGAAGCTGGCGATCGTCGCCGCCAAATTCTCGCCCGAGGACGCCAATCGCCTGCGCCGCGCAATGGCGACGTTCCGCAATGTCGGCACGATCCATCATTTCGAGACCAAGATGGTCGAGGGCATGGTAAAGCGCGGCTATGAGCGCGACTTCGCGCAGCGCTGCTACGATCAGATCAAGGGCTTCGGCAGCTATGGTTTCCCCGAAAGCCATGCGCTGGCGTTCGCGCGCCTGGTCTATGTTTCGGCCTGGCTCAAATGCTTCCACCCCGCAGTGTTCGCCTGCGCGCTGCTCAACTCGCAGCCGATGGGTTTCTACGCACCGGCACAGATCGTCCGCGACGTGCAGGAAAAGCATGGTGTCGCGGTGCGGCCGATCGACATCAATGCCAGCGGCTGGGACAACAGCCTGGAGCGCGACGGGCACTATCTCGCGTTGCGATTGGGGTTCCGCCAGGTCGACGGTTTCCGCGAGGAATGGGCCGAACGGCTGGTCGAGGCGCGTGCCGCGGCACCCTTCACGTCGATCGAGGAACTCGCCCGTCGCGCGCACCTGCCTTCGCGCGCCTTGCGGCTATTGGCCGACGCCGATGCCTGGGGATCGATCGGCCAGGGTCGGCGCGACGCCTTGTGGGAAGTGCGCCGCACCCCGTCGGACGAACTGCCGCTATTCGCCGCGGCCAGCGCGCGCGAACTTAGCCAGGAAGAAGACGCCGCGCTGCCGGCCATGCCGCTCAGCGAGGAAGTCGTCGCCGATTACGAACTCACCCGATTGTCGCTCAAGGGCCATCCGATGCAGTTCCTGCGGCCGATGTTCCGCGTGGAAGGTGTGCTGAGTTGCGCGGAAGTGAGCAAGGCGCGCAACGGATCGCGCGCCACCGTCGCCGGCGTCGTGCTGGTCCGCCAGCGCCCGGGGACCGGCAATGCCATCTTCATCACGCTGGAGGACGAGACCGGCATCACCAATGCTCTGTTATGGGCGCGCGTGTTCGAGACCCAGCGGTTGCAGGTGATGGGATCGCGGCTGATGACGATTGAGGGCGAGGTCCAGCGCAGCGCGCCAAGCGAGGGCAGCGTCGTCCATTTGATCGGCGCACGCGTGATCGACCGTACCGCCGACCTCGATCGATTGTCGGAAGATCATGTCGCGCCGCCGCCGACCGCGCGTGTGGACTTCGAACTGTCCCCCGACCCGCGCTACACCGCCGACGCGCATGGCCGCCATCCACGCAACGTCCGCATCCTGCCCAAATCGCGCGATTTCCATTGAAACGAAGCAGCGGCTTGCTCGGTCAATGCGTGCCCAGCACCCGCAAACCATAAGGCGGCAGCTCGATGGTCGCGGGATCCACTCCGCGATTGTCGTCTAGCAAATCGACCCACCCATGCCCCATCGCTGGCAAGGCAGGACGTACCGCCACCGCACCGCTATTGGCCAGGACAAGCACCTTATGGCCGCCCATGCTGCGCAGCACGCAGACCGCGGTCGAACCATCGTCGCATAGTAATTGCTGGTCGCCCTGGCGCAATTCGGGCCGACCCGCACGCAACACCAGCAGCGTACGGTAGAAGGTGTAAAGCGAGTCCGGCTTGCCCCGTTCTTCGGCAAGCGACACGCCGTCATCGCTGCGGTTGAAACGGTGACCCCAAGCGCTGGCGTCCCCGCGATACCAGGTCGCCGACCCCGGCGCGTCGAGATCGGCGCTCCAGCGATAGGCCTCGCGCAAGCCGATATGCGCGCCGTCGCTCTTGACCTTGGCATCGATCCGGCCGCGCATGCCCAGTTCCTGGCCGTAATAGATGGACGGCGTACCGCGCATCAGCAGGGTCAGTGCGGCGCCGATCCGCGCCTTGCGCTGATCGCCGCCGACCACCGAGATGAAGCGGTCCATATCGTGATTCTCGAGGAACAGGATGCGGCTCTTGCCCGCGGGTGCTTCGCCGCTCTCGCGCAGCGCCTTGACGATCGCCGCCTTGTCCATCTTCTCGAGCGCGAAGCGCAGCGGGAAGGCGAACACCATGTCGGTGCCACCTTTGGTCAGCCAGCCATCGCCCGTGCCCCAATCGGACTGCTCGGCGATGATCCGCGCCGACGGATTGCGCGCGCGGATTGCGGCGAAGATCGGCGCCCAGAAATCGGCGAACAAATTGGTCAGGCGGTGCTTGTTGTCGAGATCGTCCATCATATGGTCGATGCGGAAACCGTCGACGCCATCGCGCAGCGAGCCGTCGCCATGCGGATCGATCCAGTGGACCAGCAGGCGCGTGAAATAGCCGCGCACCGCCGGCGACTTCAGATTGACCATCGAGATGCCTGTCCAGCGTCCATCATAGCCGGGCCAGGCGGGCACGCCGAGGAACGGTTCGGGCTCTTCGTTGATCTTCGGCCGGTTGTAGAGAATGTAGGGACCGAACTTCGCTCCCGGATGGCCGCGCGACGACGTGAGCCAGGGATGTCCTTCCGCGACATACTGGAATTCTTCGTCGAGATAGACGCGCAACCCGAGCGCATGTGCGGCACGGATGAAGGCGAAATAGTCGGCCATCGTGCCATAGGCCGGGTCGATCCCCTCGAAATCGGTCGCGAAGTAATTGTGGTAGAAAGGCGATGGCTGGATCGGCGTCAGCAGCAACGAGGTGACACCCAGCGCCTTGATATCGCCGAGCCCCGCGGTCAGGCCCTTGAGGTCACCGATCCGGTCGCCGTTAGAATCGCGAAAGCTGCGAAAGAAGATGTGATAGATCGCCTCGTCCTGCATCGCCGCCGAGGTCGTCTTTTCCGGCGTTGCGGCCCCGGTCGGCGCCGCGAGCAACAGTGCCGCCAGCGCCAGGCCGATCGCGCGGATCACGCCTCGAACAGGACGGGGTTGAGCGGCGTGTCGATCACTTGCCCCACGGTCGCGCCGGGACACCAGCGGTCCCAGTCATTCTGTTGCTGGCTATTCTCCGGCGCCTTCAGCACCATATCGCGGTCCATGTAGATCACCGTCATCACCGAACGCGGATCGTGCGACCGGTTCGGCCCGGCACGGTGGAAGGTCCAGCCGAGGTGGAAGCTGACCTCGCCCAGCTCGAACGGCCCGTCGACAATCGGGAAGCCGTGATGCTCCATGTCGGCGGTGATCCGAGCCTCGCTCTCGTCCGAAATGCCGAGGTCGCGGCCGAACTCGACATGTTGGCTGCCCGAAAAGAAGGCTAATGGCCCCATATCCTGCGGCACCGCTTGCAACGGCACCCAGGCAGTGATCGTGCGATCGCTCGCGACCGGCCAATAATATTGATCGGCATGCGCCGGCGTGATGCCGCCGCCGGGTTCCTTGTAGAGCGACTGGTCGTGATAGAGCCGCACCCCGTCGACCTGCAGCAATGCCGCAGCAATACCCGCGAGCTTCCGCCCGAATACGAACTCGCGCGGCAGCCCGCCTTGCTCCCACAGGTTCATCACCTGGAGGAACGCCTTGTCATAGGTCGAGCGTTCTTCGAGCGGCAGCGTCTGGGTGCTGAGCGCGATGGTCTGCTCGGTGATCGCACGGCCATAATGATCGAGCGTCTCGGCATCGAACACGTTCTTCAGCCGGATGAAGCCGTCGCGGGCGAACCGTGCGACTTGATCGTCGCTGACCGGATAAGGGCTGTCGATATCCGCGCTCATACGCTCCTCAAGTCCTTGGGATCGAACAACGATCCTTTTCTAGCCGAGCGAACGGACGAACGTCCACCATTTGCCTATGCTGCGCAGCATAACGTCCGGACAGCATTTTCACCCTGCCTCGGCCGATTGGAATGGCGTAACGCCTGATCGTCATGATGTTTCGCGATGCGACCCCTGCCGATCTGCCGACGATCGTCGCGATGCTCGCCGAGGAGCAGATTGGCGGCCGCGCCGACGACCCGTCCGAGCCGCTCGATCCTGCCTATCTCGCCGCGTTCGAGGCGATCGATCGCGATCCCAACCAGCGCCTGATCGTCGCCGAATTAAACGGCGCGATCGTCGGCACGATGCAGCTGAGCTGGCTTCCCGGCCTGATCAATCGCGGCGCCTGGCGCGGCCAGATCGAAGCGGTGCGGATCGCTAAAGACAAGCGCTCGCTAGGCCTCGGCGCGACGATGATCACCTGGGCGGTCGAGCGCTTCCGCGAGCGCGGCTGCTTCATGGCGCAATTGACGTCGAACAACGAGCGCGTTGCCGCGCATCGTTTCTACGAACGGCTCGGCTGGGAAAAGAGCCATAGCGGGTTCAAGCTTATGCTGACGAAAGGCGACTGATGCCGGGCAAATATTTCGACGAATGGCAAATCGGCGAGACGATCGAGCATCCGCTCCGTCGCACGGTGACCGAGACCGACAATCTGATGTGGTCGACCATGACCCACAATCCGCAACCGCTCCATCTCGACGCCGAGGCGGCCAAGGCGAGCGAGTTCGGCCGCATCCTGGTCAACGGCACTTTCACGTTCAGCCTGATGGTCGGGATCACCGTTGCCGAGACGACGATGGGCACGCTGGTCGCGAATCTGGGCTATGACAAATTGGTGATGCCCAAACCGGTGTTCATCGGCGATACGCTCCACGCGACGAGTGAAGTGACCGAATTGCGCGAGAGCAAATCGCGGCCCAATGCCGGTCTGGTGACGTGGAAACACCGCATGCACAACCAGCGCGACGAAATAGTGTGCGAGTGTTTGCGGACGGCGTTGTTGTTGCGCACTCGTTGAGCATGATGAGAGGGTTAGCCGTCCTTTTTCTATGCTCTACAGCGGCATGTTCCGTGCCGACTGGCAATCCCGCCGACATCCCAAACCAGTATGCGCTGACCGATTGTCGCGTGGCCGAAGGCAAAATCTCACGAAGCTATGCGCCAACCGTAACGCCCGTTCTTCGCAACGTTTCATGCCAGCCGAACGGCCTATTAGGCCGCGAGCTAAGTTGCGCTTTCGAGGCCAGAGCCGTGAGCATTATTGATCAGAAGATTGTGCCGGGAACCAATTGGATTCGAGGAACCGGCAAATTTCGTCACCTAGCCACGGGACGTCCGGAGGATGCCAAGAGGTGGTGCGCGACCGATTGGTCAGACAACCTAAACCACAGCCAGGAAACCGGCTTCGAGGTCGACTAAACCGTAAAGCTCTCCCCACACCCGCACGCGCCCTTGGCGTTGGGGTTCTCGAACACGAAGCCGGCGGCGAAATCGTCCTCGACCCAGTCCATCGTCGAGCCGATCAGATAGAGCACCGACGCCCCATCGACGAAGAAAGTGCCGCCAGGCGTTTCGATCCGCTCGTCCATCGGGTTGGCGGTGGTGACGTAGTCGACCGAATAAGCCAGCCCCGAACAGCCACGCTTCGGCGTCGACAGCTTCACGCCGATCGCGCCCTCCGGCGCCTTCGACATCAATTCCGCCACCCGCGCCTCGGCGCGTTCGGTCAGTATCACGGCAGCGGGGCGCTGCCTCAGGGTCGTTGCCACGTCTTCACTCCTCATCTCCCCTCCCGTTCACGGGAGGGGTCGGGGGAGGGCTTGTCACCACTCTAGGACAACATGCCCTCCCCTAGCCCCTCCCGCGAGCGGGAGGGGAATAATTACAGCATTCCCAATTCCAATTTCGCGTCGTCGGACATCTTCTGCGGGTCCCAGGGCGGGTCCCAGACCAGATTGACGTCCGCGACGGCGACTCCCGGCACGCTGCCGACGCGCAATTCGACCTCGGCCGGCATCGATTCAGCGACCGGACAATGCGGCGTGGTCAAGGTCATGGTGACCGCGGCATGACCCTCGTTGGTCACTTCGACATTATAGATCAGCCCGAGGTCGTAGATGTTGACCGGGATTTCGGGGTCGTAAATCTCCTTGAGCGCGTCGACCACCGCTTCGTACAGCGCACCACCCGGCTCGCCGCCCGACAGCGGCTCGGGCTTCTGCGACAGGAATCCGGCGAGATAATCGCGCTTGCGCTCGAACGTCTCGGCCGGCGCCTCGACGCGCGCCTTGGGCGGCGCTTCCACCGATGTCACTTCGTCCACTTCGATCTTCCGTTCTTCGTTCATCCGAAGATTCCTACCCAAAAATCCGCGTCACACGTTCGACCGCTTCACCAAGCGCCTCTACATCGGCCAGCGACGAATAGACGCCGAAGCTCGCCCGCGCCGTCGCCGGCACGCCCAGCGCCTCCATCAACGGCTGCGCGCAATGATGCCCGGCACGGATCGCGACCTTGCTCTCATCCAAGATGGTGGCGACATCGTGCGGATGCACCCCCTCCACCGCGAAACTGACGATACCGGCGGCGTCTTCGGGACCGAACAGCCGCACCGAATTGATCCGCGACAACCGCTCGCGCGCCGCCGCGACCAGCGCCGTTTCGTGCGCGTGGATGCGCTCCAAACCAATGCTCTCGACATAATCGATCGCCGCATGCAGCCCGATCACGCCTACGATATGCGGCGTCCCCGCCTCGAACCGCCCTGGTGCGGGGGCGTAGGTCGTCTTGGCGAAGGTGACGCGATCGATCATCGACCCGCCACCCTGATATGGCGGCATCGCGTCGAGCAGATCGTACCGACCCCACAATACGCCGATCCCGGTCGGGCCGTAGAGCTTGTGGCCGGAGAAGACGTAGAAATCGCAGCCGATCTCGGCGACATCGACCGGCATGCGCGGCACCGCCTGGCAGCCGTCGAGCAGAATCTTGGCGCCCACCGAATGCGCAATCTCGGTCGCGCGCTTGGCATCGAGCACCGATCCCAGCACGTTCGAGACATGCCCGAGCGCGACCAGCTTGTGCGCCGGCGTGATCATCGCCGCCATCGCCTCGAGATCGATTCGGCCGTCGGCGGTCAGCGGCACGGCGTCGATCTCGACCCCGATCCGCTCGGCGACCAGCTGCCACGGCACGATATTCGAATGGTGTTCGAGCGTGGATAGCAGGATGCGGTCGCCCGCCTTGAGCTGCTCGCCTGCCCAACTGTGCGCAACCAGATTGATCGCCTCGGTCGCGCCGCGGACGAAGACGATTTCCTCGGGCTTGCCGTTGATGAACTCCGCGACCCGCTTGCGCGCCGCTTCATAGGCGAGCGTCATGTCGGCCGAGCGCTGGTACACGCCGCGATGCACTGCGGCGTAATCCTGGGCATAGCCGCGCTCGATCGCGTCGATCACCACGCTCGGCTTCTGCGCCGAGACCGCGCTGTCGAGATAATGCCAGCCGGCCGGAATGGCAGGGAAGTCCGCGACGACGTCGAGGGGCGCTAGATTCCCTCTCCCGTCGGGAGAGGGAGGGAGCGCCGAAGGCGCGGAAGGGTGAGGGCAGGCCTGAGCGTCCATCACCTGCCCTCACCCTTCCCACTCGGCTGCGCCGAGCGGGCCCCTTCCCTCTCCCGCTGGGAGAGGGAGCTATCGAGCATCCGCTCCAACGCTGCCTGGGCCGCCGCTTCGACCCGCATCCGTTCGCCTTCGTCGGCGATATCGTCGAACACGCTGCCGACGAATGCCCTCAACAACAGCTTCTTCGCATCGGCCGGCGCGATCCCGCGGCTTTCGAGATAGAACAGCGCTTGTCCGTCCAACTCGCCTACCGTCGCGCCATGCGCGCACTTCACGTCGTCGGCGAAAATCTCCAGCTCGGGCTTGGCGTTGGCGGTCGCGGTCCGCGCGAGCAGCATCGCCTTCACCGACTGACTGGCATCGGTCTTCTGCGCATCGCGGGCGACCGCGACCTTGCCGAGATAGCTGCCGGTCGCCTTGCCGCCGAGTACCGAGCGCACGACCTGGTTCGAGGTCGCGTTGGGCTCGATATGGTTGAGTGTGGTGACGATCTCCAGCGTCTGCTCACCACCGCCGAGCATCGCCGCACCGAGCTCGAAATGTGCGCCGTCGTGCAAGGTCACGTCGATCGATACGCGCCCGAGCTTGCCGCCGATATTGAGCACGTGGAAGGTCGCCCGCGCGCCCTTTTCGAGCACGATCGCGATCTCCTTGATCGCCACCGATCCGGGCGGCGAATCCTGCACCACGACGCGCGCGATCTCTTCGCCCGCGGCGACACGGATCGTCTCGGGCGGATTCCCCCCCCCCCCCCCCCCCGCGGCGCGGAGCGCCGCGTACCCCTCATCCAACCTYCGCTAGGCAGCATAGCYGCCAAGCTGCGGTATCCTTCTCCCACAAGGGGAGAAGGTTTGGTGGACAAAGTCGTCACGCCGCCACCGCTCCATAACCTTCGCGCTCGAGCTCGATCGCCAGCTCGGCGCCACCCGTCCGCGTAATCCTGCCGGCTTCGAGCACATGGACGAAGTCGGGCTTCACGTAATCGAGCAGCCGCTGATAATGAGTGATCAGCACCACCGCCTTGTCGGGCGCGCGCATGATGCGGTTGATGCCGTCGCCGACCACGCGCAGCGCGTCGATGTCGAGCCCGCTATCGGTTTCGTCGAGGATCGCCAGCCTGGGCGCGATGATCCCCATCTGCACCATCTCGTTGCGCTTCTTCTCGCCGCCGGAGAAGCCGACATTGACCGGGCGCTTGAGCATCTCGGCATCCATCGACAGCGCCGCCGCCTCGGCGCGCGCCAGCTTGAGGAAATCGCCGCCCGACAACGGCCCCTCACCACGCGCGCGGCGCTGGCTGTTGAGCGCCTCGCGCAGGAACTGGACGTTTGATACGCCGGGAATCTCGACCGGATATTGGAAGCCGAGGAACAGTCCGGCGGCAGCACGCTCGTGCGGCGCCATCTCGAGCAAGTCCGCGCCGTCGAAGCTGACCGATCCCTCAGTCACCTCATAACCGGGTCGCCCGCCGAGCACATAGCCAAGCGTCGACTTGCCCGCGCCGTTGGGCCCCATGATCGCATGCACTTCGCCCGCGTTCACGCTAAGCGAAAGGCCCTTGAGGATCGGCTTGCCGTCGATTTCGGTATGGAGGTTATTGATAGATAACACCGAGCGACTCCAAGAGAAAAAGAACAGTCACGAATACCATTAGACCAAGAACGAAAACGCCAAAGACGTGGCCCGCAGACGAAAATAAAAGGAAGGCCGAGCCCCTGTTCATCGGGCGGTTCCGATACGCCGGATGGGGCCACCAAAATAAATAGGGCACTCCGCTCTTTCGTTCACGAATTAGGGTCCGCAATTCGAGCCAGAAGAGGATCGAGACAGCCAACAGAACAAGGAGCGAAACGGGCGTGGACATCATCCCACGCCCCCCTCAAACGAGATCCGCAGCGCCTTCTGCACCTCGGATGCCCGCAATACGCCGTCACCCCGGCCTTGTGCCGGGGTCCACCGGGCCTCAAACCCCAGCGCATGCGGCTCCGTGGATGCCGGCACAAGGCCGGCATGACGGATGGGGGTGAGGATCATCCGACCGACCCCTCCAACGAAATCCCCAGCAACTTCTGCGCCTCGACCGCGAATTCCATCGGCAATTGCTGCAGCACCTCGCGCGCGAAGCCGTTGACGATCAGCGCGACCGCGGCTTCCTGATCGAGGCCGCGCTGCATCGCGTAGAACAATTGGTCCTCGCTGATCTTCGAGGTCGTCGCCTCATGCTCGATCTGCGCCGAGGGATTGCGCACCTCGATATACGGCACGGTATGCGCGCCGCATTCGGAGCCGAGGAGCAGGCTGTCGCACTGGGTGAAGTTGCGCACGCCTTCCGCGGTCGGCGCGACGCGCACCAGCCCACGATAGGTATTATTCGACCGCCCTGCCGAAATCCCCTTCGACACGATCGTCGAACGCGAGCCCTTGCCGAGGTGGATCATCTTGGTGCCGGTGTCGGCCTGCTGGCGGTTGTTGGTCACCGCGACCGAATAGAATTCGCCGACCGAATTCTCGCCCGCCAGCACGCAACTGGGATATTTCCAAGTGATCGCCGATCCGGTCTCGACCTGGGTCCACGACACCTTGCTGTTCTTGCCCTGGCAGAGCGCACGCTTGGTGACGAAATTATAGATCCCGCCAAGGCCATTCTCGTCGCCCGGATACCAGTTCTGGACCGTCGAATATTTGATCTCGGCATCGTCGAGCGCGACTAGTTCGACCACCGCGGCATGGAGCTGGTTCTCGTCGCGCATCGGTGCGGTGCAGCCCTCGAGGTACGAGACATAGGCACCCTTGTCGGCGACGATCAGCGTACGTTCGAACTGGCCGGTATTCTCGGCATTGATGCGGAAATAGGTCGACAGCTCCATCGGGCAGCGCACGCCCTCAGGCACGTAGACGAAGGTGCCGTCGGAAAAGACCGCGCTATTGAGCGTCGCGAAATAATTGTCGTGCTGGGGCACTACCTTGCCCAGCCACTTCTTCACCAACTCGGGATATTCTCGGATCGCCTCGCTGATCGACAGGAAGATGACGCCAGCGGCCTTCAGCTCCGCGCGGAACGTGGTCGCGACCGAGACGCTGTCGAACACCGCGTCGACCGCGATCTTGCGCGCGCCTTCCACCCCGGCGAGCACTTTCTGCTCCTCGATCGGGATGCCGAGCTTTTCGTAGGTCCGTCGAATCTCGGGATCGAGATCGTCGAGACTCGCGATCGTCTTCTTCGCCTTGGGCTCGGCGTAATAATAGGCGTCCTGGTAATCGATCGGCGCGATGTCGAGCTTGGCCCAATCGGGCGCTTCCATCGTCTGCCACAGGCGAAACGCCTTCAGCCGCCAGTCGAGCATCCATTCGGGCTCGTTCTTCTTGGCGGAGATGTAGCGGACGGTGTCCTCGGACAGCCCCTTGGGCGCGAACTCTTGCTCGACGTCCGAGGCAAAGCCCCATTCATATTTCTTGTTCGCGGCGGCCAATGCCTCTGCGTTCTTCGTCGCCATTACAAATCCCCGGCCGCGCAGCGGCCATCAAGAATCTTTGTGCCTTTGTGCCTTTGTGCGAGAAAAATAGACTCGCACGAAGACACGAAGACACGAAGGAAGAGTGTTTGCGCTGCGCGCTGCATCAGGCCTGAACCTCCAGCGCAGGAGCAGCGGACAAGCTCGCGAGGCTAACGCCAGCCAGCACATCGCGGACGGCGCCGTTGACGGCATTCCAGTGCGGCTTCACGCGGCAGCTTTCCTCGACACAGCAATCGTGCGCGCCATGCTCGACGCACGCGGTCATCGCGATCGGCCCCTCGATCGCCTCAACGATGTCCGCCAGACTGATCGCCGCGGGCGGGCGCGACAGGCGAAACCCGCCGCCAGTGCCACGCTGGCTCTCGATAAGCCCGGCAGACGACAGCTTGCTCACCAATTTCTGTACGGTCGGCAGCGGCAAGCCAGTTTCTTCGGCCAAGCAGGTCGCGTTGAGACGCCCCACCCCGCCGCAATGGCGCGCAGCGGCGGACATCATCACCACGGCATAATCGGCCAGGCTGGAAAGACGCATTGTTGCGAACGACTCTCAAATCAGACCAAATCGATCCGATTGCCATGTGGGCGTGAGAGGGGGCTGCGTCAACCTGCTAAATTCCCTAAATCCCTCTCCCGTCGGGAGAGGGAGGGAGCGGCGAAGCCGCGGAAGGGTGAGGGCAGGTTTGGGAGGTCCATTACCTGCCCTCACCCTTCCCACTCCCGATGGGAGAGGGAGATTATGTACTCGTGATCAGCGGCCTCACCAGCCCCGACATCGCCAGCCGCTGCTGCACCGTGATCTCCGCCAGCGCGGTCGGGCGATCGCGGATTTGCTTCGGCGTCAGGCCAGTGAATTGCTTCACTTCACGGATCAAGTGCGACTGGTCGTAGAAACCGCGGCCGACCGCGTCATCGAAGCTGATGTCGCCGCGGCACATTGCGACCGCCGCGCGTAGCGCACGATATTTGCGCGCCAGCAACTTCGGCGGCGCGCCGTAAAGTGTATTGCACTTGCGTTCGACCTGCCGGCGCGACAGCCCGGTGACCGCGATCAGGTCATCGATGTCGGGGGACGTGTTGCCTTCCAGCCATGCGTCCACCTGATGCGCGAAACTGACCGATTCCCGTGTCGCCCTGCACGTGAGTTCGCGGACCAGCGCCTCCGCGATCAGCACGCGTTCGTCCATATTCTCGGTATTCGCGATCGCCCGAAACGCGGCTTCGGCACGCGGGCGCAGGTTTGGCCCGACTTCCATTGCATCGTCGAGCATGTCCGACGCGTCGCCGCCGAGCATCGCAGCCCACCCAGCCGGCGTGATGCCGAACCCGAATAGCCGCACCGGCCCTTCTACGCGGCACTTGGTCGCGCCGCTGGTGGGGCCGACGACATGGATCGGATGGGCATATTTCTCCCCGCTCGGGAAATAATAACACGCGAAGCCAGGGCTCAGGCGAAAGCGGAATTGGGCATAGTCAGCCCGCTCCATATCTTCGAACCACGGCATGTCGGCGCGAAAATTATAGAATAATGTTACATGATCCGCGAGGTCGGGTGAAGGAACCCGATAATCGAGTTGGATATCCGACACGAAAGTTGCGCCCCTGTGTTTTTCTTTCGTAGCCCGGTTTTTATATCATTCCGGACGGAATCGCCACCCAAAATGAGTATATCGTCGGTTTGGCTTAACATAAGAAAGCGGCCCGATTTTCTTTCGAAAACCGGGCCGTCAAGGGAAAGAACCCCCTCCCAGGGGCCCTTCGGGTCGCATGCTTGTCCTAGGCCCTTCGTTCCCGAGTCGTATTGGATGGATTCGCCGTGTGGTGAATTTAGACCGTTTCCGTAACGTAAGGGGCTTTGACCCTCGCAGCGTGTCCTGCCATGGCCGCGCTCATGGCCTTTCTTGCTCGCCCATTGCTGTTCGCGATCGATGCCGAACGCGCGCATGGCCTGACCATCGATATGCTCGCGGCTTGGGGAGTGGTCGGAACACCGCTCGCCGCGCGGCCGCCGTCGTTGCCGGTCACCGTGGCTGGGCTGACCTTTCCTAATCCGCTCGGTCTAGCCGCCGGCGCCGACAAGGACGGGCGAGCGATCGCCGGTTTTTTCGGCCTCGGCTTCGGCGCAGTCGAGATTGGTACGCTGACGCCGCTGCCGCAAGCGGGCAATCCCAAACCGCGGCTGTTTCGTCTCGTTCCTGATCGGGCGGTGATCAACCGAATGGGGTTCAATAATGGCGGGTTGGCCGCCGCGCTGCCGCGTGCACGATCCGCGAGGCGCACCGGCATGCTCGGCATCAATGTCGGCGCCAACAAGGACGCCGCCGATCGCATCGCCGATTACGAGAACGGGGTGGCGGCCGCCGCGCCCATCGCCGATTATGTCACGATCAATATCAGCTCGCCCAACACGCCGGGCCTGCGCGACCTGCAGCACGGCCCCGCGCTGACCGACTTGCTTGCCCGCGCCGCCGCGGCGCGCGGGACGACGCCACTGTTCCTCAAGGTCGCGCCCGATCAGGAACCTGCGCAAATCGACGAAATCGCCCGCGCCGCGATCCATGCCGGAATCGACGCGCTGATCGTCGGCAACACCACCGTCAGCCGCCCCTTATTGTCCTCCCCCACCGCGGACGAAAGCGGTGGGCTCTCGGGCGCGCCGCTCGCGACGCTCGCCGCGCAACGACTGCGCGATTTTAGGGCGGCGACCGGCGGCGCGCTGCCGCTCGTCGCGGTCGGCGGGATCGACAGCGGCGCCGAAGCCTATGCGCGCATCCGCGCCGGGGCGAGCTTGGTGCAGCTCTATACCGGCCTCGTCTTTGGCGGGCCGGCGCTGCCGAGACGCATCGTACGGGATCTCGACACCCTGATGCGACGCGATGGGTTCGTGCAGATCGCAGAAGCCATCGGAGCGAGTTGACGGCGTCGGCCAACAACGGAGAAACACATGGCAACCTTGTCGATCATCCACCTCCTCATCTTCGCGCTCATCTTCACGGTCATCCTGCTCGCGCCGATCGCAGTCATCTTGGGGCTGATCTTCGCGCTGCGCCGTAACCGACGTCTATAGGTCGCGCCACCGCAACGCCTTGTCTCCCATTCCCATGCCGTTAGGGTCTCCCGCCATGAAGAAGCTGATCGTCGCTGCCGCCATTGTCCTCTCCACCATGGCGGCATCGGGATCCGCCCGACAGCCCGCGCGGGTCGCCAAGGTCGCCCAGCCCGCCGCGACCGGCATGGTCAGCGCTGCCGATCCACGCGCTGCGGCAGCCGGAGTCGAAATCCTCAACGCTGGCGGCAGCGCGACGGACGCGGCGATCGCAACCATGCTCGCGCTCAACGTCGTCGAGCCGCAAAGCTCCGGGATGGGCGGCGGCACGTTCTTCGTTCGCCATGACGCGGCGAACGGCAAGATCAACACGATCGACGGGCGGGAGGCGGCGCCAATGGCCGCCGACAGCAAGTGGTTCTTCGACGCCAACGGCAAGCCGCTGTCTCACTTCGCGGCAGTCCCCGGCGGGCGCAGCGTCGGCGTGCCCGGCCAGCTTCGCGTGATGGCACTGGCGCATGCGCAATCGGGCAAGCTGCCCTGGGCGCGGCTGTTCCAGCCAGCGATACGACTGGCGCGCGATGGCTTTCAGGCGTCGCCGCGGCTCGCCAACGCGCTGACCCAATATGCCGCGCACATGGATTCGAACGCGCGCGCGATCTTCATGGATGCGTCGGGCAAGCCGTGGCCGGCGGGCACGGTCATCAAGAACCCCAAACAGGCCGAGTTGTTCGATCGCGTCGCTCGCCTCGGGCCTAGCGCCTTCTATACCGGCGGCACCGCCCAACGGCTGGTCGCGACGGTCAATAACGCCCAGCGCAATCCGTCCAAGATGACCGTCAGCGACATCGGCAGCTATCGCGCCAAGCCGCGCGCCCCGTTGTGCGGCACCTATCGCGTCTACCGCATCTGCGGCATGGGCCCGCCGTCGTCGGGCGGGTTCACCGTGCTGATGATCCTGAAGCAGCTCGAGCGCTTCGACATGGCGAAGCTGGGCAAGGATTCGCCGGTCGCCTGGCATCTGTTCGCCGAAAGCTCGCGCCTCGCTTACGCCGACCGCGACATGTATGTCGGCGATCCCGATTTCGTCAGCGTGCCGCTCGCCGGCCTGCTGAGCCGCAATTACATCACCTCGCGCTCGGCATTGATCTCTCCCGACAAGTCGATCGCCGACGTTGCACCGGGCACTCCACCAGGCGCCCCGCCGCGCAAGCGAGTGCCGCCGAGCGAGACTCCCGGCACCACCGACCTCGTCGTCACCGACAAGGCCGGCAACGTCGTCGAAGTCACCACGACGATCGAGGGGCCGTGGGGATCGGGGCTGTCGGTCGACGGCATCATGCTCAACAACGAGCTGACCGATTTCGACATCGTCCCCGACAAGGACGGTTATCTCGTCGCCAACCGCGTCGGCCCCGGCAAGCGCCCGCGCAGCTCGATGGCGCCGACCATCGTCTATGGCCCCGACGGCAAGGTTCGGCTGGCGATCGGCGCCGCCGGCGGATCGACGATCATCGCCCAGGTGGCGAAGGCGATCGTCGCGGTGGTCGACTGGAAGATGAGCGCGCAGGACGCGATCGGCCTCGGGCTTGTCTATGCACCCGGCCAGACGGCGGTCGCCGAATCGGGCACGCAGGCCGAGGCGATGGCGCCGCAACTGCGCGCGCTGGGCGAGAAGATCATGGTCTCTCCGCTCGGGCTCAAGGCCAATGCGATCGAGCGCGTCGGCGGCAAATGGGTCGGTGCCGCCGATCCGCGCAGCGAAGGTGTCGCGATGGGACAGGACGGCAAGGTCACCGTGATCAGGCGGATGGGGATGGCGCCCAACCGCCCATCCGAATAACGTCGGCCTAAATGGCGCAGCCGAAAGCGGCGCGTCGTAAGGGAGAGACCGGATGCGGCAGATCGAGAAATTCCCCAACCTGGTCGCGATGTTCTTTACCCGCGCCCGGGCCGGGGGCGACCAGCCGTTTCTGTGGCACAAGCAAGGCGACTCCTGGACCCCGCTCAGCTGGGTGGAGACGGCGCGGCAAGTCGCCAGCCTGGCAACAGCGCTGAAGGCGATCGGGCTGCAGCCCGGCGACCGCGTCATGCTGGTCAGCGAGAACCGTCCCGAATGGTGTATCAGCGATCTGGCGATCATGGCCGCCGGCTGCGTGACGGTGCCGACCTACATCACCAATACCGAACGCGACCACAGCCATATCATCGAGAATTCGGGCGCGCGTGCGATCATCGTCTCGACCGCCAAGCTCGCCCGCCCGCTGCTCCCCGCCGCCGCCCGCGCCAGCGAGGCCAAGATCGTCATCGGGCTGGAGGAGTTGCGCATCGGCCAGACCGATCTGGTCTATCATAATTGGTCGAAGCTGATCGCCGACCATCCGGCGCAACTCGACGACTTGCCGATCACCGCGAACCGCGATGATCTCGCCTGCATCATCTACACCTCAGGCACCGGCGGCGCGCCGCGCGGCGTGCGGCAGCATCACGGCGCGATCCTGCACAATGTCGAGGCGTGCTGCACGCTGATCGCCGAGGATTTCGGCTGGGAGGACGAAGTGTTCCTCTCCTTCCTCCCCCTTTCCCATGCCTATGAGCATACCGGCGGCCAGCATTTCCCGATCGGGCTCGGCGCGCAGATTTACTATGCGGAAGGGTTGGACAAGCTCGCCAGCAATATCGAGGAAGTTCGTCCGACGATCATGGTTGTGGTGCCGCGCCTGTTCGAGGTGCTGCGGACGCGCATCTCCAAGGCGGTCGAGAAACAGGGCGCCGTGTCCAATTACCTGCTCAGCCGCGCGGTCTCGATCGGCGGCAAGAAGGCCGCGGGCGGCGTGCCGTTCTACGACCAGCCGATGAACCTGATCGTGAAATCGCTATTGATGCCCAAGATCGCCAAGCGCTTTGGCGGGCGGATCAAGGCGATGGTATCGGGCGGCGCGCCGCTCAATCCCGAAATCGGCATCTTCTTCCAATCGCTCGGCCTGACCTTCCTGCAAGGCTATGGCCAGACCGAGGCGGCGCCGGTCATTTCGTGCAACCGCCCGCGCGCCGGCCTCAAGATGGACACGGTCGGCCCGCCGCTCGACGGGGTCGAGGTCCGGATCGCCGAGGATGGCGAGATCCTGGTCCGCGGCGAACTGGTCATGCACGGTTATTGGCGCAATCCCGAAGAAACCGCGCGCGTGCTCAAGGACGGCTGGCTGCATACCGGCGACATCGGGATGATCGACGACAAGGGCCGGATCAAGATCACCGACCGCAAGAAGGACCTGATCATCAACGACAAGGGTGACAATGTGTCGCCGCAAAAGGTCGAGGGCATGTTGACGCTGCAGCCCGAGATCGGTCAGGCGATGATCGCCGGCGACCGGCGGCCCTATATGGTCGCGGTACTGGTGCCCGATCCCGAATGGACCCAGGAATGGTGCGCCAGGACCGGGGCCGCGTGCAATTCGAAGGCGCTTGCAGACGATCTCGACTATCGCGCCGCGCTGCTCGCCGCGGTCGAGCGGGTCAACAAGGACTTGTCGGTGGTCGAGCGCGTCCGCCGCTTCATCCTGGCCGACGAACCGTTCACGATCGAGAACCAGCAGATGACGCCCAGCTTGAAGATCCGGCGTCATGTGTTGAAGGAGGTGTACGGCCCGCGATTGGACGCGCTCTACAAAGGGTAATTCCCCTCCCGTTTACGCGCGTGAGGTCGGCCATGCCCCCGGCATGGCCTGAAGAGCGCGGGGCGCTCTTCACCTCACGCGGGGCTAGGGGAGGGCATGTCCCGTCAAGACAAAGGGTCTATCGACTCTTCAGAACGCGCCTTCAGCTCGACCCGTTCACCACCGGGATCAGCTCATAGATGTCGAGCATCTGGTCGCCCTGCCCGTCATTCTTGACGAGCGCCATCCGCCAGCGGAACGGCGCGATGCGCTCGATTACGGCGGCGACGTCGCGTTGACGTACTTGCCCATATGGCGGGGCCGACGGCGCCTGCTGCGGACGCAGCGTGCCCAGGAAGATCAGGCGCTTGTCCTTATCGTCGTCGAACAACCAGCCACCGGGTAATTGCGTACCGGTCTGCTTGGTGAAGCTCTGCTTTCCGTCGACCATGGCGATATAGCAGAAATCGGACTTGTAGCTGACCACACCGCGCCGGCCGCCAATCCTTACCAGCCTGCACTGATAGGATCCTGGCGAGAGCGCGGGCGCGTCGAGCGCCGACTTTGGATCGAGCAACGGCCTTTCCGCGGCGACGCGCGCCCGGGCACCCGCCGGCACCGCCGCCAGCATGCGCTGCATGCGATCGCCCAGACCCTCGATCCGCGCCTGATCGTCGGCCGTCGCGGTCGCCCGCCAGCCGGTCGGCTGTTCGACGGGGGCACCGGCGGCGACGGTCACCACTGCCTTCGGGCCCGTTGTGCATCCGGCCAGGGCGACGCCAAGCGTCGCCACTCCGACCAAGAACCAGCGCATCTCTGCCCCCTTCTCTTCGGCTAAATAACTTGTTTTCAGAATGTTGCCTAAAGGTGACCGGAGATAGTTAACAAAAGGTTAAAATCTGCGGTGGAACGCTGGCATCAAAGCGGTTGACCGCACCCGGCGCACGATCCGCCGATGCCTGTTACAAGCATACCACCTTGTTACTTTTGATGACACCAGTAACGACCCTAATCCGCTACGCACGGTTTGGGCCGGCGCGCCCGACGGCAAGCGCCCGGACTCGGGCCCCTTGGCTATTCGCGCAGCAGTGGCGACAGCGCCTTCATTCGCTTCTCCCGTCCGGCGAGCACTCGGCCGGACAGGAGATCTTGGTCATTGCGGAATGTCCCGGATGAGGCCGTCAACCGATGAGGAAGGCGTATGCCGAGCTTCCGTCAGCACTCATCGCCCCCGATCCGCGATCGCGGCCGCGCTTGGGCGGTGAGTGGCCGGCCGGTGTCCGCGAACGCCTTTTGCAGCTTCCTATTGCGCCCCGCCCGCGACGCTCAGCCCTGCCTTCGCCGCCACCGCCTTGGGCACCACTTCCATCGTCCAGTCCCGGTCCGGCCGTAGATACTTGGCCGCCACTGCCTGGAGATCGGCGGCGGTCACGTTCTGATAATCCAGCAGGATGCTGCGCGCCGAGGCGATCTTGCGCGGATCATAGGCCGCGCCCG
The DNA here is from genome assembly GCF_056401895.1 of Sphingomonas sp. P4_D12. Classification (NCBI taxonomy): domain Bacteria; kingdom Pseudomonadati; phylum Pseudomonadota; class Alphaproteobacteria; order Sphingomonadales; family Sphingomonadaceae; genus Sphingomonas; species Sphingomonas sp. P4_D12. Next base: position 92,634 of record NZ_JBFUIL010000012.1, on the reverse strand, counting down.
ACAACAGGTTGAGCCAGAAGGTATTCCCGGTCGAGGCCCGCATGACATATTGCTGCATCGGCGTCTTCGCCCGCTGCAGTTCGTCGTCGCTGATCGGGTTCTTGACCAGGTCGGTCGCGATCTCACGCGACAGGCGGAAGAAGAGGTCGGTCTTGTCGGGCGGCACCTGGCCTATCGCCATGATCCGCCCGCCGCTCGCGGCGCCGTCGGGCCAACTCGACCCGACGCTGGGCGAATAGCTCGCGCCCGCTTCGGTGCGCAGCCGGTCGTACAGCCGGTCGCTGAACACCTGCGCCAGCACGTCGAGCTTGCGGCTTTCGGGAACGCCCTCGACACCGCCGCCGGTCGGCCAGGCGATCAGCGCGACCGCCTGATTCTCCTGGCCCGAATGCGTCCGCACGATCGGCGTCGCATTATGCTCGGGGAATTTGATCGGCGGCGCGGCGGCGGCGGGTGCCGCGCGCGGCTTCAGGGCGCCGAAGGTCGCCGCGACGGCAGCGATCGCCTCGTCGCCCTTGACGTCGCCGAACACTTCCACCTCGATCGGGCCCGATGCCAGGATCGGCTGCCAGAAGGTGCGGAACTGCGCCGGGGTCAACGCCGATACGGTCGCCGCGGGCGGAATCCCCCAGCGTGGATCCTTGTCGTGCAGGAACCATTCGAGGTCGCGGCTGAGCACGCCGTCGGGCGAGGAATCGAGTCCCGGATAGCCCGCCAGCATCACTGCCTTGGCGCGTGCCAGCGGCGCGGGATCCCAGCCGGGTGTACTCAATTTGTCGGCGAACAGCCGCAGCTGATCCTTGTAATCCTGCGGCGAGGTGACGCCGGCGAGCGTGAAGGCATCGTCGTCGATTCCGAAATCGAAGCCGAGCCGCCGGCCCGTCGCCAACTGGTCGAGTTGTTCCTGGCCCAATTTGCCGATTCCGCTCGGCACCAGCGCCATATCGCCTGCCCAGGCCGGCGTGCGGTGGTCGGACGGGATGGCGTTATATCCGCCGCCCCAGCGTACGCGGACATAGACGCGGTTGGTCTCGCTCGAATTGACGAACAGCAGCAGGCGCACGCCATTGGCGAACACGACCTTCTGCATCTCGAGATCGGGGATGCTCTCGGTGCTGACGACCTTGCCCGGCGCGCCCAGCGGCGGCAGCTTGGAGAAGTCGATCGCGGCCAGCGCGGTGCGCTTGGGCGCCAGCTTCGACACATCGGCGTCGAGCGCGGCGGCCAGCTTGGTTGCCGCTGCCGGATCGGCGGCCGGCGTGGTGATGAAGGCGCGGGTCGCATCGCCCTGGAACACGCGCTTGGTCGACGCCAGGATCGATGCCGGCGTGAACATGCCCTTGGCGCGCGCGTCGGTCAGGATCTTGTACGACACGTCGGGCGCCGCGACCGTCTCGCGGATGTCGAGCGCCTGGACCATATTGTCGGCCTGCGCCGACCCTGCCTCGACCCGCGAGGTATCGACGCCATTCTTCATCGCGGCATCATATTCGGCGAGTTCGCGAGTGAGTTCGGCCTGGCTCGGTGGATTGGCCTGGGCATCGGCGATCACCGCGCGCACGTCTTTCAGCGCCTGTTCCCAGTTGTTGCCGACCGGCACGATGTTGACGAACGTGCCGTTGACCGAGCGCGACACGTCGTCGAGGCTGACTTGCGCCTGGAGGAAGCTACCCCCGGCGCGGGCGCGCGATTCCAGCCGGCGATTGATGATCTGAATCGCGATCAGGTCGACCAGGCGCTTCTGGTTGAACAGAATCAGGTCGTTGTTGAAATGCCAGGGACGCAGCACCGCCATCGACACCAGGGTCGGCAGGCCGGGCTCGACCAGCGTGCCGGTGGTCGGCTGCTTGGTCGCCGGGGTGCCGAAATCGGGGTCGGCCGGATTCGGGCCCTTACCCTTCCAGCTCGAGAAATTCTTGTCGACCAGAGTCTCGAACACCAGCGGATCGACATCGCCCGAGATGATCACGACGGCCCGCTCGGGCCGGTACCATTTGTCGTGGAACGCCCGCAAGCTGGCGGCAGTGGCCGCCTCCAGCGTCTTGGTGGTGCCGATCGGCGAGCGCGTCGCGAACGGCTGCCCGGCGAAAATCGTCGCGCGCTGGGCATCGCCGAAGCGAACCTGCGGCCCCGGCGCCTCGCGCTGCTCTGCCATCACTACCGGCCGCTCCGAATTGACCACCTTGTCGTCGAAGCTCGGCGCTTCCATCATCCCCGACAGGATCTTCAGGCTCTCGTCGACTGAGGCGGGCGTGGCGGACGGCAGATCGAGCTTGAACACCGTCTGGGTGAACGTGGTCTGCGCATTGGTGTCGCTGCCGAAGGTCGCGCCCAGCCGCTGCCAGGTGCGCTTCGCCTCATTGTCGGCGACATATTGGCTGCCGCGGAACACCAGATGCTCCATGAAATGGGCATAGCCCTGTTCGCTGTCGTCCTCGTACAGCGAGCCCGCATCGATGCGTACGCGGATCGACACCTGGCCGGGCGGCACGCCATTCTTGCGTACCGCATAGCGCAAGCCGTTGGGCAAGGTCCCGAAATGCCATTCGGCATCCGGGGTAATATCGCTGCCCTTGAACAGCCAGGGCGAGCGATCGACTTCCGGACGGACAGCAAGCGGCGCCGGCGCAGTCGGAGCTGTGTGCTGGGCGATCGCCGGGAGCGACATCCCGAGAGCAATGGTGACGAGGACGGCGAGACGCGGAACGCGGAACGTAATGGCCATGTCGCCTGTGTAGGGCGTCGTCCGGCGAGCGGCAACCGCCCTCGCCTCAATAGTAAAAGGTCATATCCTGCCCCTTGTGTCGCCACTTTTTCGACCCAGATCGGGGCTAGCGGCAATTGTGCGCTGCCGCATCGGTGTAGCGTGTTCGACATTTTTTGGCTCGATCGGCCCTCTGCGACATCTGGTGCCGGTCCCGTTGGACGATGAAGAGGCTTTGTGAGCGTCGATCAGCAGCTGGAGCCGCCAGTATTGCGGCAGAAATCGGGCAACGTCGCCGAACGCAGCGTGCCCAACATGACCGTGATATCGGGCACGCCCCAGTCCGATGGCGCGCCGATCGGCGGCAAGGCCGAGAAGCGGCCGTTCATCATCCGCTATGGCAAGCATTTGCGCGGGTTCTTCGACCGGATGATCGCCTCGTCGTCACTGGTGCCGAACGACCCGGTGCTCGACGTCCGCGACTTCCCCTGGACCCAGCATCTGCGCGACAATTGGCAAGCGATCCGCGACGAGATGCTCGACGCGGCGATGGGCGACAAATCACCCTCGCTGTCGAGCATTTCGCCCGACCATCGCGCGATCGCCCCGGTCAACAAGTGGCGCAGTTTCTTCTTGTGGGGGTACGGTTATCGGATCGACGAGAATATCGAGCGCTGTCCGACGACCACCGCGACCGTCGCGAAGATTCCCAACCTCAACAGCGCGTTCTTTTCGATCCTCGCGCCGGGCACCCACATCCCGGCGCATCGCGGCGTGACCAAGGGGCTGATCACGTGCCACCTCGGCCTGATCGTGCCCAGGGACGGCGACGTCCGGATGCGCGTCGACGACCGTATCGTGCGCTGGGCCGAGGGCGAGACCCTGGTGTTCGACGACACCTATGATCACGAAGTGTGGAACGACACCGACAATATCCGTGTCGTCCTGCTCATCCAGATCAAGCGCCCGCTGCGCAACCCCGGCAAGTGGATCGCCGACACGTTCCTCAACGTCGTCCGCCGCTCGGCCTTCGTCCAGGAAGCGCGCGATAACGTGATGGCCTGGAACGACGCTGTGAAACAGCTCGACGTCTGAGCGTTTCGCGCGCCTGGCAGGCGGCGGTGAACGACCGAACGCCAATAGGGATAGCCCGCCCATGGCAACAATAGGTTTCCCCATCGGCGCTTGATCCGGAGCACCTTACGGCCCACATCATGAATATGCTGATCGAAACCGAAGCCACGCCCAATCCGGCGACCCTAAAGTTCCTGCCCGGCCGGACCGTGATGGACGCGGGTACGCGCGACTTTGCGACACCTGAAGAGGCTGACGCGTCGCCGCTCGCCGAGGCGCTGTTCAACCTGGGCGATGTCACCGGAGTGTTCTTCGGCCGCGATTTCGTTTCGGTCACGGCGGGTCCGGGTGTCGACTGGCCGGGACTGAAGCCCGACGTGCTGGCGATCCTGCTCGACCATTTCTCTGCCGGCATGCCACTGTTCAAGCCGGCGTCCGCGGCTGGTATCAGCGTTCCTGGAGACGATGCGGGCCTGAACGACGATCCCGCCGATGCCGAGATCGTCGCGCAGATCCGCGAACTGATCGATACGCGCGTCCGCCCTGCCGTCGCGAATGACGGCGGCGACATCATCTATCAGGGGTTCGAGAAGGGGAAGGTATTCCTGCGCATGCAGGGCGCGTGCTCAGGCTGTCCGTCCTCGACCGCGACACTCAAGAACGGCATCGAGCAATTGCTCAAATATTACGTTCCCGAAGTTACCGAGGTTCGTGCGGTCTGAGCTGCGCCGGTCGACGTCTTTCACGCATCAATACAGGAGAATGGCCATGGGCGAGAAGCTCACGGACAGCGCACTCGACACGATCTTCCGCACCGCGCGCACCTATAACGGCTATACCGACGCACCGGTCACCCAGGACGATATCAAGGCGATCTACGAGCTGGTGAAGATGGGCCCGACCTCGGCCAACCAGCAGCCCGCGCGGTTCGTATGGTTGTTGAGCCAGGACGCCAAGGACAAGCTCGCCACCGCCGCCAGCGCGACCAATGCCGACAAGATCCGCAAGGCGCCGGCCAGTGTGATCATCGCCTATGACACGGAATTCCACGAGCATCTGCCGGAATTCTTCCCGCACGTCGACGCGCGGCCCTGGTTCGCCGAGCCGGTATCGCGCGAGCGCCACGCTTTCCTCAACTCAACGCTGCAGGCCGCCTATTTCATCATCGCCGCGCGCGCCTTGGGGTTCGACACCGGCCCGATGACCGGGTTCAACAACGCCGCGGTCGATGCCGCTTTCTTCGCCGACCAGCCCAATTACCGCTCGACGATCCTCTCGACACTCGGCCATGGCGACCCGGCGAGCATCTTCGGCCGCCTGCCGCGCCCCGCGTTCGAGAAGTTCAACACTGTTCTCTGAGAAAAAATCGTCGCCCCAGCGCAAGCTGGGGTCTCAAGAGGCTTGAGATAAGCGTCGGGTCGGATCGTCCCCGGACGATCCTTAAGTGTGAGGGCCTTAAGTGTACGGGGCACACTTAACCCGACGCTCGTTCGCTGGCATGACGGTCAAATGCGCACGCTCGTCATCGAAACCGCCACCGCCGCCTGTTCGGTTGCCCTGATCGAAGGGGCCGCGGTGGTCGCGTCGGCGCATGAGGTCGTCGGGCGGGGTCATGCCGAACGGCTGGTGCCGATGATCGCGGCATTGCCCGATGGTGGCCGTGCCGACGCGATCCTGGTCGATTGCGGTCCGGGCAGCTTTACCGGCATCCGCGTCGGCATCGCCGCCGCGCGCGGACTCGGTTTGGGCTGGGGCGTGCCGGTCCACGGTTTCTCCTCTCTGCCACTCGTCGCAGCCGCCGCCTTTGCGAGCGACCAATCGATCGCCGGCCCTCTTGCCGTTGTGCTGGAAGGCGGGCATGGCGAGGTCTTCATGCAGACGTTCTACGGCCCCCCGGTGCGAGTCCACGGCCCGCTGGAATCTCTTTCTCCGGTTGATGCCCGGCGCAAGCTCGGGGGTATGCACGCTGTCGGCGATGGTTTGCGCTGGCTTCGCTTTGACGATCCTCGCTCGGCTCCCGGGGGTGCGCTTCCCAACGCGGCGGCCCTGCCCCTGCTGCCCCTCGCCCTGACCAGCTTGCCGCCGCGTCCGATCTATGGCCGTGCGCCAGACGCCAAGCCCATGGCGCCAGAAAGGCCAGGCGCATGAGCACCGCGGCGATCGATCTGCGCGACGGCGATGTCCGCGATCTCGATCGGGTCGACCGGATCATGGCGGACGCCTTCGACGCGCGCTGGGGCGAGGCGTGGACGCGAAGTCAGGTGATCGGAATATTGGCAGTTCCCGGCGTGTGGCTGACGATCGCAGAACTCAACGGTCGCGCGGTCGGATTCGCATTGACCCGCGGTGTGCTGGACGAAGCCGAGTTGCTGTTGCTCGCGGTCATGCCTGAAGCACGCCGTCGCGGTGTCGGTGCGGCCTTGCTTCGCGCGGTGATGGCCGATTGCGCCGCTCGCAAGATTTCGAGCATTCATCTGGAAGTCCGCGCCGGTAACGACGCGATCAAATTGTACAGCAGTTCAGGCTTTTCCAAGATCGGCGAACGCCGCGACTATTATCGCGGCGTCGATGGCCGGACTTATTCGGCGCTAACGCTTCATCGCAAGATTGCGTGAATAATCTCATTTGTTTGGGGTTAGTCCTTGCGCTTCTATCCAAAATGGATCAAAGCCCCGCGGCGTTGGGGGATCGCACATCTTACGTATAGGGTCGAAGGAATCACGATGGACAACACCAACGATATGCAGGAAACTTTGGTCACGTTGACCGCCGATATTGCGGCCGAATTTCTCGGTAACAACAACGTCGCCGTTTCGGATATCGAACTGGTCATCCAGAACATCTATCGCGGGCTCTCGCGTCTCACCCCGCAGGCACCGGCGCCCGAGCCGAAGCAGGAACCGGCGGTTTCGATCCGCGCTTCGATCAAGCCCGACTATATCGTCTGCCTTGAGGACGGCAAGAAGCTCAAGATGCTCAAGCGCCACCTGATGACGCATTATCAGATGACGCCGGAACAGTATCGCGCCAAATGGAACCTGGCCGCCGACTATCCGATGGTCGCGCCGAACTATGCTGAACAGCGCCGCACCTTGGCGAAGAAGATCGGTCTGGGCACGAAGCGCCGCAAGACCAAGTGATTGGACCCGGATCGCCCGAAGGGCGATCTCGACCGTGCGGGGCACGGTCGATCCAATCGCTCCGGCGAAGCCGGAAGCCAAAAACGAAAGGCCGGGATCGCTCCCGGCCTTTTTCATTTAGTATCGCAAGTGCCGCCCCTCGCTATCGCTCGGCAGCTACGAGGCGGATCATGCACCGCATGATCCGGACATGCCGTTGGCATGTCTCCGCTAATTGCGAATAACTCTCTACTTTCGCAACAAGGGCGTTGCGCCTATATCGGTCCCATGGCGCGCAACATCGACCTCGAAGCCCTTTGTCACGAAAAAGGATTGCGCATCACCGACCAGCGGCGCGTGATCGCTCGCGTGCTGAGTGAGGCGGAGGATCATCCCGACGTCGAGAAGGTCTATGCCCGCGCATCGGCGATCGATCCCGGCATCTCGATCGCGACCGTCTACCGCACCGTTCGCTTGTTCGAGGAAGCCGGTATCCTCGACCGCCACGATTTCGGCGACGGACGTGCGCGCTACGAGCCCTCGCCTGAGGCGCATCACGACCATCTGATCGACGTCGAGACCGGCAGAGTGATCGAATTCGTCGATCCCGAGCTCGAACAGCTCCAGAAACAGATCGCGGAGAAGCTCGGCTTCCGCCTCGTCGATCACCGGATGGAGCTGTATGGAGTCAGCCTCTCCCGCAAGGATTGAGGCTCGCCTTCAGGCGGCCAGGGGGAAACCGCAGCCGATTCCATTGACCGGCCGACTTCGTATCTGGCGGCGCGCCGCCGGCATGGTCGCCGGGCTCATCCTGTTCGTTCCACTCCATTATTGCTGGCGCTTGCTGCACCTGAGTTCGCCGTGGCCGCGACTGTTCCTCGCCTGGGCCGGCTATTGTTCGGGTGCACGCGTCGAACGGATCGGCACACCGCTCAAGCGCGACGTCTTCTACATCTCCAACCATTGCAGCTGGATCGACATCCTGGCGATCGCCGGGGCGAGCGGCACCGCGTTCGTCGCCAAGGCGGAGTTGCGCAAGGCGCCGGTTGTCGGTTGGCTCTCGACCCTCAACCGCACCGTCTTCGTCTCGCGCGAGGACAGGCTGGGCGTCGCCGAGCAGATCAACCGGCTGCGCGAGGCGCTCGCCGAAAACTGGTCGGTCACGGTATTTCCCGAGGGGACCACGACCGACGGCCGCTCGCTGCTGCCGTTCAAGTCGCCGCTGCTGAAAGTGCTGGAGCCACCACCCGCAGGCGTTCTCGTCCAGCCGGTGCTGCTCGATTATGGCGAGGTAGGGCCGGACATCGGCTGGATCGGCGACGAGCACGGCAAGGACAATGCGCTGCGCGTGCTCGCGCGGCCGGGCAATTTCCGGTTGCGCATCACCTTCCTAGATCCGTTCGACCCGCGCGATTTTCCCGGCCGCAAGGCGATCGCGGCGGAAAGCATGCGCCGCATCCGCGAGGCGCTGGCCGCGGCGCTGGGCCATGATGTCCCGACGTTCATCGGGCACGATGTCTGGGCAGGACGAACCCCTCCCCGTCCCGGAGAGGACCTGCTATAGGCGCCGGCCCATGACGAAGCCCACCAATCCCAAAACCTTTCACGTCAAGTCGTTCGGCTGCCAGATGAACGTCTATGACGGCGAGCGCATGACCGAGTTGATGGCGGCCCAAGGCCTGACCGCGACCGACGATGCCAATGCCGCCGATCTAGTCGTGCTCAACACCTGCCACATCCGCGAAAAGGCGACCGAAAAGGTCTATTCGGACATCGGGCGCCTCAGGAAGCACGGCAACGATCCGATGATCGCGGTCGCCGGCTGCGTGGCGCAGGCGGAGGGCGTCGAGATCGCGCATCGCGCCAAGGTCGACATCGTCGTCGGCCCGCAAGCCTATCACAATCTACCCGATCTGGTCGCCAAAGCGTCGCGCGGCGAACTCGGACTCGACACCGACATGCCGGTCCTGTCGAAATTCGGCGCGCTGCCGGCCCGTCGCAAGGTCGGCCCGACCGCGTTCCTGACTGTGCAGGAAGGGTGCGACAAATTCTGCACCTATTGCGTCGTTCCCTATACCCGCGGTGCCGAGATCAGCCGCGGCTGGGACGCGCTGGTCGACGAAGCCAAGGCTTTGGTCGATGCCGGCGCCAAGGAAATCACGCTGCTCGGCCAGAACGTGAATGCCTGGTCCGATGGCGATCGCGATCTCGGCGCGCTGATCAGCGAGCTCGACCGCATCCCGGGCCTGGCACGGATCCGTTATACGACCAGCCATCCCAACGACATGACCGACGGCCTGATCGCCGCGCATCGCGACATCGAAAAGCTGATGCCGTTCCTCCATCTGCCGGTGCAGGCGGGGAACGACCGCATCCTCAAGGCGATGAACCGCAGCCACAGCCGCGATTCGTACCTGCGCATCCTCGACCGCGTCCGCGCGGTGCGGCCCGATATCGCGCTCAGCGGCGACTTCATCGTCGGCTTCCCCGGCGAGACGGAGGCCGAGTTCGCGGACACGCTGAGCCTGATCGACGAAGTGGCGTACGCCCAGGCGTTCAGCTTCAAGTACAGCCCGCGTCCGGGCACGCCCGCAGCGGACATGGATGGTCAGATCTCGCCCGAGGTGATGGACGAGCGCCTCCAGCGCCTGCAGGCCGCGCTCAACCGCGACCAGGCCGCGTTCAACGCCGCGAGTGTCGGCCACACCTGCCAGGTACTGATCGAGCGCAAGGGCAAGCTGCCTGGCCAGATGCTCGGCAAGTCGCCCTGGCTGCAATCGATCCACCTGATCACCAATGCCGAGATCGGTGATCTCGTCGAGGTCGAGATCGTCAGCGCCGGCCCCAACTCGCTAGCGGGCGTCGAGCGAATACCGGTGGCCGCCTAACCTGCCACGCGCTCCTTCGCATCAGCGCCGGCTAACGCGTCAGGCATACAGCCTTCGAATTCGCCGAACGTCGGCTCCGCACCGCGCTGTCCCGCTTCCAGCCACGCCACCTTTGCGCGCGTATAGGTGACCATGGCGCCGATCTGGGCCGCCTTTTCCTCCAGCCGCGCGAGCTGGATGCGCATCAACTCCAAGCTGCGTTCGGGTGTCATCCTCCCCGCATTATACTCGGCCGCCAGCGCGGCGATCTCGCGCAACGAAAAGCCCAGGCCTTGCGCCATGCGGATCATCCGCGCCGCCTCAAGATCCTGATCGGAGAAGATCTGGTACGGGTTGGAGCCGCCCTTCATCCCCGTCCCGGGTGCGAGCAGGCCCTTTCGGACATAGAAGCGGACCGTGTCGGTGCTGAGTTCCGCGCGCCGCGCAAATTCCGAAATCAGCATCTTTTATCCCTTGACCATGGACTATGGTCCACGGTTATATGCTCGTGCTCCATCGAATCAAGAGGAGCATTTTCCATGATCAGGATCGCGCTAGTGACCGGCGCTTCAGCCGGGATCGGCGAGGCTACCGCGCGGCAATTGATCGAGCGTGGCTGGCGCGTGTTCGCTGCCGCGCGCCGGCTCGACCGGATGAAGGAGTTGGAGGCGGCGGGCGCCACATTGCTGCCGCTAGACCTGACCGACGACGCGTCTATCATCGCCGCGGTCGAGACGATCAGGCGCGACGCCGGCCGCCTCGACCTGCTGGTCAACAATGCCGGTTATGGCAGCTATGGCGCGCTTGAGGACGTGCCGATGAGCGAGGCGCGGCGCCAGGTCGAGGTCAATCTGTTCGGCCTTGCACGCCTGTGTCAGCTCACCACACCGATGATGCGCGCCCAGCGTAGCGGCACGATCGTCAACGTCACGTCGATCGGCGGGCGGTTCGGCGAGCCATTCGGCAGCTGGTACCACGCCACCAAATTCGCGGTCGAAGGGCTGAGCGACTGCCTGCGGATGGAACTCCGCCCGTTCGGCATCCGCGTCGTGATCGTCGAACCCGGCGCGATCCGCACCGAATGGGCCGGCATCGCGCACGAGAGCCTGGTCGAACGGTCGGGCAAGACCGACTACGCACCCTATGCGCTGCGTCATGCCGCGACGCTGGGGAGCGCCGACACGTCGTCGATCGTCTCCCCGCCCGACGTCGTCGCGAAGGGGATCGCGCGGATCGCCGATACGAGGAGCCCGAAAGCGCGTTACGCGATCGGGGGTGGCGCCAAGCTGTTCATGTTCCTGCGCAACGTCTTGCCGGACAGCTTGCTCGATCCGTTGATGTGGCGGGTGAGCCAGTCGGGAAAGCTTGGCTGAACCGGATATGGCGGTCGAAGGCGGCATCTGGCATCCTCTCCGCCGACGAGGGGGAGGAACCGATGACCGCCAAAAACTATCTGACCGCGGCGTTGATCGCCGGCATCGCCGCCGCCGCGATCGAGATGATCTTCGTGCTGCCGATCCAGGCGTCGCTGGGCAATTCGCCGGGGATCGTGTTCCAGTCGATCGCCAGCGGGACAATGGGCAAGGCCGCTTATATCGGCGGAACGCCGGCGGTGCTGCTCGGCATATTCTACCACATTCTCATCTCGGTCGTCGCGGCGGGCGCCTATATCGCCGCGGCCACGCGCCTGCCGTTCCTCTATAGCCGCCCGCTGATCGGCGGCCTGCTCTGCGCGATCGTCGCCTATGTCGTGATGAACTGGGTCGTGTTGCCGATGTCGGCGGTTGGCTACAAGCCGACTACCAACCCTACGATGATGGCGCTGAGCTTCGCCATCCATGTCATCGGCTTCGGCTGGCCGATCGCCTATGTCGGGCGAGCGATGACGCAAGGCCGGTCCTGAGCCCGGTGAACGACGCCATCGATCCCGTCGACGTCACGCATCCCGCTTCACGGCGGCTGTGGCTCGGCGCGCTGCTGATCCTGCCGATCCCGCTGATCTGGGAAACGATTGTCGCCTATGCGACGCGTGATCTCCCGGCCACCCGCGGGTGGCTAGGACCCGCGCTCGGCCTGACCATTCCGCTCCTCAGTCTGGTCGGCGTCGTCCTGCTGCCGTTGAAGCCGTGGATGAAGGCGCTGGCGGCGATCGTGATCGTCCCGATCGCCTGCACAGTCGAAATCATGTGGGGCGTGACCTTCGTGTGCATCCGATTCGGCGATTGCCTATAAGGCGAGGCGATTGAGCAACAGCGGTCCAGCTTTTTGCGACCGACGCACTGATTTGCGCTGTCCTCTCCGCATCCGATCTGCCATCGTCACACACGGATGAGCGACGCCCTTTCCGCCCTTGTGCCTGACGGAACCAGCTTCCGCATGGCCTCGTTCGGCGCTGTCATGAAAGCCGGCTATTCGCCGCTCCACCCATCCCTATTCCCCGAAAGGACCGCATGAGCCGCAAGCCTGTCCCCGCCCAATCCGGTGAACGCAGCCGGGTCGAGCTGACCTTCGACAAGCCACAGCTGCTCGCGCAACTTTTCGGGCAATATGACCAGAATCTGGTCGCGCTCGAACATCGCCTGGGCATCTACATCACCGCGCGCGGCAACCGCGTCGGGCTGGAAGGATCCGCTGAGCAGGTCGCGATGGGCCGCGACGTGCTCTACGATCTCTACAAGCGGCTGCAGCGCGGCGAGGATATCGATACCGGATTGGTCGACGCGTCGATCGCGATGGCGTCCGAACCGGTGCTCGACGGCATCATCTCAGCGGAAGCCAGCCCGGCGCCGTCGATCATGATCCGGACGCGCAAGAAGACGATCGTCCCGCGCACGCCGGCGCAGGCGCATTACATGCGTGAACTGACCAGCAACGACATGATCTTCGCGCTCGGGCCGGCGGGTACCGGCAAGACCTATCTCGCGGTGGCCCAAGCGGTGTCGCAGCTGATCACCGGCAGCGTCCAGCGGCTGATCCTGTCGCGCCCGGCGGTCGAGGCGGGCGAGAAGCTCGGCTTCCTGCCCGGCGACATGAAGGAGAAGGTCGATCCCTATCTCCGTCCGCTCTACGACGCGCTCAACGACTGCCTGCCCGCCGAACAGGTCGAGCGACGGATCAGTTCGGGCGAGATCGAGATCGCGCCGATCGCCTTCATGCGTGGGCGCACCCTGGCCGACGCCTTCATCATCCTCGACGAGGCGCAGAACACCACGCCCGCGCAGATGAAGATGTTCCTGACCCGTTTCGGCGAGCGTAGCCGGATGGTGATCTGCGGCGACCCCAACCAGGTCGATTTGCCCGGCGGTGTCGAGGCGTCGGGCATGCGCGACGCGGTCACTCGGCTGGAAGGAATCGAGGGCATTGCGATGAGCCGCTTCACCGCCGCCGACGTGGTCCGTCATCCGATCGTCGGGCGCATCGTCGAGGCCTATGAAGGGCCGCACAGCTGATGCTCGAAATCGCCCTGACCCGCGAATCCCCCTGGCCCGAACACGATTGGGAGACGCTCGCCGACCGCGCCGCGCGCGCGGCGATCGACCTCACGCCGCACGGCGAATTGCTGACGATCCCCGCCGCCGTGGAGATTTCGCTGCGTCTGACATCGGACGACGAAGTCCACACGCTCAACCGCCAATACCGCCAGAAGGACAAGCCGACCAACGTCCTCAGCTTCCCGATGGTCCAGGCCGATCTACTCGAAACGGTGACGCAGAATTCGGACGACGGCGAGGTGCTGCTCGGCGATATCGTCCTCGCTTATGGCGTCTGCGCGGCCGAGGCGGCGGAACGCAATATCGCAATCGAAACGCATGCGACTCATTTGATCGTGCACGGCGTGCTGCATCTGCTAGGTTATGACCACATGACCGATGTCGAGGCCGAAGCGATGGAGGCGATCGAAACCGACGCGCTCGCCTCGCTCGGCATTGCCGACCCCTATCTGATCAAAGAGGACTGACCGACTACAATGCCCGAGGGCCCCAGTACCGACGCCGGCGACAGTATCTGGCGCAAGCTGAAGTCGCTGTTCGGAGAACACGAACCGACGCTGCGCGATCAGCTCGAGGACGTGATCGAACGCCACGAGGACGATCCGGCCCCTGATGCCGCCGGCGACCTGTCGCAACTCGAGCGCCAGATGGTCCGCAACCTGCTCCATTTCGGCGAGCGCGACGCGGGCGATGTCGGCGTGCCGCGCGCGGACATCGTCGCGGTCGAAGAGAAGACCAGCTTCGCCGGCCTCGTCCAGTTGTTCGCCGAAGCGGGACATAGCCGCCTGCCGGTGTATCGCGGCAGCCTCGACGAAGTGATCGGGATGATCCACGTCAAGGACGTGTTCGCGATCCTGGCCACCGGCGTGCCACATCCCGAGGACATTGCCGACCTGATCCGTCAGCCGCTCTACGTCCCGATGTCGCGCGGCGCACTCGACCTGCTCGTCGACATGCAATCGAAACGCGTCCACCTGGCGATCGTGCTCGACGAATATTCGGGCACCGAAGGCCTGGTCACGATCGAGGACCTGATCGAGGAGATCGTCGGCGATATCGAGGACGAGCATGACGACGCGCCCGAGGCGTTGCTCGTGCCGCTGGACGGCGGGGCCTGGGATGCCGACGCCCGCGTCGAGCTCGAGGACGTCGGCGCGACGATCGATCCACGCCTCGCCGAACATGACGAGGATGTCGACACGCTGGGTGGCCTCGCGGCGGTGCTCGCCGGCCGCGTCCCGCTCAAGGGCGAGTGCCTGGAGACACCGTCGGGCTGGACGCTCGAAGTGCTCGAAGCGGATTCGCGCCGCATCGAACGGTTACGCCTTCACCCGCCCAAGCCAATACCCGAGGGGGCCGAGTCCTAGGTTGAGAACCCAAATAAGCCGTTGTTCTTAAAGCGATCCATTTCCAAGACTCGTCATCCCAGCGAAAGCTGGGATCTCAAGCGGCATCGCGTCACCGCCAGAGACCCCAGCTTTCGCTGGGGTGACGGGAGGTGCGCTGGGGCGACGGAAGGATTCCGCGGGGATGATGACGGGAATATCAGTCCCAACCTAGGGTCGAATGCGACCGAAACGACAGGGTCGCCAAGTCCGGACAAAAAGGCCGGGGATCAACCCCGGCCTTCCATTCCCACCTTGTTCAAGCCGCGTAATGCGTCAATTCGTGACGATGCACGCCTCGCCCGCCACCTTCAGCTTGCCGCATAATTCCTGCGCCGCGCCCGCGCTGCCGGCATTGACCTTGAGGCGGTAGAAAGTGCGGCCATTGACCTCCGCCTTCTCGACCGATTTGCCGAGATTGGCGATGTAATTGAAGCGCTTGGATTCCCGCGTCCACGCCGTGTTGGCCGCGGCTTCGCTCGGGAAAGCGCCAAGCTGGACCAACGCACCGCCGCCACCGCCATTGGCGACGGCGATCGGCTTGCCCGGTGGCGGCGCCACCAGCTTGCCGCGCGAGCCCGCCACGCTGGTCGTCGCGACCGAACTGCCCGGTCCGGTTTTCGCGTTGGCCGCCGCCCGGGTGCCTGCGACCGGCGCCTCGGGCAGTTTTGTCACCGCGATCTGGCTGTTGCCGCCGCCATTGCCGCCGCTCGTCGCGACCGAGGCGTCACCCTCGCCATCGACCTTGAGGCCGCCGGGATCCTCGGGCTTGACCTTGTAATCGCCTTCCTGCGCGGCGATCAGATCGCCATTGCCCGGCGCGGGCGCGCGATGTTTCCACCAATAGACGCCGCCGAGCACCGCTCCGAGCGCGACCAGCCCGAGCAGGACGAGACCTACGAGACGACCAAGGGACGGCCCCTCATCCTCGTCGTCCGCCGCGGTTTCGAGCCAGGGCAGTCGGTCCTCATCGCGTGCCGCGGGTTCGGGCACAGGCTCCGACGCCACATATTCGTCCTCTTCGCCCGCCATCACTTCATCTCCTGGACGGCCTCGACCCCCATGATGGCGAGACCGTTGCGGACAATCTGCCCGATCGCGTCGCCGAGGAAAAGCCGCGCGCAGGTGAGGTCGGGACGGTCGGGAATCAGGTAGCGGCGCTCCGGACGATCGTTGCCGACATTCCATTGCGCGTGAAACTCTGCCGCCAAGTCGTAGAGATAAAAGGCAATCCGGTGCGGCTCACGCGCCGCCGCCGCGGTCTCGACCACGCGAGGGAACTGCGCCGCGAGCTTCACCAGCCGCAGGTCCTCCGTATCAAGCTGGGACAGGTCCACGCCATTGCACGCGATCCCGGCCTCTGCCGCACGGCGCTTGAGCGATGCGACTCGCGCATGGGCGTACTGGACATAGAAGACAGGATTGTCCTTCGAGGCTTCGACCACCTTGGCGAAATCGAAGTCCATCTGGGCATCGGCCTTGCGCGTCAGCATGGTGAAGCGGACGACGTCCTTGCCGACTTCGCGCACCACGTCAGCCAGCGTCACGAAGTTACCGGAACGCTTCGACATCTTGACCGGCTCGCCGGCGCGCAGCAGCCGCACCATCTGCACCAGCTTGACGTCGAACCGGGTCTTGCCGCCGGTCAGCGCTTGCACCGCCGCGACGATCCGCTTGACCGTGCCGGCATGATCGGCGCCCCAGATATCGATCAGCGCGTCGGCGGTCTGCGCCTTCTGCCAATGATACGCGAGGTCGGCGCCGAAATAGGTCCAGCTGCCATCCGACTTCTTGATCGGCCGGTCCTGATCGTCGCCATATTGCGACGAGCGGAACAGCGGCAGCTCGACCGGCTCCCAATCCTCGGGCGTCTCGCCCTTGGGCGCTTCGAGTACACCGTCATAGATCAGCCCCCGCGCGCGCAATTCCTTCTCGGCTGCTTCGGGCTTCTTCGCCGCCTGCAACTCGGCCTCGGACGAGAACAGGTCGTGATGGATGCCGAGTAGGGCCAGATCGTCCTTGATCAGCACCAGCATCTGCGCGACCGCGATCTTGCGAAAGAGCACCAGCCAGTCGCTCTCGGGCGCCGACACGAACTTGTCACCGAACTCGGTCGCCAGTGCCTGGCCGACCGGGATCAGATAGTCGCCCGGGTACAGGCCCTCGGGGATTTCGCCGACGCCCTCGCCCAGCGCCTCGCGGTACCGCAAGTGCGCCGAGCGCGCGAGCGTATCGACCTGGCCGCCGGCATCATTGACATAATATTCGCGGATGACCTTGTAGCCGCCCCATTCGAGCAAGGCGGCGAGCGCATCGCCGACCACCGCGCCACGGCAATGGCCCATATGCATCGGCCCGGTCGGATTGGCCGAGACGTACTCGACATTGACCGTCTGGCCGAGCCCCTTCGTCGAGCGCCCGTAATCAGGGCCGCCATCGATGATCGCGGCGAGTTCGTTGCGCCACGTGTCGTCGGTCAGCGTCATGTTGATGAAGCCGGGGCCCGCGACGGCAACACTCGCGACTTCGTCGAGCTTGCCCAGTTCCGCCGCGATCTTGTCGGCCAGCACGCGCGGATTGGTCCCGGCCGGCTTGGCCAGCACCATCGCGGCGTTGGTCGCGAGATCGCCATGGCTGGCATCGCGCGGCGGCTCGACCGTCACCGCGCCTCGCCCCAGCCCGCTCGGCAAGTCGCCATGCGCGGTCAGGGCATCGAGCGCCGCGTCGATATGCGCGGCAAAGCGGGTGTAGAGGGTCATTCCTGGGGTCCAACGATAAGGAGAAGGCGCGCCCTTAGACCAAGCGCGCGCCACACTCAAATTTGCGGTGCCAGCCATCATATTCAACGCCAACGCGATTGACTATGTAATGTTGTATCATTAGTTGGCGAATATGACTGCCCGTCCCCAAGCCATGAACGATCCCGCGCACTGGGATTCGCTCGCGCAACGTTATGCCGACGAAGCCGATCGCATGACCGGCATGTATTGCGAAGCGGCATGGCAACTCGCCGCCCTCCCGCCGAGCGCTCGCGTGCTGGACGTCGCGACCGGAGCCGGCGCCCTGCTGTCGATCGCGCTGAAGGACGGCGCCGATGCGATCGGGATCGATTTCTCGCCCGGCATGGTTCGCGTGGCGCAGGAACGGGCCGCCGCCATCCGTCCGGGCGAACGCGCGATGGTGATGGACGGCCAAGCGCTCGATTTCGCCGATGCGAGCTTCGATGCCGCTTTCTCGATGTTCGGCGTATTCATGTTCCCCGATCCGATCGCCGGTTTCGCGGAGATCGCCCGCGTGCTGCGGCCGGGCGGGCTGGCGGTGATCGCGGTGTGGGAGAATGCCGGCGGTGCCGGCCCCGCGATATTGTTCCAGGAGGCGGCGCGGCGCCTGTTTCCCGACCGTCCCGTCCCGACACCGATGGCGCGGCTGTTCAATTCACCGGCATTACTCGACGAAGCGTTCCACGCGGTCGGGCTCGAACCGCAAGCGATCCATTCGGTGGAGCGGGCCTGGCCGGCACCGCCCATCGAATGGTTTCACGACAATGCCAAGCTCGCGTTCGGTTGGTCGCCTTTATGGCGCGATCTCGACGAGGAACAGCGCGCCGCATTTGCCCAAGAAGCCGCCGCGCTCGCGCTGAACCTGCCACGCGAAGGAATCCGATCGACCGCGCTGATCGGTATGGCACGCAAGCCCGGCTAGGCGCGCCAGTCTAAGCCTGCGCGCTCATTTACCGACATCGAGGAAGTCGCGAACCAGCTTCACCGTCGCGTCGGGCTGTTCCTCCATCAGCCAGTGGCCGGAATTCGGCACCACCGCTCCTGTCACATCGGTCGCGGTGCATCGCATGACAGCCGCCATCGTCGTGCCGAACGATTTGTCGCCGCCGATCGCCAGGACCGGCATGTTCAGCTTGCCCGCGGCGAGGAACGCCTGGTCGTCGATCGCGTCCTGGTCGAACGCCGCGAATTGAGAGAAGCCCGCATGCATCGCGCCGGGCAGCGCGTAGAGTTTCGCGTAATGCTCGCGCGACGTCTCGCTGAACTTGGCCGGGGTGGCGGAGAATTCATTCCAGAAACGGTCGAGATAGATGCGCTCGCGCCCGGCGACCAACCGCTCCATATCGGGTCCGCCGAAGCGGAAATGCCAGAGCAGCGGGTTCTTCAATATCTCTTCCCATGGCCCGATACCCGGGATCGGCGCGTCCATCAGTACGAACCGCTTGATGCGATCGCGATGCTCGGCGGCAAAGGCATAGCCGACCATATTGCCGATATCGTGCGTGACGAGGTCGACCTTGTCGATCTTCAGGGCATCGAGAATGCCGGCAATGTCCTGACCTTGCGTCTTCTTGTCATAACCGCCGGTCGGGCGTGCCGACAGACCGAGCCCGCGCAGATCGGGAACGATCACGGTGTGATCGCGCATGAGGTCGGCGGCGAGCGGCGCCCACATATCGCCGGTTTCGCCATAACCGTGCAGCAACACCACGGCGGGGCCCTTGCCCCCGACGCGGACGTGCAGCGTCGTGCCGTTGGTGGCGATGTCGCGCTCGACAAAGGATGCCGGAAACGGCTGAACTTGTGCCGCCGCCGGCGCCGCGGCGAGCAGGCTTAACGCGAGAATGGCTGAACGAAACATGGCGATATCCCTGTTTGGCGCGTCACGTTGGACGCTATCGACAGGAAAGTGCCCACGATGCATCGTCCGGACTAGCCGGCCAATGCCGAAATCGGTTTTCGGAAGGATCGAACGATGATCAAGATGGACGGCATCGCCGCGTTCGTTGCTACCGCCGAATCCGGATCGATCAGCGAGGCCGCCCGACAATTGGGCCATGCCAAGTCGGTGATCAGCGAACGGCTGACGGAGCTCGAGCGGACATTGGGTGTCCGGCTCGTCCAGCGAACCACGCGCAAGCTATCGCTGACCGAGGACGGCGACAGCTTCCTGCCCCGAGCGCAACGGATTCTGTTCGAGGCGCGGGAAGCGCAGTCCGAAATCGCCGAGCGGCGCGATACGCTGGCCGGCACGCTGAAATTGTCGGCGCCTGTCAGCTTCGGCGTGCTGCATTTGGGGCCGGCTTTATACGATTTCCTTGCCGAGCATCCCGGCCTGGAACTGACGCTCGACCTCGACGACCGGTTCGTCGATGCCGCGGCCGATGGCTTCGACGCGGTCATCCGCCATGGTCCGGTGGCGGACAATCGGCTGGTCGCCAAGCGGCTGGCGACGACGCGGAGGATCCTGGTCGCATCGCCGGATTATCTGGCGCGTAACGGGACGCCGCATTCGCTGGCCTGCCTCAACGCGCATAAAGGCATCGTCTATACCAATCGCGAGGCCGATTGGCGGTTCGATGGGCCGGAGGGCTGGACCGTGATCCGGCCGCGCAGCGTGATGCGCGTGAACAACGGGCTGATCATGCGCGACGCGGCCTTGGCCGGGCTGGGCATCACCCTGCTGCCCGATTTCTTCGTCCATGCGGAGCTTGCCGACGGATCGCTCGTCCATGTCGATATCGGCACGGAAGGCGAAGGCGCCGAACTCTACATCTGCTATCCGCTGGCCCGCACCCAATCCGCCAAAGTCGCCGCGCTGACCGACAGCCTGCGGCGCGCCTTCGGCAACCCGCCTTATTGGAATCGCTCTGCGCCGGCCGAGACTGCTCGCCCCCCTGCCACGCCCGCGCGGATCATGCCCGCGACAGGCCGCTGACCGGCGCAGCACCTTTCGTATCCGGAAACAAGCTTGCCATCACTTTGCCCGGCTCGACCTGATAATGCCCGGCAACCGCGCCGGCGACGAACTGGTCGAGGCCAAGCGTTGGCTTGAGGTCGCGGCTTTCGAACAGAGCCGCCTGCCCCAGCCCCGGCCAATCCGCCACCACGCGCCCGCCCTTGACCGCGCCGCCGACCAGCATCGCCGCCGACCCGGTACCATGGTCGGTGCCGCCGGTGCCGTTGACCGCGACGGTGCGCCCAAATTCAGTCGCGACCAGGATCATCGTGTCGTTCCACACCGGGCCCAAGCCGGTCTTCAGGCTGGCGAGCATCGCATCGAGCCCCTTGAGCTGCGCCGCCAGCCGGCCGCGCTGGCCGGCATGGGTATCCCAGCCGCCGGTCTCGATCATCGCGATCCGCGCGCCGTTAGCGGGCGCCAGCAACCGCGCCGCGAGCTGGCCGGTCGCCGCAGCGTTCTTGACGCTGACATCGACGAGATCGCCGGTCAGCTGACGCGTATCCATCGCTTCGCTCCACAGCCCGTGGAGTTGGCTGTCGCCCTGATAGAGCGCGGCGACGCGGGTTAGCAGATCGTCCGATGCCTGGGGGAGCGCGGACGGCGCGTAGCTGGTCACCTCATGCGGCCCGCGCATCGCGAGCGGGATCGTTGCGGAGATCGCGATTGCCTTGGCCTCGCCCGACGGGATGACGCCGAGCATGCGGTTCATCCAGCCGTCCTTGACCTGGTACGCACCAAGTCCGCCGCTTTCGAGCACGTTCTGGCCATCGAAATGCGAACGGTCGCGATAGGGCGAGGCAATGGCGTGCGCGAACAATGCCTCCCTGGCATCGTACATCCCGGCGAGCGAGGTCATCGCCGGATGGAGCGCGAACATCGCGTCGAGCTTTTTTGCGGTGGCGAAATCCTCGGCCAACTGGCCGCGTGCGCCGGCAAAGGCCGGATCGCCCACCGCGCCGACCGTGCCCAGCCCATCCGCCGCCCCGCGCTGGATGATGAAGACGAAGCGGCGGTCGGTCTCCGCCTTGGCGAAGGCCATGCGCGGTGTCAGCGCGAGCGCGGCAGCGCCTGCGGAACCGATCAGGAAGGAGCGGCGATCGTACATGATTACCTCCGCAGCATTTCGGGAGAGACGAGGAGCAAGGCGAGCGCCTGGCCGGGACTTTCGGCGCGGGCCAAGGCCTGTTCGGTCGCCGGCGTGAGCATCGCCGGGAACAGTCTGGGGGCAAGCGCCCGCGCGTCGATCTGTGCGCCGGCGCGGGTGGCGAAACGTTCCGACGCCTCGACCCGGCGGACCAACGCATCGGGCCCCGCCCAGCTCGCGGCGATATCGTCATAGCCCGCGGGCGAGCCCGGCTTCCAGGTCGGCTGACCGAGCTGGTTGAGCAGCCCGACCGCGGCGAGCGGCTGGACCTGCTTCATGCCAAGCGCGCGATAGGCCGACACCGTCCATTCCCAGGGCGACTTGAACTTGACCGGTTGCGGCACCCAGCATTCGGGGCTGTCGATCAGCACGCGATAGAGGCTGGGCAG
Organism: Sphingomonas sp. P4_D12; assembly: GCF_056401895.1. Taxonomy (NCBI): domain Bacteria; kingdom Pseudomonadati; phylum Pseudomonadota; class Alphaproteobacteria; order Sphingomonadales; family Sphingomonadaceae; genus Sphingomonas; species Sphingomonas sp. P4_D12. The sequence continues at coordinate 70,719 of NZ_JBFUIL010000012.1, read as the reverse complement.
ATCGCCGCCGGTCTTGACGAAGCTGGCCTGGAGCCGCTGGACGAGCGCGGGTGGTGGCGTATCGCCGGCGAAATGGCGCGCCAGCTTGATCGCGATGTGCTGCGCGGTCGCCGGACTGGTCGCCAGCGTGTCGAGCACCGCTTGGGCCTGTTTCTCGCCCTCCTGCCCGTATGTGCGCCCGATGATGGTGCGCTCGCCGGGTTCGTGCAGGCGCTCGGCGAATACGAAATCGCCCGGCGTGCCATCGGTGCCCGCCATCCTTGCGCCCGGCCCGCGACCGATCCCAGCCACCGACCAGCCGGTCAGCGCGCGCGCGAATTCGGTGACGTCGGCCTGGGTGTAGCCACTGCGCACGCCCAAAGTGTGCAATTCCATGATCTCGCGCGCGAGATTCTCGTTGAGACCGAGCTTCCGGCCGTTCGCGCGTGGGCGCCGCGCAGCGAACCGGCCCGCCGTGGAATTGGGGCCGACCGACACCGCCTGATCGAGATAGAGCAGCATCGCGGGATGGCGCTCGACGGCATTGAGCATGTCGCCGAACGTGCGCGTCAGATTGGGGCGGATCGCCTCAAATTCGAGCAGGCCCGACAGGCCGATCACCTGGAGCTTGTCGGCGGACACCGCAAAATGGTTGGCCCAGAAATGCGTCAGGCGATCGGCGAACGGAGCGGTACTGCTCAGCGCGGCATTGATCCGCGCGCCGACTGCGGCGGCGTAATCGTCGCGGACCTGGCGGCCGACGAAGCGCCGCGCGTCCTTGAGCGGATCGTCGGCATCGGGCTTGGCGCCTGGTTCGGGCGTGCCCGGCGGCATCATGGCGGCGTTCGGCCGCATCGCCATGTCTTGAGAGGCACCGGATTGTGCCATGTCTGGCTGCCCCGGCGGCGTTGGTGCGGTGGCGGCACGCTGCTGCTGGCGGCGGCCCATCCCCATCTGCCGCAACTCGCGTTGCTGTTCGTAGAAATCAGCGAGTTCACCCGCCACCTTGGCACGCGGCGGCACCGCGGCGATCGCGGGGGGCCTTGGATCGAACGCCTCGATCTGCTGCTTCAGCCAGACCTTGGGATTGTCGGGAATGCTCTCATCGGGTCGGGCGCCAAGCCCGAAGCGATTGAGGGCAATGCTGGCATCGGTCGCCGCCATCGGCGCGTCACTCCTGTTCGCACCTGCGGTCTACCCCGCCAGTGTCGCACAACTATCCCGAGCATAACGTATCAGTGGGCGCATCCCTTCGCGCCGGTGATGGGTTTGCTTAGAACCCATCAGGCAGGTCGATCGGTCCGACCACTTCCCGATAGCGCGCGATCGCATAGCGGTCGGTCATCCCGGCGATGAAATCGGCGATGTGGCGGCTGAGCCAAGGCTCGTCCGCGGGCAGGCGGCCCGCCCAATCGCTCGGCATCAGCGAGGGGTCGGCATGATAAGCGGCGAACAGCCCGGCAACGACGTGCCGCGCCGCTTCCGCCGCCGCCATTTGGCGCGGATGGTGATAAAGGTTGGCGTACATGAACCGCTTCAGGTCGCGCTCGTCATCGCGCATCCGCTCGGAGAATGTGATCAGCGCCCTGCCCGCCTCGCGCGCTTCGTCGGCCGAATTTATCCGCGCGTCGGCGATAGCGGCACGGCTGGTCTCGATCAGGTCCATGACCATCCCGCCGATCTGGCCGCGGATCAGTTCGCCGACCAGCCGCTCGGGCGGCACATCCGAGAACCGCGCGCGGCATTCGTCCCAGCGCGCGGCGATCATCGGCAGGGCGAGCAGCTGATCCAGGCTCAGCAGCCCGGCACGCAGCCCGTCGTCAATGTCGTGATTGTCATAGGCGATATCGTCGGCGATCGCCGCGACTTGCGCCTCAAGGCTCGGCCAGTCGGTGAGTTCGAGCGGAAACTGGTCGTCGGCACGGGCCAGCGCCCATTGCGGTTCGATGATCGGACCATTGTGCTTGGCGAGCCCTTCCAGCGTCTCCCAGGTCAAATTGAGGCCGGGGAAACGCGGATAGGGGCTGTCGATCTCGGTCAGCGTGCGCAGCGTGTTGCCGTTATGGTCGAACCCGCCGCGATCCTTGAGCGCTGCCTCCAGCGCATCCTCGCCGGCATGGCCGAACGGCGGGTGGCCGATATCGTGCGCCAGGCACAGCGCTTCGGTGAGGTCTTCGTTGAGGCCGAGCGTGCGCGCAACGGTACGGCCGATCTGCGCGACTTCCAGGCTGTGGGTCAGCCGGACGCGGAAATGGTCGCCATCGGGCGCCAGGAAGACCTGGGTCTTGTGCCGCAGACGGCGGAAGCTGATCGAGTGGATAACGCGGTCGCGGTCGCGCTGAAATGCGTCGCGCGGCCCCCGCGTGGTGGTTTCCGGTTCGGGATAAAGCCGCCCACGGCTGTCCTCGGGATGCGAAGCGTAAGGTGCGGGCGTCCTGGTCATCGTGCTCGCGTGTAGCGGCGGGAGTTTGGGAAATCTAACCGATACTTGCTGTCAAGTCGTCGCCCCGGCGAAGGCCGGGGCCGCTGGCGAAGGCGCAATACGGCCAGCGATCCCGGCCTCCGCCGGGATGACGGAAAATGACTACTTGCCGCCGAGACGGTCGACCTTCTGCCCTTTGGTGCTGGTGAAGACGAAGCCCGACAGGCCGGCTTTGGCCATTTGATTGACGAACGCTTGCGCCTCGTCCTCGGACTTGAACGGTCCGGTCAGGACGCGGTTGGTCGCGCGCAGCGGCGTCGACCATCCCTGGCGATTGCGGAACAGATCGGGCGCCTTGGTCTTGAGCGCGCTCCAGGCCTTTTCCAGCGCCGCCTGGTTGGCGCCGCCGGCCACCTGCACCCAGACGCGCGCAGGATCGCCCTTGGTCGCTATATCAGCCTTGAAGCCCTTGGCGTCGGCAGCTTCGCATTTGGCTGACGCCTTGCCTTTCGCGCTCGTTTTGCCGCGCGTGGTGGCGACCTGATCGGCCCGGCCCCGCGCCCCCGCTTTGCCCTTGGCTGGGGGTAACGGACAGCCATTCTTGTCGAGCGCGACTGCCTCGTCCTTTGCGTCGCGCGCGCTCTTCGCGTCAGCAGTCTCGCACCTGGCGACCGACTTCCCTTTCAGTGTCGCCTTGCCGCGCGTCGCCGCCCTGCCCTTGGCCGGCGGCGGACATCCATTGTCGTCGAGCGCGGCGCTGTCCTGCCTGGCATCGCGGCCGCCCTTCGTGTCCGCGACCTCGCATTTGGCAGTCGATTTCCCCTTTGCCGTCGTCCGGCTCCGCGTCGTCGTTTTGCCTTTGGACAGCGGGGGGCACGCGACCTGGTCGATCGTGGCGGCGTCATCCTTCGATGCCTTCGCGTCAGCAGGCGGTTTTCCGTTGCGCCCCTTGGCGGACTTGCCGTCGCTGGCGTCCGTGGTTTCGTCGTTCGCGGTCTTGCGGGTCGTCGCCCTGGGTTCGGGCGCCCTGGCGGCGGGCTTGGGTGCCTCCACCTTTACCTTGGATTGGGGCGTAACTTCGGCCGGTTTCGGCGCCGGTGGCGGTGGCGGTGGCGGTGGTACGGCGCGCGTCGGTAGTGGCGCCACGCCGAGTTCCGCACCCGGCACCGAGATGCCGGCGATGATCCTGGCGAGCACGGTATCCTCGCTGACGCGCGAGGTCGCGGTCGGCGCCGGGCTGATCCCCGCCTCCGCGGCGGTTGGACGGTCGGCTACACCGCTATCGGCGCTCGTCGCGCTAAAGCCGGGAGCCGGCGGGGGCGGCGCCGCGACCACAATTGGTGCGGGCAATGGCGCTGGAGGAGGAGCGGCGACGGTCGCCGAGGGCGGTGGTGCCGCCGGCGTCGATGTTGGTTTCGGAGACTCGGCGACCTTAACGGGCGGTGGCAGGGGAGTCGGCGCCGGGGTCAACACAGGCTTCGGCCCAGAAAGCGGCGGCGCATAGACGACGCGCGGTGACGGCTGCGGCAATGGCGGCGCAGGCGTCGATACCGCGCGCGGTGCGACGTAAGACGGCGGGTTCATCGCTACCTCGACGGGCGGCGTAGGCGTGGCGGCAGGTACGGCAGGCGCAAGATAATCGCCTTTCTTGCGCTTCTTCTTCCTGGTGTCCTCCTGGACAATCGGACGCGGCCGGGGTTGCTCCGCCGCCGCGAGCACCCTGGGCGCGGTCGGGTCGGGCCCGAGCCGCGGCAGCGCCGGGATCATCCGCGCGTCGGCGATGCGTTCTGGCGTCGCGCGCAGTTCGCCGAAATTTATGGCAAAAGCGCGATCGGCGGCCGACAGCATCGGCAGCCGGTCGAAGAACGGGGCCAGACCGGCGCCAAGGCCCGGCGACATCATCGAATTCGCGATCTTCTGCGCACCTTCCCGGTCGCCACTCATCGCGAGGATGAAGGCGCGATCGCGCCACGCCGCGCGATCGCTTTTGCGGAGCAGCGCGTCGAGCAGGTCGAGCGCTTCCTTCTTACGCCCCGAAATCCCCATCGACAGTGCGTAGCGCCGCGTTATCTCGTCATCAGGCTTTGCCCGCAGCGCCAGGCGGTAGTCGCGTTGCGCACGTTCCTGCTCGCCGATCAGATCATAAGCGAGGCCGCGATCGCCGGCATATTTGCTGGGATCGAGCCCGCGCGCTTCGGCTTCCTGGAACCGGCGTAATGCTTCACCGGGGCGCTCGGCACGCACCAACAAGCTGCCGAGCCCGGCCTTCACCCGCGGATTGAGCGGGTCGAGCTTTTCGGCGCGGCCGAAAAACCCCGCCGCGGCGGTGTTGTCGCCCATCCTGAGGGTCAGTTCGCCAGCGGTGACCAGCGCTTCGATGTCCAGCGGATTGGCAGCGAGGATGCGCATGTCCGCGGCCAGCGCGTCGGCATCTCGATTTTCATCGGTGGTCTGAGCGAAGGCCTGTCCGCCGCTCATTGCTAAAACAACGGCGGCGAGGCCGAGAGCGCGGCGGAATATCATGTCGGATGCCAGCCTAAACCGATTGGCGGCTGAACGGGAAATGACCTTGGGTTTCACGAGCGGCGAGGCGGGGCGCGGCGGCGATGAACGCCGCCGACACCCCGCAAATCGGCTTACTGGTTGTTCTGGCGGTGCAGGAAGCGCGGGATATCGAGCGAATCCTTGCTCTCACCCTCGTCTGCTTCGGAGCGCGAGCCGCCGCGCGCGACGCTCTGCATCCGCTCGAACAGCGTACCGCCCAGCTTCATGCGCGGCGCCGGCGGAGCTTCCGCCTCGTCACCGGAGGAGATGGCCGGAGCCTCTTCGGCGCTCTCGCCCGGCGACAGCCAGCCCGGAGTTTCCTCGGCCGCAGCCTCGGCGGCCACAGGCTCTTCATACTCGGCGGGAACGGCCTCATCGTCGACCGCGACCTCGCTGCCGAGCACCAGTTCGTCGGCGTCAGCGTCCGGTGCGGTAGCGTCTGCCGGCGTATCGAGCGTCAGCGGCTGTGTGTCCGCCTCGGGCTCCGCCTTCGCTTCAGGCTCGGGCGCCGCTTCGATCGGCGATGCCGGTATCACCGACTCCGCCCTGCGGCCAAAGCTGAAGGCGCGGGTCGCCGGCTCCGCCGCAGCGGCAGCCACGGCGGCGCTGTCGGCCTCGATCCCGGTGGCGACGACCGACACGCGGATCTTGCCTTCCAGGTCGGGATTGAACGCCGAGCCCCAGATGATGTTGGCGTCTTCGTCGACCAGTTCGCGGATATGATTGGCCGCTTCGTCGACCTCGAGCAGGCGCATGTCCTCGCCGCCGGTGATCGAGACGATCACGCCCTTGGCGCCCTTCATGCTGACGCCGTCGAGCAGCGGGTTGGCGATCGCCTTGGACGCGGCTTCGATGGCGCGGTTGTCGCCCTCGGCCTCGCCGGTGCCCATCATCGCCTTGCCCATTTCCTGCATCACCGAACGGACGTCGGCGAAGTCGAGGTTGATCAGGCCAGGCATGACCATCAAATCGGTGATCCCGCGCACGCCCTGCTGCAGCACTTCATCGGCCATTTCGAAGGCCTGTTTGAAGGTGGTGTTGGCGTTGGCGACCAGGAACAGATTCTGGTTGGGGATAACGATCAGCGTATCGACGTACTTCTGCAGTTCCTCGATACCGGCTTCCGCCGCCTTGGCACGGCGACTGCCCTCGAACGCGAACGGCTTGGTCACCACGCCGACGGTCAGGATGCCCATGTCGCGCGCCGCCTTGGCGATGACCGGAGCAGCCCCCGTACCGGTGCCGCCGCCCATGCCGGCGGCGATGAAGCACATATGTGCGCCTTCCAGCATCTTGGCGACGCCGTCGATCGCTTCCTCCGCCGCGGCACGACCGATCTCAGGCCGCGCCCCCGCGCCGAGCCCTTGCGTGATCCGCACGCCGAGCTGGATCTTCTGCCCCGCCTGACTCTGCTTGAGCGCCTGCGCATCGGTATTCGCGACCAGGAAGTCGACGCCCTGGACGTCGTTCTTCATCATGTTGGCGATGGCGTTACCGCCTGCGCCACCGACGCCGATCACCGCGATACGCGGAGTCAGTTCGTCTACATCCGGAGGAAGAAATTCAACCATTACGCGTTCTCCGACATGCTCCGCCCCCCGAAGCACTTATGCCCACAACTTCTTGCACTATCCCCCCCGCACTATCCACTACAAATGGGGGTCGATGACGCATTTCTTTAATAATTCGCCCGAGCCGTTCTAATCAGGCGACGGAAGATCGACATCGGCGACGGACGATGCACCAGCTGATGTTCGCCCGATGCCAGTGACCTGAGGTCGATCGGGTCGGTCGCGGCGTGGTGGACCAGCCCCGCCAGGGTCGCGAAAGCGGGTCCCGAATGCGCATCGGGCAAGCCGGCAAGTCCGCGCGGGCGCCCGACCCGGACCGACCGGCCGAGCGCGGCTTGCGCATAATCGGCGATACCCTTGAGCTCGGCACCGCCGCCGGTCAGCACGACCTGGCGCCCGACATTGCCGTCGAATTTCATCGCGGTCAGCGCCTTGCCGATCTCTCCCATCAACAATTCGAGCCGCTGGCGGATCACCGCGATCAGCTGCGCCTTGGTGATGCGCGGCCCCTCGCCCGCGCCATCGTCGCTGAGCGGCGCGATCTCGAGCATCTCGTGATTGTCACGCGGCGTCGCGTTGGCGCAGCCATGGAAGCACTTCATCCGCTCGGCCTGGGCGCGGCTGGCGCCGAAAGTCGAGGCAATGTCGTCGGTGATGTCGCTGGCGCCCATCGGCACGGTGACCAGGCCGACCAGCATGCCGCCGGCGAACAAAGAAACGTTGGTGATTCCGGCGCCCATCTCGACCAGCGCCGTCCCGAGCTCACGCTCCTCCGCGCTGAGGCAGGCGAGCCCCGTCGCGACCGGCGCGGCGATGATCGACTTTACCTCCAAATGCGACTTGGCGACGCACAGGCCGATATTGCGCACCGGCGATCCATCGGCGGCGACGACATGGATGTGGACACCCATCCGGTCGGCATGAAGCCCCAGCGGGTTCTTGACCCCGGTGATGCCGTCGAGCGTGTAGAGCGCCGGCTGGGCATGGAGCACCATACGGCCGGCCGGATCGATCGATTCCCGCCCCGCGCGCAGCAGCGCGTCGATATCGCTTTGTTCGATACGGTGCCCACCCATTTCGAACTCGATCGAGGCGACGTCGCTGACCAGCCCGCCCGCCGAAAAGCCGACCCAGACATTCTCGATATTGGTCTGGGCGATACGTTCGGCCTGTTCGACCGCTTCGCGCACCGCGACTTCGGTCGCCGCCATGTCGGCGATGCAACCGCGCCGCACGCCGCGGCTTTCGCGCTGGCCGGTGCCGAGCACGATCAGCTCGCCACCGCTGCCTTTCTGCGCGATCATCGCGGAGACCTTGGACGACCCGATATCGAGTGCCGTGATCAACCCCTCCGGCGGTGTCTTGGCCATAACTCTATTCCCCCACTCAAACCTGGTCGCGCGACGCCGCGCGATCCGTCGACGCCGGCGCCGGCGTCGACGCACTACCCTTCGAACTCGTCGGAACCCCAATCCGGCTCGATCCGTCGGGCTTGCGCATCACCATCCGATCCGGATTGCGCATATCGAACTTTAACCATCCTCTACCCAAAAGTCGAAGCGTACCATCCCTCTCCGCAAACAACCGGAGCGCCTTGGCAGCCTCATCGGTTCCCTCGGGCAGCGACAAAGTCTCGCCGGTGTCGAACAACAGGTCCCAGCGGCGGTTGCCGACCCAGGTCGCGGCGCGCACCTTCGGCTTGAGCGCGGGCGCAATGGTCATCAGCGTCTGATAGGCCGGCTCCTGGCGATCGGCGCCGGGACCGATCACCAGCGGCAGATCGGGCATGGCATCGGCCGATACCGGCTCCAGATAGACTCCGTCGCGATCGATCAGGCTCAAGGTCCCCTGGTTCTGCCACACCGCCGCCGGCGTGCGCTCGACGATCCGGATCAATAAGGTGTCGGGCAGCCGCCGCGAGACATGGGCATCCTGCACCCAGCCATATTGCAGCAATTTGTCGCGGATCTGGTTGAGATCGACCAATGGCATCGCGCGCGATTTCTGTTCGAGCGCAACGGCATAGACCGTCATCTGGTCCATCCGTTTGACGCCACGGATTTCGATCTGCTCGACCCGGAAGCCGGCATTGCCGGCCTGTTCGGCAACCGCGGTGCCGACCGCGCCGGGAATGCCGAAGATTTGTGCCACGACCAGCGCCGCGCCAACCGCAAGCGCGAAGATCGACCAGGTCGCGATGCGCTGCAGCGCATGCTGGCTGATCGGCAGCCAGGCGAGAATGCGGTCGATGATCGACGGCTTCTTCTGCTTGCGCTTGGCCGACGGCCGGCGTGCGGTCGGCCGCCCGCTCTTGGTCGGCGCCCTGCTCATGCCAGCGCCTCGTCGATGATCATCTGCACCAGTTCCGGATAGGAGATGCCGAGATGTCTCGCCTGTTCGGGCACCAGGCTCAACGGCGTCATGCCGGGCTGGGTATTGACTTCGAGCAGGAACAATCCGTCCTCGCCGTGTTCATCGTCCCAGCGGAAGTCGGAGCGCGACGCGCCCTTGCAGCCGAGCAGATGGTGCGCTTCGAGCGCAAGCCGCTTGCAAGCCGCGGCGATCGCATCGGGGATCTGCGCGGGGAAGACGTGTTCGGTCATGCCGTCGGTGTACTTGGCGTCGTAATCGTACCAGCCCGATTTGGGCTTGAGTTCGGTCACACCGAGCGCGCGGCCGCCGAGGATCGCCGTCGTCAATTCGCGGCCACGGACGTAAGGCTCGGCGAGCAATTCCTCGAATTCCTGCCACGGACCCGCGACGTCGCGGCCAATCGGATTGCCGTAATTGCCGTCGTCGGTGACGATCGCGACGCCGACCGACGAGCCCTCGTTGACGGGCTTCAACACATAGGGCCGCTTGAGCGGATCGCCCTCGAACACTTCCGCTGATTTGACGATGCGTCCGCCGGGCATCGGGATGCCGTGCGGGACCAAAGCCTGCTTGGTCAGCACCTTGTCGATCGCGATGACCGAAGTGACCATGCCCGAATGGGTGTATTTGAGGCCCATCAGGTCGAGCATGCCCTGCACCGAGCCATCCTCGCCCGGCGTGCCGTGGAGCGCGTTGAACACGATATCGGGCTTGGCCGCGGCGAGCCTGGCCGCGACGTCGCGATCCATATCGATCCGCGTCACGCGATGGCCGAGCGATTCCAGCGCCTCGGCGATGCCTTTGCCCGACATCAGCGAGACTTCGCGCTCGGCTGACCAGCCGCCCATCAGGACGGCGACGTGGAGGGGAGCGCTCATTTCGCCACTCCCACCCGCTGAATTTCCCATTCCAGCATCACGCCCAACTTCGCCTTCACCTTCTCGCGTACCTCTTCGCCCAGCCCCTCGATGTCCGCGCTCGTCGCGTCACCCAGGTTGAGCAGGAAATTGCAATGCTTCTCCGACACTTGCGCGCCGCCCTTGCGAAGTCCTCGGCAGCCCGCCTGATCGACTAATTGCCAAGCCTTGTGCCCCTCGGGATTCTTGAAGGTCGAGCCCCCGGTGCGGCTGCGCAGCGGCTGCGATTCCTCGCGCGCGGCGGCGATACGGTCCATTTCGACCTGGATCGCGGACGGCTCGCCCGGGTGGCCGCGGAAGGTCGCGCCGACCACGATCGCGCCCGCGGGCAAATCGCTGTGGCGATAGGTGTAGCCGAGATCGCCGAGCGCGAGCGTCCGGCGCTCGCCCGAACGCAGGACCACATCGGCCTCGACCAGCACGTCCTTGACCTCGCGGCCATAAGCGCCGCCGTTCATCCGGACGAACCCGCCGACCGTGCCAGGGATCGAGCGCATGAATTCGAGGCCGGCGATTCCGGCGTCGCGCGCATTCGACGAAACGAGGATGCCGCTCGCGCCACCACCGCAGCGAAGCGTGGTTTCGTCGATCCGCTCGACCTTGGCGAACGTCTTGCCTAGTCGCACCACCACGCCCGGGACGCCGCCATCGCGGACGATCAGGTTCGAGCCCAGGCCGAGCCCCATCACCGGCACCGACGGGTCGAGCGCGTAGAGGAAAGTCGAGAGGTCTTCGACATCGGCCGGCTCGAACAGATATTCGGCCGCGCCGCCGCTCTTGAACCATACCAGCGGCGCGAGCGGCGCGCCCTGGGTCAGTTTTCCGCGAACCGGAGGCATGGCATAGCAGACCGTCACCGCACCGCCTCGATCCCGTCGGCCAAGCCAGCCGCCCATTTGGTGATGTCGCCCGCGCCCAGGCACACGATCATGTCGCCTGGCTGGACGACCGACGCCAACTCCGTCGCCAACTCTTCAGCCGAGCCGATCGTCGCCGCCGCGCGGTGGCCGCGGCGCTTCAAGCCATCGACCAAAGCCTGCGCGTCGACCCCCTCGATCGGTTGCTCGCCCGCGGCATAAACCGGCGTGACATAGACCATGTCGGCATCGTTGAACGCCTGCTGGAAGTCCTCCATCAGGTTGGCGAGCCGCGTGTAGCGATGCGGCTGGACCACCGCGATGACGCGGTTGGCGACCCCTTCGCGCGCCGCCGACAGCACCGCGCGGATCTCGACCGGATGGTGGCCGTAATCGTCGATCACGACCGCGCCCCCATTTCCCGCAAAAGCAACTTCGCCGACCTTGGTGAAGCGGCGCTTGACGCCGCCGAACTTGGCGAAACCCTGCTGGATCGTCGCATCATCGACGCCGAGTTCGAGCGCGACGCCGATCGCCGACAGCGCGTTCTGGACGTTGTGGCGGCCGGGCATCGGCAGTTCGATATGCTCGATCGAGCGCGTCGTGCCGTCGCGGCCACGGATGATCGCCTCGAACCGGTTGCCACCGGGGATCGGGGTCACATTGACGCCGCGGATATCGGCCTGGGTCGAGAAACCGTAGGTGACGATGCGGCGGTCGCGGACGCGCGGCAGCACTGCCTGCACTTCGGGATGATCGAGGCACAGGAAGGCGGCGCCATAGAAAGGCACGTTCTCGATGAACTGGACGAACGCGTCCTTGATCGCGTCGAAGCTGCCATAATGGTCGAGATGTTCGGGATCGATATTGGTGACCACCGCCAGCGTGCCGTCGAGGCGCAGGAAGCTGCCGTCGCTTTCATCGGCCTCGACCACCATCCACTCGCTGTCGCCGAGCCGTGCGTTCGAGCCATAGCTGTTGATGATGCCGCCGTTGATCACGGTCGGGTCGATCCCGCCGGCGTCGAGCAAGGCGGCGACCATCGAGGTCGTGGTGGTCTTGCCGTGGGTGCCGGCGACCGCAACGGTCGATTTGAGGCGCATCAGTTCGGCGAGCATCTCGGCGCGGCGCACCACCGGGATACGGCGTTCGAGCGCGCACTCGACCTCGGGATTGGCGCGCTTGATCGCGGTCGAGACGACGACGACCGCGGCGTCACCGAGATTGTCGGCGGCATGGCCGATCTTCACCTCGATGCCCTTGTCGCGCAGCCCTTGCACGACATAGCCCTCGGCGACATCCGAACCCTGCACCTTGTAGCCGAGATTGTGCATCACCTCGGCAATGCCGGACATGCCGATCCCGCCGATGCCGACGAAGTGGATGGCGCCGATATCGGTCTTGAGCCCGGTCATGCGAATGCTGCTGCCTCTCCGCCGGGAGCGGCGGTCTGAACTTTGCCGACGGGAATGTCGGCGGGAGGATGGTCCAGCCCCTCGACCAGATCGGCGAGGTCGCGGGCGGCGTCGGGATGGCCGCACGATCTCGCGCGCGCCGCGGCATTCTGCAGCGCGGCGGGATCGAGGCCGAGTTTCTGCATCTGCTTGGCGAGTTCGACCGGGGTGAACTGGCTCTGCGGGATCGTCCGCGCGCCGCCGGCTTCGGAGATTTCGCGCGCATTCTCGGTCTGATGGTCGTCGGTCGCACTCGGCAGCGGCACCAGGATCGCCGGGCGGCCGGCGGCGGTCAGCTCGGCGATGGTCGACGCGCCCGCACGCGCGATCACCAGGTGCGCCCAGGCGAGATGCTCCGGCAGATCGGGTAGGTAAGTGGCGAGGTCGGCGGCAATCGACAGCTCGGCATATTTCGCCCGTGCCTTGTCGATATCCTCGACCCGTGCCTGGTGCGTCACCTGCAGCCGGCGGCGGAAATTGACCGGGAGCATCGACAATCCGTCGGGCACGACGCTGCTCAGGATGCTGGCACCCTGGCTGCCGCCGGTGACGAGCACGCGGAAGATGCTGTCCTCTTCGAGCAGCGGATACGGCTTGTCGCGCAGCGCCAGCACGTCCTCACGCACGGGATTGCCAGTCAGATGCGCCTTGCCGCGATATTTTTCGGCCAGCCGGTCGACCTTGGCATAGGAGGTGGCGATGGCATCGACCCGCCCCGCCACCAGCCGGTTGACGCGGCCGAGCACGGCGTTCTGCTCGTGCACCGCGGTCGGCACCTTCTGGTTGAACCCGGCGAGCAACGCCGGCAGCGCGGGATAGCCGCCGAAGCCGATCACCGCGGCCGGCTTGATCTTCTCGAACAGGCTGATCGCCAGCTTGCGACCCTCGAGCATCGCGCGACCCGCGCGATACCAGCCTAACGGCCCGCCCTGCATGCGGCCAGCGGGGAGCACGTGCGTCTCGATCCCGTCGAACAGGCCCGGGAAGCGCACGCCGCGCTCGTCGCTGATCAGATCGACCTTGTGGCCGCGTTTCTTCAGCTCGGCGGCCAGCGCCGCGGCCGGCACCATGTGCCCGCCGGTTCCGCCTGCGGCCAGAACGAATTGCCGCACTCTCGTCATTCGCCGCTCCATTTCACGACATAGGGTGAGCGGCTCACAAACGGGTTCCGGCGCGTAAACGCAAGCAGCAACCCCATGCCGATCGACAGTGCGATCATCGACGATCCGCCATAGCTGATGAACGGCATCGTCATGCCCTTGGACGGCGCCAGGCCGGTATTGACCGCCATCGAGATCAGCGCCTGCAACCCGAACTGGATGGCCAGGCCCGAGGCGGCCAAGACGCGGAATTCTTCCTGCTCATCCAGCAGCTTGACGAACACGCGCACGACGATCGCGAGGAAGATCACCGCGACGATCGCGCAGGAGATCAGCCCGAATTCCTCGCCGATCACCGAGAAGACATAATCGGTATGCGCTTCGGGCAAACGGAACTTCATCTGTCCCCCGCCGGGACCGGTGCCGAACCAACCGCCCGCGGTCAGCGTCGCGCGCGCGGCGTTGACCTGGAAATGGTCGGCGGCGTCGGTCGAGTCCGGAAACAGGAAGGCGTCGATACGGGTGCGCGCGGTCGAATAGAAGAGATAGGCTGAGATCACGCCGACGAACGCGGCGCCGAACAGCGCCCCGATCACCCGCGCCGAAATCCCCGAGATCAGCAGCAAGGCGAGCCATACCGCGCAGAACACCACCGTCTGGCCGAAATCGGGCTGCAGCATCAGCAACGCGGCGACCAAGGCGGTCAATCCGCCGGTCAGCGCGGCGAGCATGCCGCCCGACAATCCCTGCTCCTTGTTCTTGAGCGACAACAACCACGCGACGGCGACGATGAAGCACGGCTTGAGGAATTCGGACGGCTGGAATTGCGCGACGCCGACGCCGAGCCAACGCCGCGCGCCATTCACCTGAACGCCGATCAGCGGCACCAGCATCAGCATGATCAGGAATCCCGCGCAGCCGATCAGCGCCATCCGCCGCGCGCTCTCGGTCGGCAGCATCGAGACGATGAACAGCACCGGCAGCGACACCGCGACCCACATCACCTGGCGCCAGAAATAATAGAGCGCGGGCATGTGATGCGTGGCGTCTGAATAACGCTGCGCCGATGCGGGAGACGCAGCGGCAACCGCGACCAATCCGATCGCCATCAGGAACAGAGTCAGGATCAACAACACCCAGTCGATGTCCCAGAACCACGCGCCGAGCGGCGAGCGGTCCGACCGGCCGCCGCGTCGCGCGACCCGGGTCAGGAATCCGTCCTTGGCGGGCCGCGAGTTCATGCCAGTGACTCGACCAGTCCACGGAAGGTGTCGCCGCGGTCCTCGTAATCGCGAAACTGATCGAACGAGGCGCAGGCCGGCGACAGCAAGACGGTCTCGCCCGGCTTGGCGGCGGCGCGGCATAGCTCGACCGCATGCGTCAGCGTTTCGGCATAAACGGTCGGGATGTCGTTCTTGAGCAGGTCGAGGAACATCGGCCCGGCTTCGCCGATCGTATAAGCGGCGCGGACATGCCCGAATGACGGGCGGCAAGCGTCTAGGTCCTTGGTCTTGGCCTGGCCGCCGAGAATCCAGTGGATGCCGTCAAATGCCGCCAGCGCCGGCGCCGTCGAGTCCGGATTGGTCGCCTTGCTGTCATTGACATAAACGACGCCGTCGACCGTGCCGACACGCTCCATGCGGTGCGGCAGGCCCTTGAAGCTTTCGAGCCCGGCATCGATCGCCGATTCGGCGACGCCGAGCGCCTGGCAGGCGGTGATCGCGGCGAGCGCGTTTTGCGCATTGTGCGGGCCTTGCAGCGACGGCCAACGCGACTGGTCCATGCATACGCCCGGCGCGATCTTGAACAGATGCTCGCCACGCGCCGACAGGCTGCGCGCGATCTTGGCGGAAGCGGCGTCGCCAATCCCGATCACCGCGTCGTGATCCTTCGATTGCATCGCGAACAGCCGCGCTTTGGATGCGGCATAAGCGTCGAACCCATCATAGCGATCGAGATGATCGGGCGTGATGTTGAGTAAGACGGCGACGTCGCAATCGAGCGTGAAGGTCAGGTCGATCTGATAGCTCGACAATTCGAGCACATAGACGCCCCCCACCGGCAGGGGCTCCTCGCCGAGGATCGGCAGCCCGATATTGCCGCCAAGCCGCGCCGGAATACCCGCCGTTTCCAGGATGTGATGGATCAGCGCAGTGGTGGTCGACTTGCCGTTGGTGCCGGTGATGCCGACGACACGGTGCGACGGCAGATAGTCGCGCGCCTGGGCGAACAGCTCGATATCGCCAATCACGGGCACGCCTGCCGCGCGCGCCTTGGCCGCGATCGGATGGTGGTTGAGCGGCACGCCCGGCGACACGATAACGCCGGCGAACCCCGTGAGATCAATCTCGACCGGATCGGCATAGTCGACGCCATCGATCGTCCGCTTGCTCTCGTCCGTGTCCCACGCGACGACCTCGGCGCCCGATGCCAGCAGCGCGCGCACAGTCGCCTGACCGGAGCGCGCCAGCCCGAGCACCGCATAGCGTTCGCCGCGCCAGGACGGACTGGTGATCACCGCAGCTTCAGCGTCGCCAGACCGGCCAGCGCCAGCACCAGCGCCACGATCCAGAAACGGATCACGACAGTCGATTCCGGCCAGCCAAGTTGTTCGAAATGGTGGTGGATCGGCGCCATGCGGAACACGCGCTTGCCGGTGCGCTTATAGACGAACACCTGGATGATCACGCTCATCGCCTCGACCACGAACAACCCGCCGATGATGCCGAGCACGATCTCATGGTGCACGGTGACCGCGATCGCGCCGAGCGCGCCGCCCAAAGCGAGGCTGCCGGTATCGCCCATGAATACTGCCGCCGGCGGCGCATTGAACCACAGGAAGGCGAGCCCCGCCCCGATCATCGCGCCGCAGAAGATCGCGAGATCGCCGACGCGCGGAATGTGCGGGATGCCGAGATAATCGGCGAATTTCGCGTTACCGGCGAGATAGACGATCAGCATGAAGGCGACGCTGGCGATGATCACCGGCATCGTCGCGAGCCCGTCGAGGCCGTCGGTCAGGTTCACCGCATTGCCGAACGCGACGATCGTGAACGCCGCGAAGACGACGTAGAACCAGCCGAGATCGATCACCACCGAATTGAAGAACGGCAGATAGAGATGCGTGCCGTTGGCGGTATTGGTGTGGATGATGATCGCGCTGGCAATGCCGGCAATGGCGAATTCGCCGAGCAGGCGCACCCTGCCCGAGACGCCTGCGGTGCTTGCTTTGCGCACCTTGTCGTAATCGTCGAGGAACCCGATCGTGCCGAATCCCAGGGTCACGAACAGGCACGCCCAGACATACGGATTGGTCAGGTCCATCCAGATCAGGATCGAGATCGTCATGCTGGTCAGGATCATCAGCCCGCCCATCGTCGGCGTGCCGCGCTTGGCGAGGTGCGTTTGCGGACCGTCGGCGCGGATCGGCTGCCCCTTACCCTGGCGGACGCGCAGCCAGCCGATGAAGCGCGGCCCGATGATCAGGCCGATCAGCAAGGCTGTCGCCACCGCCGCGCCCGAGCGGAAGGTCTGGTAGCGGACCAGATTGAGAACATGCGGGAAACCCAGCGCCTGCGCGATCCAATACAGCATTATATTTTCCCGCCGGCGAGCGCTGCG
This sequence comes from Sphingomonas sp. P4_D12, assembly GCF_056401895.1. Classification (NCBI taxonomy): domain Bacteria; kingdom Pseudomonadati; phylum Pseudomonadota; class Alphaproteobacteria; order Sphingomonadales; family Sphingomonadaceae; genus Sphingomonas; species Sphingomonas sp. P4_D12. The sequence continues at coordinate 53,881 of NZ_JBFUIL010000012.1, read as the reverse complement.
ACCACCGCAGCCAACCCAACCCCGTTCGAACCCTTGATGAGAACCGCGTCGCCCGCTTCGAGTGTCGCCATCAGGCGGTCGCGCGCGGCAGCGGCGTCGGGCACATGGACGATTTCGACCTGGCCCTCAAGCGCTTCGGCGAGCGGCTGCATCTTTTCGCCGACGAGAATGACCAGCTGGACGCCAGCGTCACGAACCGGCGCGGCAAGCGCGGCGTGATACTCATCCGATTTGTCGCCGAGTTCGCGCATTTCGCCTAACACCGCGATCTTGCGCGTCGCGGCTTCTTCACCGAGCACCGCGAGCGTCATGCGCATCGATGCCGGATTGGCATTGTACGCCTCGTCGATCACCAGCGCGCGGCCGCCCTTTATCTCGACCGAGAAGCGGGCACCGCGTCCAGCAAGCCCGCCGAGATCGGCGAGTGCCAGCCCGGCCAGGGCGAGATCGCCGCCGACCGCATCGACCGCGGCCAGCACCGCCAGCGAATTGGATACCCAATGCTTGCCGGGTTGCGAGACGGTGTAGCTGAGCTCGCGCCCGCCGACCCGCGCGGTGACGAAAGTGCCGCCATTGGCCGCCTTGACCGCTTCGATCGCGCGGACGTCCGCGCCCTCGTCGATTCCGAAAGTGACCGTACGCGCGGCATGGGGCGCGGCGGCCGCGGCGAGACGGTCGCGATGCGGACTGTCATAAGGGATGATCGCGACCCCATCCGGCTCCAGGCCCTGGAAAATCTCGCCCTTGGCGTCGGCGATCGCGCTTTCGTCGGGAAAGAACGCCGCGTGCGCCGGCGCGATCGCGGTGACGATCGCCACATGCGGCCGCACCAGGGTCGTCAGATGCGCGAGTTCGCCGGGATGGTTCATCCCCATCTCGAACACGCCGTAATCGACCTCGGCCGGCATCCGCGCCAGGCTGAGCGGCACGCCAGTATGGTTGTTGTAACTCTTGACCGAGCGATGCGCCGACTTGGCCGGCGAGCGGTCGAGCGCGGCGAACAAGGCTTCCTTGGTGCCGGTCTTTCCCGCCGATCCGGTGACTCCGACGATCCGCGCCGACGTTCTGGCGCGCGACGCCTTGGCCAGTGCCTCCAGCGCCGCGAACGTGTCCGACACTCGGACATTGGGATGCGGCGTGTCCTGGCTGACGATCGCGCCCGACGCGCCGCGATCGAACGCCTGGTCGAGGAATTTGTGGCCGTCGGTGGTCTCGCCGGTCAGCGCGACGAACAGGTCGCCCTGCCCCACTTCACGCGAATCGAACGTGACGCCAGAAACGTCGAACGCCGCCGAAGCGGCGCCGTTGGTGGCTGTCGCGATGTCGGCCGATGTCCAGAGCGTCATTGCGCTCCTCCGGCCCAACGAGGTGATCGAGAGAGGGCGATTGCGAGGAAAGTGGCAAGCATCCCCTCCTCTAACCGGGCAGCCCGGTTTTGGCCACGCGTCACGCCGCCGCCTCCTCGCGCGCTACACTCACGTCGTCGAATGGCAGCACCAGGTCACCGACAATCTGGCCCTGTTCGTGCCCCTTGCCAGCGATCAGCACAATGTCCTCGGCACCCGCTTGCCCGACGGCATAAGCGATGGCCGAGCGGCGGTCGCCGATCTCGATCGCCCCCGGCGCACCCTTGAGCACTTCGGCGCGGATCGCGGCCGGGTCTTCGCTGCGGGGATTGTCGTCGGTGACGATCACCAGGTCGCCGTAGCGCACGGCGATCTCTCCCATCAGCTCGCGCTTGCCGTGATCGCGGTCGCCGCCGGCGCCGAACACGACGATCAGCCGTCCGGCGGTGTGCGGCTTGAGCGCGGCGATCGCTGCCTCCAGCGCGTCGGGCGTGTGCGCGTAGTCGACATAGACCGGTGCCCCGGTCCGCGTGATCACCGCGCGTTCGAGCCGTCCGCGCACCGGCTGCAACCGCGCCAGATTGGCGATGGTCTGGGCAACGTCGCCGCCGGTCGCGATCACCAGCCCCGCCGCGGTCAGCGCATTGGCCGCCTGATAGGCGCCGATCAACGGCAATGTGACCTTCAGCTCGCGATCCTCGGCTTCGATCAACAGGCCCTGGCCGAGCAAAGTCGGGTCGCGACTGACCAATCGAAGCGCGCCGCCGCGTTCGCCGACCGTGACGATACGTTGGCGCCGCGCATGGGCGAGATCGACGACGCGCGCGGCCTGCGGATCGTCGGCCCAAACGACGGCGGTACCGTCCGGGTCGAGCACTTCCGAAAACAGCCTGAGCTTCGCCGTCAGATAAGCGGCCATGTCGCCATGGTAATCGAGATGGTCGCGGCTGAGGTTGGTGAAGGCCGCGGCGATCACTTTCAGCCCCTCGGTGCGATATTGCGACAGGCCATGGCTCGATGCCTCGAACGCGACATGGGTGACGCCTTCGCGTGCGAGCCCGGCGACGTTCGACAGGAACGTGACGACATCCGGCGTCGTCAGACCGGTCGAGACGCTGTCATCCGAGGTCGTCACGCCAAGCGTCCCGATCGACGCGGCATGATGCCCCGCCATCCGCCACAATTGACGCGTCATCTCGACCGTCGAGGTCTTGCCGTTGGTGCCGGTGACTGCAACCACCGTTTCCGGGAAAGGCGCGAAGAATAAAGCGGCGAGATGCGCGAAAGCCTGGCGCGGATTGTCCGAGGCGATGTGCAGCGCCCCGTCGACAGTGACGTCCGGACGCGCGACGACCGCGATCGCACCCGCCGCGACCGCCGCCGGGATGAAGTCCTCGCCATTGACGCGCGTGCCTTCGAACGCGCCGAAGATCGTGCCGGGCGCGACCTTGCGGTGGTCGATCGCGAAGCCGGTGACGCTGGCGTCGCCCCCGCCCGTCACCAGCCCGCCGAGTTTCATTCGGGATCCGCCATCGTCTGCGGCTTTTCGCCGGGGCGGTGCCAGATCAGCGGCATCAGCTCGTCGACATTGATGTCGCGCGAGGGGTCGGGCATCACCCCGAGCATCGGCCCGGCGCGCATGATGAAGCGGTTGACCACCGGTGCGGCGGTATAGGCCGCGGTCCTGACGGCTCCCTGTGGCGAATCGAGCATTACGATCACCACATAGCGTGGCGCGTCCATTGGGAAAGCCGCCGCGAAGGTCGAGACGTTGGCTTTCTTCGAATATCCGCCGCCCGTCGCGACTTCCGCGGTGCCGGTCTTGCCGCCAACGCGGAAGCCGGGCGCATCGGCAGTCCGGCCGGTACCCTGGGTAACCACGAGCCGAAGCAGCTGGCGAATGCGGTAGCTGGTCTGTTCGCTGATCACGCGCCGCCCCGGAACGTCGGCACCGGGCTGAACCTTCATCAGCGTGACAGGCCGCCACACGCCGCCATTGACCAGGGCAGCATAGGCTGCGGCCAGGTGCAGCGGCGTCACCGCGATGCCGTGCCCGAAGCCGGTGGTCATCGTCGTCACGCGACTGAACTTCTGCGGGAACATCGTCCGACCCCGCGCCGGCAACTCGAACGGCATCGGCTTGTCGAAACCCATCGACCGGAACATCGCCGACAATTTGTCGCCGCCCATTTCGTCGGCAATCCGCGCGGTGGCGATATTCGACGAGTGGATCAGCGTCTCCGGGATATCGAGCCAGCGCCCTTCGCCATCATGGTCATGGATCTTGAAGCCGTCGATCTGCAGCGGCTGGGTAGCGTCGAAACGCTTGGCCATCGAGGTGACGGTACCGCTGTCGATCGCCGCGGCCATGGTGATCGGCTTGAAGGTCGAGCCAAGCTCGTATGCCGCACTGGTCACGCGGTTGAAGAACGGGCCGGGCAGCTGCTTGCCGTCCTCAGTCACGGCCGGTTTCGGCGCTGCGCCGGGATTGTTGGGATTGAATGTGGGGAAGGACGCCAGCGCCATGATCTCGCCGGTGCGAACGTCGAGCACCACGCCCGCCCCACCCTTGGCCTTCAAGGTGGTGACCTGTTGGCCAAGCTCGTTCTCGAGCGCCGATTGCGCGCGCGCGTCGATCGACAGCGCGACCGGCTTGGCCGCGGTGTCGGGCGAGGTCAGCCGCAGATCGAGCGCGCGCTCCATCCCGCTCGCGCCCTTGTTGTTGACGTCGAGGAAGCCGAGCACCTGCGCGCCGAGTTCCGATTGCGGATAGAGGCGCTGTTGCTGGCGTTCGAACACGATCGCCGGCTCGCCGATCGCATTGACCTCGGTGACGAGCGATGCCGAGGCATCGCGCTCGATATAGGTGAACCTGGTGCCCTGCAGCCTGGCGTAGATCTGGTTTTCGTCGAGGCCGAGGATATTGGCCAGGCGCTGTGCGATCTCACGGCGATCGCCGAGGATCTGGTCGGGGTGGATACCGATTGCCCAGGCGTCGATCGTGCGCGCCAGCGGCTCGCCGTTGCGGTCGACGATATCGCCGCGGATCACGCGGTCGGCCATCGTCGACGCGGTCGCGGTTCCCGCGGAGAACGCGAAAAAGCTGAGCTTGGCGACGACGACTCCGATCGCTGCGCCGTAGAGCAGCATCATGATCATCAATCGCTTTTGCGCGGTCGCACGGACCAGCGCGCGTTCGTCGGCAAGACGACGCGGCGCGATCGGTCGTGCGAGCAGATTGCTCATCGCGCGCCATCCTCCCGACGCGCGCCGCGCGACAGCGAGCCCAACGTCGTGTCGCTGAGCAGCTTGCGATCGAGCAGCGCCACCGTCGCCGGCTTCGCCTTGATCGTCGTTTTGGCCGCGGCGGGCTGGAGCTTCGCGCCGACAGGCGCCGAAACCATCGCGACCGCCGCCTTCATCTTGGCTGGAGCGCTCGCCACCGGCGCGGCCGGTGTAGCGGCGACCGCCACTTCGGTCGGCATCACAGGGGCGCTCGGGATGACCGCCGCGGCGGTCTGGACTTGCGGGCCGTTCGTTGGGGTCGGCGCGTTGAAATCGACCTGGGCGAGCTCGGCGTCGTTACGGATATATTGCCCGGCGGTCGGCGCCGACAGCTTGAGCGTGTCGCCGTTCCAGCGCTGCAGCTGCGCGAAGCTGGCGCGCGTGTCGAATTCGGTTTCGAGCGCGGTGATGTCACGCTGCGTCCGCGCGATCGAGGATTCGATCGCCGCGAGCTTGTTGCGTTCCGCCGCCACGCGCGATGACATGAGGTAACAGCCGAGGATCACGCTCACGCAGAGCACGAACCAGCCAAACCAACGAAATCGATGCGCCACAACCATCACATTTCTCCCGCAACCCAGGCTGCCGACGCGGTCCGCCTGGCCACACGCAAGGTCGCCGAACGAGCACGCGGGTTCCGCGCCAGCTCGGCATCACTGGGGCGCACCGCGCGCCCGATCGTTTCGAATGTCGCCTCGGCCGGAGCGGCCTGCGGCGGCAGATGGCGAGAACCGGACGGCATCGCGCCGCTCCGTTCGCGCAGAAAATGCTTCACCAGCCGGTCCTCCAGGCTGTGGAAGGTCACCACAGCCAGCCGCCCGCCGGGCTTGAGCACACGCTCCGCCGCGGCGAGACCATCGGCCAGCTCGCCGAGCTCCCGGTTGATATGAATCCGCACGGCCTGGAAGGTCCGTGTCGCGGGATCCTTCTTGTCGTGCGGTTTATGGCCTAGCGCCTTCCGCACCACCGTCGCGAGTTCGGAAGTCCGCGTAAGGGGTCTTGCGGAGACGATCGCGCGGGCGACGCGGCGCGAGCGGGGTTCTTCGCCATAAAGGTAGAGGACATCGGCGATGTCGCTCTCATCGGCATTGTTGAGGAAATCGGCGGCACTCTCGCCCGACTGGCTCATCCGCATGTCGAGCGGCCCGTCGCCCTGGAACGAGAAGCCGCGCTCAGCCTGGTCGAGCTGCATCGACGACACGCCGATATCCATCACGACGCCGTCGACCGGGGCGAGGCCGCGGGCGTCGAGTTCGGACTCGAGCGCGGAGAATGGCGCCTCGACGAGCGTGAGCCGCCCGTCCGACGCCGCGACCATCTCCTCACCGCCGGCGATCGCATCGGGGTCGCGGTCGAACGCGACCACCTCGGCGCCCGTGGCGAGGATCGCCCGAGTGTAACCGCCGGCGCCGAAGGTCGCATCGACATGGCGCTCTCCCGGGGTGGGGCGGAGAGCGTCGATCACCTCATCGATGAGCACCGGAATATGGGGAGTGGGCGTGCTCACAGGATGTTCTTTTCCTGCATGAGGTTGCGGCAGATGCGCTTGAGGACGGGGGCAGCCTGGTCGTCGGTCGCGGCGAGCAGGGTGTGGGGATCCCAGATCTCGAAATGCGTCAGCGACCCGTAGAAGAAAGCGTGCTTGGCGATGCCCGCCTCTTCTTTCATCCAGTTGATGATGACGGCGCGGCCGGTGCTGTCGAAGCCGACTTCCTCGGCGCCGCCGGCAATGACGCGAAGGACGTTGAACGCGGGATCGTTATCGCCTGCCGCGGCCTTGGCCAGCTTCGCGTCGACATAGCCCTGGTCGTAGGCGATCAGGCACTTCGCCTCGGGGTGCTGCCCCATGAGGACGAACGGGCCTTTCTTGAAGCGCTCGGGCGGCGTGTTGTCGATGACGGCGTCGCGGAACTTGGCGGGTATGGAAACGCGGTTCTTGTCATCGACAAGCTGCAGCGCCGTTCCCGTATAGATACTCCCAGCCACCGTTCGCCCCGAACCAGACATGCGTTTTCCCGTTCGCGGAACGAGCCCTCGCTCGCGCCGCGGTGATCAGAATCAACGGGTAAAAACGCCCCACTTCCGGAGACTGGCGTATCAAGCCACCGGATGGGATTCAATGGGAATTTTTGGTGTTTGATGGGCCAAAATTGCCCACTTTTGGCTAAGCTATTCCAAACACTATGAAATTTTCTTTAACCATAGCCTGCCCTTCTGACCCCTGCAGGCACCGGCAAGGGCTTGAAATGTTGGAATCGGCGCGACTCAGCCCAGCTTTGGGATGATTTCCCATCGCTTCCCGGCAGGGAGGCGGACATCAGTGCTTGGCGGGAGTGGGTGATGCCGCCGGAGCGACGCCCATTTCGGCGAGCGGTTCGCTCGTCGCGGTATCGATTGGGGCGGTGCTGTTCGACGCGGCAAGGTTGGCGGCGACATCGACCTTGGGCGCGCCCACCGCATTGAGCGGACGTTCCCGGCTGACGATCGCAAACAGGGTCGCGGCGACGCCGATCATCAGCAATACCGCCGCAAGGCCGATCATGCCGACCTTCACCCGCTGCATCGTTTGAATGTTGTCGCGAACCAGTGTTTTCATACTTGTGTGGCATTTATGTAACGCATCGCGAGGCGTTTGTCGACCTTGCTGGTGCCACGGTCTACCGCATCAGGCGGGAACCAATCCTTTGGATGCCAACCAGTCGTTGTTGTAGAGCGTTGAAAGGTAGCGGAATCCCGTGTCGCACAGGATCGTGGCGACCCTGCTGTCCGGGCCCAATTGTTTCGCCAGCGCGACGGCACCGGCGACATTGATCCCCGACGACAGGCCCAGGCAAAGCCCTTCTTCGTCGAGCAGGCGCCTGACCCAATGATATCCTTCGGCGTCCGAGATGCGGAATTGGGTGTCGACCGGCGCGCCTTCCAGGTTGGCGGTGATCCGTGCCTGCCCGATCCCTTCCGCCACCGACGATCCCTCGCTGCGGAGTTCGCCGCAGGCGTAATAGGAATAGAGCGCGGCGCCATCGGGGTCGCTGAGCGCGATCGTCACGTTCTCGTCGTGCGACTTAAGGCCGAGCCCAACGCCGGCCAGCGTCCCACCCGTCCCCACCGCGCAGGTGAACCCGTCGATCCGCCCATCCATCTGGTCCCAGATCTCCTCGGCGGTGCCGACGATATGCGCCCTGCGGTTGGCGATATTGTCGAACTGATTGGCCCAGATCGCGTTCGGCGTCTCTTCGGCGATCCGCCGGCTGGTATGCACGAAATGGCCGGGGTTCGAATAAGGCGCGGCCGGCACCAGCACGAGTTCGGCGCCGAGCGCGTGCAGCGTGTCCATCTTCTCCCGGCTCTGCGTCTCGGGCATGACGATGATCGTCTTGTAGCCCTTGGCATTGGCGACCAGCGCCAGGCCGATACCGGTATTCCCCGCCGTCCCCTCGACGATCGTCCCGCCCGGCGCGATCAATCCGCGCTCCTCGGCGTCCTGGACGATGAACAACGCGGCGCGATCCTTCACGCTCGCGCCGGGATTGGCGAATTCGCATTTACCGAAAATCTCGGCGCCGGCCGCTTCGCTCGGCCCATTGAGCCGGACGAGAGGGGTATGGCCGATGAGCGACAGGGTGTCGGGCGTGATGGGCATAGCGCCTTAGATAAACCGGCACGCGGCGCGGGCAAGCAATCGCTGCTGCGTGGGAGGCAATTCCTTGTTGTGTGTGTCCTCTTCCTTCTCCCCTTGTGGGAGAAGGATAGCGAAGCTTGGCAGCCTGCTGCCTAGCGAAGCTTGGATGAGGGGGGCGCGCTAGCGCCGCGCGAGCCTGCGGCTCGCCCCCTTACCTTCCCACTCGGCTAACGCCGAGCGGCCCGATGCGCCCACGGGGGAGAGGGGTTTCAGCGTTACTCCTGGTGCGCGTCGCTGCTCGCCGCGGCATCTGCCGAGGTGTCGTTGGACGCGGCGCTGTCGTCGGACATCGCTCCGTTGTCGGGTGCCGCCGCCGCAGCATTCGCTGTGGGCGTCGGCGTCGGGCTCGGCACGGTCGCGACGACATTCCCGACCGCTGTAGTGGTGATCGAATCGGCCGAATTCTGCCCGACCGCCGCCGGGCTGCCGCCGCATCCCGCCAGCATGCTCAGGATCACGCCCACCAACAGCACTCGCTTCATGCCCATCTCCCTGATTGGAGAGATCGTCACCCGATCGGCCCGCGCGGTCAAGGCGGGACGTGTCTGGCGGGCCGCGCTACACTGACGCCGTGACACTCAAACGCTCCTTCCCGCCGGTCGTCGACGCGCGAACGCGGTTATTGATCTGCGGCAGCCTGCCCGGCGACCGCAGCCTCGCCGCCCAACGTTACTATGCGCATCCGCAGAACCAGTTCTGGCGCCTGCTCTCCCCCGTGGTCGGGCGCGATCTGGCAGCCTTGGACTATGAGGATCGGCTGGCGACGCTGCTCGACGCGCATATCGGCCTGTGGGACGTCGTCGCGACAGCCACTCGCCCCGGCAGCAGCGACGCCGCGATCCGCGATCATGCGCCCAACGATCTCGAGCATCTCGCCGCGTCGCTGCCTCGATTGCGCGCGATCGCGTTCAACGGCGGCACCGCATACAAGATCGGCCGACGACTGATGGAGGAGCACGTCCGGCGATATGACCTGATCGCATTGCCGTCGAGCAGCCCGCTCCACACGATCGGCCTTGCGGCGAAGCAGGGCGCTTGGACGGCGCTCCGTGCCTATCTCTGAGCTATTTCACGCGCCAATGTTCTGATAATGTTCCACCCTATGGCGCTGGCCGAATCGCTCTCCCCTGCCCCCTCCGACGCATATGGCGTGTCGGTCGACTTGACCTTGCCGCCGCGCCCGCTGCGCTGGTTGTTCCTCGACCTGAACTCCTATTTCGCCAGCGTCGAACAGCAGCTCGACCCCGCCTTGCGTGGTAAGCCGGTGATCGTCGCGCCGGTCGGGTCCGACACCACGGTTGCGATCGCCGCCTCGGTCGAAGCCAAGCGCTATGGCATCACCACCGGCACGCCGGTGTGGGAAGCCAAGAGGTTGTGCCGCGAGTTGCTGATCGCGCCCGCGCGCCACGACAAATATGTCGAGTTCCACGACGCCGTGATCGCGGAAATCTGGAAGCACATCCCCGTGACGCGCGTCTGTTCGATCGACGAAGTCGCGTGCCGCCTGCTCGACAACGAGAATTCGCCCGACCAGGCGATGGCATTGGCGCGGCGGATCAAGGCCGGGATCCGTGCCAATGTCGGCGAGTGCCTGACCTCGTCGGTCGGGATCGCGCCCAACCGGCTGCTCGCCAAACTCGCCTCTGACATGCAGAAGCCCGACGGGCTGATCATCCTGACCGCCGAGCAATTGCCGCATCGGCTATTCGGACTGGCGTTGCGCGACATTTCGGGGATCGGCGCGAACATGGAGCGCCGGCTGGCGCGCGACGGAGTCAACGATATCCGTCAATATTGCGAGCGCCGCCCGCGCGACGCCGGCACCGCCTGGGGCGGCACCAATGGCGATCGATTATGGTATCTGCTCCACGGCGTCGACCTGCCCGACAAGGCGACCCAAACGCGGTCGATCGGCCACAGCCACGTGCTGTCGCCCGGCAAGCGCGGGCTCGAGCCGGTGCGGCTGACCGCGCGGCGGCTGGCGCTCAAGGCGGCGAGCCGGCTCAGGCGCAAGGGCTATGCGGCGCGCCTGCTGGTGCTCCATGTCCGGTTCGAGCAGGACAAAATCGTATGGCAGACCAGCCGCCGCCTGGCGCCAACGCAGGACAGTTTCCAGGTGCTTGCTGCGCTCGATGCCTTGTTTCCCCGGCTGGCCGAAGAAGGGCGACAGCGTCACGGTTCGCTGCGCGTGCGGATGATCGGCGTGACGCTCAACGAGATCGTCCCGGTCGCCGGCGAACAGGGATCGCTGTTCGAGCATCTCGACCCCGACGACCCGCTGGCGCGCGAGACGCGCGGGCTGGCGCTCAGCCGAGCGATGGACCGGCTCAACGAGAAATTCGGCCGCCACGCGGTGTCGCTCGGGCCGTTTTATGGTGGACGGATCGATCGCGTCGGTACGAAAATTGCGTTCGGCCGTATCCCCGATATGGACGAATTTCACGAATGACACTTTTGTTGCAACGCATCACGCCCGGAACGGCCCAAAATGGTTACATCTTGACCTTCGCTGCTGCGTGCGCGAAGCGCGAAGGCCTATGAAGACCCCCCTTCTCCCCGCAACCGCCGTAGCGCTTCTGGCGCTGACGGCCTGTCAATCCAAGACCAACGCCACGACTGTCGAGAACTCGACCACCGTCGAGAACAAGACGGTCGCCGAAAAGCCGAAATTCGAGCTTCCGCCGGCGATCAAGGCCGAGGTCTCGATGCGCTGCCATGGCGATAACACATTGGCGCACGTGACTTTTTTCGAAGGCGACAAGCAGCTGACCGTGTCGGCTCCTGCGGACGCCACGGCAGTCGTGCTGAAGGCGCCCGAAGCGGGCAAGCCCTATGTCGGCGACGGCGGCTGGGAAGTGTCGGGCACGCCCAAATCGATCAAGCTGACCGCGCCGGGCAAGCCCGCCCAGACCTGCGACGCGTGATTCCAACCCAGCGGTCCGCGTTTCGGCGCGGACCGCTGTTGCATCAACTGCCCAGATTGGGCACCTTGCCGATCATCGCCCAACGGGAGCGGCATGGCAACGATCGCGATCTACAGCCTGAAAGGCGGCGTCGGCAAAACGACGCTGGCGGTCAATTTAGCCTGGGCCGCCGCCACGCTCTCGTCGCGCCGGACATTGCTTTGGGATCTCGATCCGCAAGCGGCCAGCACCTTTTTGCTGCCGACCAAAAAGGGCAAGGCCGACGCGCAGTCGGTGTTCACCAAAGACATCGAGCCGAGCAAGCTCGCCCGGGCTACCGCGATCGCGCGACTCGACGTGATCGCCGCGGACACGTCGCTGCGCGGGCTCGACCTGCTGTTCCACGAACTCGACAAGAAGAAGCGGCTGCAAAAGCTGTTGGCATCCTTGGCCAAGGATTATGATCGGGTGATCCTGGATTGCCCGCCCGGCCTCACCGAAACCAGCGAACAGGTGATCCGCGCCGCCGACCTGATCGTCGTGCCGGTCATCCCCTCGCCGCTGTCGCAACGCGCCTTCGACGACATGGCCGCGTCCTTGGGCAAGGCCAAGGTGCTGCCGGTCCATGTCATGGTCGATCGCCGCCGCCGGTTGCACGGCGAAGCGGTGGCGGCACATCCCGACTGGCCGATCATCCCAATGGCCAGCATCGTCGAACAGATGGGCGATCGCCGCGCGGCGGTGGGTCAATTCGCCGGAAGCTCGGCGGCGGCGCACGCATTCGCCACGCTGTGGCAGACGATCGAGAAGCGGCTGGCGCGATGAAACCGCCTCCAGAGCCGTCCTATGAGGTTCTCGATCCCAATCTCGTTCTGGGGGCCTATGCCGTCGGCGTCTTTCCGATGGCCGACGCGCGCGACGCGGCCGGAGTCTATTGGGTCGAACCGCGCAAGCGCGCGATCCTGCCGCTCGACGGGTTCCATCTGTCGAAATCGCTCCGGAAGGTGATTGCCTCGGACCGGTTCCGCGTCACTGCCGACGCCGCGTTCGAGGACATGATCGCGCTCTGTGCCGAAAGCGCCGCTGATCGGCCGGAGACATGGATCAACACCACGATCGAAAGCGTGTTCACCACGCTTCATTATCAGGGCCGCGCGCATTCGATCGAATGTTGGGACGGCGATCAGCTGATCGGCGGTCTCTACGGCCTCGCGCTCGGCAAGGCGTTCTTCGGCGAATCGATGGTCAGCCGCGCGACCGATGCGTCAAAAGTGGCCCTCGCCTGGTTGGTGGCGCGCCTGCGCGTGGGCGGGTTCACTCTGCTCGATTGCCAATTCATGACGCCCCATCTCGCCTCGCTCGGCGCGATCGAGATCAGCCGGGGCGATTATGTCGCGTTGCTGGGCGCGGCGATCGACGGTTCGCTCGGCGCTGCGGTGTCGGGCGCCGCGGCGGGGGATTTCGGCGCGCTCGACCGGCTGCCCGATTTGGGCGATTCGGTCGGCGCCGTCACGGTGTCGGCGCCGCCTTTGGGGAAGGACATCGTGCAGCTCTTGACCCAGACGTCGTAGATCGGATCGATCACGACGTTCAGGTTCGGCCGCTCCTTGTACAGCCAGCCCGAAAATACCCGCTTCCACTGCTTGTCGGTCTGTTCGATGTCGAGCTGGACGAACGCACCGGTATAATGCTCGGCTTCCCAAGGCGCGGTTTCCTCGCACGCGCGCAGGCGGACGATGGCATTCCCGACGCGAATCGCCTCGCCGGGCTTCATCGTCAGATCGCGCGTCTGGCTGTTGCGCTTGTTGAGCAGGCCGAGTGTCGCGACGCGCTGGTTCATCGGCGTCGCGCCCTGGGTCGGATTGGTCGCATCGCCCGATACGTCGATCGTCTCGACGCCACCTGATTGGCCGCTATCGTCGAGCGCGGTCGGCGCGGCGGTCGCCACCGCGTCGGGCGGCGGCGCCGTCGGCGTCTCGTACCAATTATAGCCAGCCCAGCCGGCCGCGCCGATTCCGGCCACCAGCGCGGTGATACCGCCGACGCGGCGCCAGTTCATCCTTCCGGCGTCCAGGCTTCGTAATCACCCGTGGCAGGCGCACGATGCCCGCCCTTTTCGAGCGCGCCCGGCGGCCGATAGGCCAGAGCGGTCCCGGTCAGATTGGGCACGGCGGGCTTTTCCCAGCGACGCTGCGCCGGTAGCGCGCGATCGGGCACGTCGTCGATCTGGTGATGCAGCCAGCTGAACCATTCGGGCGGCACCCGGCTGGCGTCGTTCGCACCGTTATAGATCACCCAGCGCCGCGGGTTGCCGTTAGTGTCCTTGCCGCCCCGGTAATAGACGTTGCCGAGGTCATCCTCGCCAACGCGTTCCTTGCCGAGCAGGCCGACCATCGTGCCCCAGGTCGCGCCGGTCCACCAGGTGAAGGGATTGAGATTGATACCCATAGGCCGCGCTTAGCGGGTGACGGTCCGGCGTTCAACGCCTGCCGTCGTCATCCCAGCGAAAGCTGGGATCTTTGGCAATGCGGCGATGCGGCCCGAGACCCCAGCTTACGCCGGGGTGCTGAGGAGTCATTTGCCGGTCCAGGTTACCTTGTCGCCCTCGGCAATCCCCAGCTCGGAACTGCGCCCGCCCTTGAGCTCCAGCACCGCGCCGACCGGCTCACCCGATGAAATCGGCGTCTCATCTTCGGGAATCGCGTTTTCCGCGATGCGCGCGATCGTGCCGTTGGCGCGGATGAAGATGATGTCGAGCGGGCTCGGCGTGTTCTTCATCCAGAAGCTCGCTTCCTTGGGCGCGCCGCCGCCAGCCGGATAGGGCCAGAACAGCATCCCGCCATTGTCGGGAATGTCGGTCCGGAACATCAGCCCCTTTTCCTGTTCGGCCGCGCTCTTGGCGACCTCGACCTGGAAAGCGTGAGTGCCGTTGCTGCTGGCGACGGTCAGCGCGATCGTTTTGGTCGCGGAATCACTGTTCGCGCTCGCGGGATCGCTCTGCGCGCAGGCAGTCGGCAAGGCGCACAGCGCCAACGGCAGCAACACATAGCGGAATTTCATGAAATCAGTCCTGTTCGACCATGACCGCCAACGGGCCCTTGCGGCCCTCAACGATCCGCGCCCTCAGACGTTGCTCGGGTTCCACCTCATGCAGACCGGCTCGGCGCAGCGTTTCCATATGCACGAATATATCGGCCGAGTCGGCGTCGCGCACCAGGAAACCATAGCCCTTCAGGCGATTGAACCATTTGACCGCGACCGGTTCGAACGGGCCGGCCTGGTCGAGCATCGAGACCGGATCGACCCGATCGGCATCGGGGCGGACGCGCGGCGGCGGCTCGATCGCGGTCGACAGGTCGATGGCCAGGATCGCGCTTGCCTGCAGGCCGCGGTCGCGGCGGACCGCGATGCAATCGACCCGCGCGCCTTCGGGCAGGCTGCGCCGACCATGCGGCTGGAGGACCGAAAAATGGATGAGGATATCACCGGCCTGATCGTCATCGACCAGGAAGCCGAAACCGCGCGTGACATCGAACCATTTGACGACGCCACGATGGTGCGATTCGCCGTCCGCCAGCGCCCCGACGTCAACCTCCTCCAACGGCTCCAGCGGGCGGTCGCCCGTCTCCAGCTGCGATTCTACGCGCACAGTCACCCCCTGCGAACAACCAGTGTAACACGATCACGATGAAAGCCAAAGGCTTAGCGCCGCTCGTTTCGGGATCGTTCTATTCGAGCAGCTTAACGGGATCATCGCCCGGATTCATGCTGGCCAGCGCGCGAGCCAGCTGGAACGAATGGCCAGCGCGGAGCAGCGCCGCGACATGCTTCTCGCGGGTCGGGCGATCGCCCGGCTGGTCGGCGAACGGGCCGATCCGACGCCGACGCGCATAAGCGATCGCGGCGTCGACCGACCGATCGGCGACCGCCGGCGCGATAGCGTCAACATCGTCGCCGCCGATACCGGCCTGGCGCAATACGCCTGCCACGCGTCGAGCCCCCAATCCGCGCCGCGCCATCGTACTCGCCTTGGCCTCTCCCCAGGCGCGATCGTCGATATAGCCGAGTTCGGCCATGCGATCGGCGATCGCCGCCGGGTCGGCGGCTTCCCCGTCCCAGCCCCGCTCGCGGATCTTGCGGCGGAGATAATCGGTCAGCCGTCCGCGCGTCGTCGCGAAGCGTTCGACATAGCGCAATGCCAGTCGTTCGAGGCTCGAACGGTCGAGCGGTGGGGCGGATTGACGAGGAACTCGGGCCATGTCGCCATGTTTGTGCCACACTGACAACCGAATTTGAACGCGTGCGGGCGGCAGGGGGCCGTCGCTGGCATGAAGCGGCCGGTAAGAGCCGCAGGAACATGGGCGCGAAAGTGATGACATTAGACATGGCGACTGACGTGGTAGGCGAGCGAACGGAGAGCCTGGCGCCGACTCCGACCGACGACGCCTTGCCGCGCCGACTGGCCGATTTCGGGACTTTGGGCGAAGCGCTGGATTATGCCGCGCAAGGCGTGCGCGGGCTCAATTTCCACGATCCGCGCGGCGCGCTGGTCCGCGCTTATCCTTTTTCCGAAATGCGGCAGGACGCGCTGGCGATGGCCCGCCGGCTGATCGCGTCGGGCGTGAAGCCTGAGGACCGGATCGCGCTGATCGCGGAAACCGGTGTCGAGTTCGCCAGCCTGTTCTTCGGCGTGGTCTATGCCGGCGCCTGGCCGGTGCCGCTGCCGCTACCGACCAGCTTCGGCGGCGCGCAAAGTTATATCGACCAGCTGTCGGTCCAGCTGAGAAGCTGCGACCCGACGATGCTGATCTATCCGCCCGAGATCGGCGCGATGTGCGCCGAAGCGGCAAGGATCCAGAATGTCGAGGGAATCGACTGGGCGAGCTTCGCCGAGCGCCCCGCTCCCGACGCCGAATTGCCGCAGGCCACGGGCGAGGACATCGCGTATCTGCAATATTCGAGCGGGTCGACGCGCTTTCCGCATGGCGTCGCGATCACGCATCATGCGCTGCTCAACAATCTCGCCGCGCACAGCCATGGCATGCATGTCGGCGATGGCGATCGCTGCGTCTCGTGGTTGCCCTGGTATCATGACATGGGACTGGTCGGCTGCTTCCTGTCGATCGTCGCCAACCAGGTATCGACCGATTACCTCAAGACCGAGGATTTCGCCCGCCGTCCGCTCGCCTGGCTCGACCTGATCAGCCGCAATCCCGGCACCACGCTCTCTTATTCGCCGACCTTCGGCTACGACATCTGCGCGCGCCGCATGTCGAGCCAGACCAAGGCGCGGGATCGATTCGATTTGTCGCGCTGGCGCGTGGCGGGCAACGGCGCCGACATGATCCGTCCCGACGTGATGCAGTCGTTCGTCGACGCATTCGGCGATGCCGGGTTCAAGGCGACCGCGTTCCTGCCGAGCTATGGCCTGGCCGAGGCGACCCTCGCGGTATCGATCATGCCGCCCGGCGAAGGCATCCGCGTCGAACTGGTCGAGGAAACCCAGCTGTCGGGCCAGGAAGGCCGCCACGATCGCCCGCAGCGGTATCGCGCGATCGTCAATTGCGGCAAACCGGCGCGCGACATGAAGATCGAGATTCGCGAGGAAGACGGCACGCCGCTGCCCGAACGCGCGATCGGCAAGGTGTGGTGCGCGGGGCCGTCGGTGATGGTCGGCTATTTCCGCGACCCCGAAGCGACCGCCGCCTGCATGCAGGACGGTTGGCTCGATACCGGCGACATGGGCTATATGTCGGACGGCTATATTTACATTGTCGGCCGCGCCAAGGACATGATCATCGTCAACGGCCGCAACCATTGGCCGCAGGACATCGAATGGGCAGTCGAGCAGCTGCCCGGCTTCAAGGCGGGCGATATCGCCGCCTTCGCGATCACCACGCCGGGCGGCGAAGAGACGCCGGCCGTCCTGGTCCAGTGCCGGACGTCCGATGAAGCCGAACGCCTGCGCCTGCGCGACGAGATTCGCGAGCGGGTGCGGTCGGTTACCGGCATGAATTGCGTGATCGAACTGATCCCGCCGCGCACGCTGCCGCGCACGAGTTCGGGCAAGTTGAGTCGGGCGAAGGCGCGCAATCTGTACCTCGCTGGTGAGATCAAGCCATACGCGATCGCCGCCTGAAGCCCTAGCGGGCCGGCAAAATACGGACTGATCTGGATCAATCGAGCGGGGTTATCCACAGTTTTGGCGGCTCGGTCGCGACTATTGCTCTCCATTTCGGGGCGAATTCGCGAAAAAATCCTGCGTGCGCCTAACCCTTCGCTAACCCTGTAGGCGCTATCCGCAGGGGGTGAGCACGGAGCCCTCTTCCCAATTCGCCACCCCGCGGATCGACGTCCGCGCGTTGCTTGGTCTCTACGATCCGGCGGACACCACCGACTGGGGTCCGATCCGGGCGGCGCAATTGCACGCCGGACGCCAGCTCGCCTTGTTCCTGCTCGGCGCCAACCTGATCGGCGCGGCTTTGGTCGTCATGATGTTCGACGGCCAGGTGCCGCGCGAAATGTTGATCGGCTGGGCGGTCCTGACCGGCCTGGTCGGGGTCGGCGTGACGATGCGGCGCCTCGCCTCGCGCCATCGCGACGCCAATTCCGCGACCCTCAGCGATGTGCGCGATACCGTGCTGGAAGGGATCGCGCTTGCCTCGGTCTGGTCGATTCCACCGCTGGCACTGGGGTCACGCGTCGATATCGGCACCGCGATGGCATTGTGGATCGTGCTGTCGGTCATGCTTACGGCGTCGGCCGTGGCGATGGCGGCGCTGCCACTGGCGACGCTGAGCTTCCTCGGTATCCTTGGCACCGCCATTGCCGTCATGCTGGTATTGATCGGCAGCCCGTTGCTGGCCGCGGCGACGATGCTGTTCGTCGTCCTGCTGATGGTCAGCTGTTTCCAGCGCGGAAAATCACTGGTGGTGATCCGCGCCAACGAAATCGGTCTGTCCGAACGCGACGAAACCGTCAGCCTGCTGCTCCGCGAATTCGAAGAAGAAGATGGCGACTGGCTGTGGGAGACCGACAGCGCCCGGCGCATCGTCCGCGCCAGCCCGCGCTTCGCGCGCTCGGTCCATCTCGATCCGGTGAAGATCAACGGCATGCCGCTGCTCCAGGCGCTGGCCGGCGTCCATTGGGAAAGCGGCGACTTCTCCTCCGGGCTGCGCATGCTCGCCGACAAACTCAAGAATCGCGAACCGTTTCGCGATATCCTGCTGCCCGTGCAGGTCGGTGAGGCCGAAAGATGGTTCGCACTTGCCGCCAGCCCGCGCCACGATGACGACGGCGCCTTTCTCGGTTTTCGCGGCGTGGGATCCGACGTCACCGCCCAGCGCGAATCGGCCGACAAGATCAACCGCATGGCGCGGTACGACATGCTCACCGGCCTGCCCAACCGGCTCCACCTCAACGAGCAACTCGGCCGCGCGATGGCCGAAGCGGAGAAATGGGGCACGCGCTGCGCGTTCATGATGATCGATCTCGATCGCTTCAAGGCGGTCAACGATTCGCTCGGCCATCCGGTCGGCGATCGGTTGCTCGGGCGCGTCTCGGAACGGCTCGGCCATCTGGTCAGCGACAATGAGGTCGTGGGCCGGCTCGGCGGCGACGAATTCGCGGTGGTGGTACGCGACGCGTCCGACACGGCCCGCGTCGAAAAGCTGGCACAGGCGATTATCGAGATGTTGTCGCGGCCATACGAGGTCGATGCGCACACGCTCTATATCGGTGCGTCGGTCGGCGTCGCGATCGGCCCGCGCGACGGCCGCACCGCCGAAATGCTGATCCGCTCGGCGGACCTTGCCCTTTATCGGTCGAAAGATGCCGGCGGCGGCGTCTTCCACACCTACGAGCCTCAGCTCCACGTCAAGGCGGAAGAGCGTCGCGTGCTCGAAATGGCGCTGCGCCAGGCGCTCGAAAAGGGTGAGATGCACCTCGAATACCAGCCTGTGGTGGTCGCCGGGTCGGGCAGCCTCACCGGCTTCGAAGCGCTCTTGCGTTGGACGCATCCCGAACTGGGCATCATTTCACCGGCCAAGTTCGTGCCCCTGGCAGAAGACGCACGGCTGATCGTTCCAATGGGCGAATGGGTGTTGCGCCAGGCGTGCGACGAAGCGTCGCGATGGCCGTCGCCGACGCGGGTCGCGGTCAACGTATCGCCCGAACAGCTCCACAATCCCGCGTTCGTGTCGGTGGTCGCATCGGCACTCGCCAATAGCGGGCTGCCGCCGGAGCGGCTCGAACTCGAAGTGACCGAGGGCGTGTTCATGCGCGAAGGCACCGTGGCGGTGCAGGTGCTCGAACGCGTGCTCGATCTCGGCGTGCGCCTGAGCCTCGACGATTTTGGTACCGGTTATTCGTCGCTGGGCTATCTTGCGCGCACCCGCTTTTCGACGATCAAGATCGATCGCAGCTTCGTCCAGGGCGCATCCAAGGGTCAGAAGGAGCCGGTCGCGATCATCCGCGCCGTTGTCGCGCTTGCCCAGTCTTTGGGTATGGCAACGACCGCGGAAGGCGTCGAGACCGAGGACGAGCACCGGCTGATCCAGGATCTCGGCTGCACCAAGGTTCAGGGCTATTATTGGCGCCGCCCCGCCCCCCCCCCCCACCCCCCAAACAAAACCCTCATTGGGCGGCCGGGTGGGGGAGCGGGCCGGCACCGTCTCAGCGAAGCTGAAAACGAGTCTAACTATTGCCGCCCGCGCGCGGTGGCGCTACAGGCATCCGCCGCACAGGGGTGTAGCTCAGCTGGTTAGAGCGTCGGTCTCCAAAACCGAAGGCCCTCGGTTCGAATCCGAGCTCCCCTGCCACTCTTCCTCTTCGACCGGATAGTCCCGCTCGCGTTCGATCGCGGCGAGAATCCGGATAGTGGCATGGTCGAGTTCCATGGAGCCTCCCTGATCTGGTACGTTGGGCGCCGAACGCAGGTGGAACCGTCGCGATCCCTCGGAAAATGGTTAATCGCGACGAACGGTCGATTGCGGCGACGCCCTGATCCTCGATCTAGCGCGAACGCTTGCCTTCCGATCGGTGCAGCGCTATTTCCGCCTCAATCCGAAATCGGGATTGATTGTCGTCCGTGCCCCTTGAGGGACCGGGCGGCGGTCCTATGTCCCCAAACTCGGCAACGATTACATAGGTTCAGGCACGTGGCGAAAACGTCCCCCATGGAATTCATCCGGCAGGTCCAGGCCGAGACGCGCAAGGTCGTATGGCCGACGCGTCGCGAGACGGTCATGACCGGGGTGATGGTGATGATCATGACGGTCATCCTGGCGGTGTTCTTCTTCGCCATCGACAAGGTGTTCGACACGGGCGTCGAGTACCTGCTGAGCCTCGCGAAATAAGGTTTCCCATGGCACGCTGGTACATCATCCACGCTTATTCGGGCTTTGAGGGCAAGGTTCGCGACGCGATCCTGTCGGAAGCAAACCGCATGGGTCTCGAGCAACTGGTCGAACAGATCGAGGTTCCGACCGAGACGATCACCGAGGCGCGCCGCGGCAAGAAGATCCAGGTCGAGCGCAAATTTATGCCCGGCTATGTGCTGGCCAAGCTCGCGATGAACGACGACGTCTATCACCTGGTCAAGAACACGCCCAAGGTGACCGGCTTCCTCGGCCCCAACGGCAAGCCCCAGGCGATCAGCGACGCCGAAGCCGCGCGCATGCTCAACAGCAAGGAAGAGGCCGCGGCCTCGGCCCCGCGCCAGCAGGTCAAGGTCGATTACGAGATCGGCGATTCGGTCAAGGTGCTCGACGGCCCGTTCGCGTCGTTCAACGGCATCGTCGAGGAGCTCGATTTCGACAAGTCGAAGGTCAAGGTCTCGGTGTCGATCTTCGGGCGTGCGACGCCGGTCGAGCTGGATTTCGAGCAGGTCGAGCGCAGCAAGTAAGGCGTAGCCTTACGCAGCGACCGCACGTGAATTAGCGGCGCTAATTCACGAGACGGCGTTCGACCGGCCGGCGGGTCGGCGGAGCCGAACCCGACCGACGACGCGGGATTTACTCCCGCGTCGGGCTCCCGAAGTGGATTTGTTTCCCGGTTTCCCCGCACCCCCAGCATCCGACGCGGAAGTGAATTCCGCGTCGTCGGACCTCGCTTCGCGAGGCCGGCCGGACGGGCGCCGTCTCAGGATTAGCTCACGCTAATCCTGCGCGGCTGCGACGCTGTTGCTTCCCGGCCCACTTTCCGCTATCGGCCCGCCCTTCCTAAGCTACAGCTGTGGAATTGCGGGAGGGTTCGCGTCGCGCGCCCGTCTAACCGCTAAACTTGACCTGGACGGCGGGGCCCTGCCCCACCGCCCACTACAGAGTGAGTACAATGGCAAAGAAGATCACAGGCTATATCAAGCTGCAGGTGCCCGCGGGCGCTGCCAATCCGTCGCCGCCGATCGGCCCGGCGCTGGGTCAGCGCGGCGTCAACATCATGGAATTCTGCAAGGCGTTCAACGCCGCGACCGGCGACCTCGAGAAGAGCACGCCGATCCCGACGATCATCACCGTCTATGCCGACCGGTCGTTCTCGTTCGAGACCAAGACCCCGCCGGCGACGTTCCTGATCAAGAAGGCCGCGAACCTGAAGTCGGGCTCGAAGGAGCCGGGCAAGGTCTCCGCGGGCAAGATCAAGCGCTCCGAGCTGTCGAAGATCGCCGAAGTGAAGATGAAGGACCTGAACGCCAACGATATCGACGCGGCGACCCGCATCATCGAAGGCTCCGCCCGCGCGATGGGCCTCGAAGTGGTGGAGGGCTGAACCGATGACTTTCGTGAGCAAGAAGAACAAGGCGATCACGATCGACCGCGAGAAGCTGCACGGCGTTGACGAGGCGATCGGCCTGGCCAAGGCCAATGCGACCAGCAAGTTCGACGAGACGATTGAAGTCGCGATCAACCTGGGCGTCGATCCGCGCCACGCCGACCAGATGGTCCGTGGCGTCGTGACCCTGCCCAAGGGCACCGGCAAGGACGTCCGCGTCGGCGTGTTCGCCAAGGGCGCCAAGGCCGACGAAGCGAAGGCCGCTGGTGCCGACGTGGTCGGTGCCGAGGACCTGATGGAAATCGTACAGGGCGGCACGATCGATTTCGATCGCTGCATCGCGACCCCGGACATGATGGGCATCGTCGGTCGCCTGGGTAAGGTGCTGGGTCCCAAGGGCCTGATGCCGAACCCGAAGCTGGGCACCGTGACGATGGACGTCGCCGCGGCGGTCAAGGCGGCCAAGGGCGGCCAGGTCGAATATCGCGTCGAAAAGGCCGGCATCATCCATTCGGGCATCGGCAAGGCATCGTTCCCGGCCGCCGACCTGCGCGCGAATTTCGACGCGCTGGTCGACGCGATCGTCAAGGCCAAGCCGTCGGGCGCCAAGGGCAAGTACGTCCGCAAGCTGGCGGTCAGCTCGACGATGGGCCCGGGCATCAAGATCGACGTCGCGGAAGTCGCCGGCGCGTAAGCTCCAGCGGCATGCGACCTGCAGGGCGGAATTCATTCCGCCCGTCGAACAGAATAAAGGGCCGGGTCACCCCCGGCCCTTTTTCGTTGATGTCCCTGACCGGTCGCCGCGTTCCATCGGCGTCGATCGAGCAGCTACTGCAACCGATCCGGCCGCCCCGCCAGTTCCAGGACGTCACCCACCGACCATTGGTCGTCCGCATGCAGCCCGTAATGGCAAGCGACGATCCGGCCGGTCCGGCTAACCAGGAAATCGGCAGGCAACCCGAATCTCCCACCTTGCGGCGATCGCGCGGGCAAGGCCTGCCGACCTTGCACGATGCGATAAGATGCCACCGCCGACGACAGCAACGCGGCCAGGATCGCTTTCGGGTGAAGGAGCGCGCGTCGCCCCGCCTCCACGCCGAATGCTCGATATATCCGCTTGTCGGGATCGGCGATGGTGACGGGCGGCAAATGCGCGAGATGCGGCCGCAATTCTTCGGCGGAGCTGTGGAAGAACACGACTTCGCGGACATAAGGATCGAGTTCCGAGGCGCGCCGCAGAAAACTGTGCAGATGCAGGTGGCAGATCGGACAGCCCGCGAATCGTCGAAATTGCAGGTGCAGCGGGCGGTCGTCGTCCTCCGCGCGGATCGCACCGCTCGCGATCGACGTGAACGATACGGCCGGCGCCTGATCGCCGACTTGCAGCCTGATCGCTTCAGCCATTGACGCTCGCCGCGGCCGGCGTGAACAGCTGCCCGCCAAGCTGCGGATAGAGGCGCCGCGACACCAACGCATGCGCCGTCACGGTCTGGGCGTCCCTGACGCGGCGCGCCGGCGCACCGGAAAATGGCACACCGGCACCGCCCGCAACATCCTGGATGACGCGGCATTGTTCGGCGGCGGTTCGGGCGGCATGAACCGCCGACAGGCGCAATTGCGCGACCGTCGCCTCGCTCAAACTGTCTCCGGCCATCGCGACGTCCCAGGCGATCGCGACCTGCTCGCGCAGGAACGCACGCGCCGCCGATTGCCGCGCTAACGCTGCGGTCATGGTAGCGAGCATCGGATCATCGGTCTGAAGAATTCTGCCGGCCTCGTCGAAGGCTGCCCGGGCCAGGCCACAACCGACGGACGCGATGCATAATGCGGTCATCACGGCCACCGGAAAGGCATATACCGCTGCGACGCCGGATCGCGGTTTCGCGGAGATGATGCACGTCCTCCGTCCGGGAACGACCACGTCCGCGACTTCGAACGACCCGCTCCCCGTGCCGCGCAGCCCCGATGGATCCCAGTCGTCGATCAGGCGGACTTGCGCGGCGGGAAAAAGCCCCAGACGCAGCGCGCCGCCTTCGCCGTAGACCCGAAATCCACCCACCAGCCAAGTGCAGACCGCGCTGGCACTTGCCCAACTCCAGCGGCCTGAGATAGCGAAATCGTCGTCGTGAGCGACCCCGACGCCCCGAGGCGCGGCGACGCCGCCGACCACGGCATCGCGCGCGCCGAAGATCTCGGCCGCCGCGGTCTCGTCGAGATAGGCCGCCAACATCCCCGTCGTCGCGCACACCGTCACACACCAAGCTACCGAACCATCTTGCCCTGCTAGTGTCTCGACGACGTCCAGTACGTCGAGCGGCGCCAATTCCCCGCCACCCAACGTACGCGGCACCAGCATGCGGAAAAGGCCATGCTCGCCCAGGGTCGCGGCCAGTTCGCTGGAGAGGCAGCGTCGATTCTCTGTCGCCGATGCCTGGGCCGCGACGATCGGGAGCAATGCCGACAGATTCGTGATCGCGTGCTCGACGTTGATCGTCATGAAAACGCATTTAGCATCCGTACCATGGTACGGAGTCAAGCGCAGGAGTAGAGAGCTGTGCGGCACCTCATCAATGTGGCGCAGGTACTCTCCGCCAGATCGCTGGCGCCGACCAAAGCGGCGACGCGCGAGGGCGTCTGGCCGACCGACAGGACGGACATTGCACGCGGCGCCATCGTCCATATTTACGAACCGCCGAAATGGGCCGAGAGGCGGGCGACGTCGGTGGCGGCGCGTGGTGCGGGAGATCGAGAGTGGAAGTCGAAGTCAGTGCCGAAGC
This sequence comes from Sphingomonas sp. P4_D12, assembly GCF_056401895.1. Classification (NCBI taxonomy): domain Bacteria; kingdom Pseudomonadati; phylum Pseudomonadota; class Alphaproteobacteria; order Sphingomonadales; family Sphingomonadaceae; genus Sphingomonas; species Sphingomonas sp. P4_D12. The sequence goes on along the minus strand of NZ_JBFUIL010000012.1, from coordinate 29,124 downwards.
GAAGGACAAGAGGCTCAATCGCGCCGTGGCGCTGACGGTCGTGATCCTGTCGATCTTCACTGGCCTCTGCAACATCAAGGACGGCAACCTCGTCCAGACCATGCAGCAAGCCAAGGCGGACTCGGTCGATAGCTGGAACGAATATCAGGCGACCCGCACCAAACTGCACATATCGGAGACCGCGCGGAGCGAGATCGCCGTGCTGGCGACCACGCCCGCGACCAGCGAAGCGTCGAAGGCGACGCTCGCCCGGCTCGACGCGGACATCGCCAAATATCGCACCGAAACGCCCAAGCTGAAGGCCCAGGCCCAGGCGCAAGCCGACAATTACGACGCGCTCAACGTGCATGACGATCAATTCGACGCGAGCGAGGCGGCGATCTCGACCGCGATCGCGATGGCCGCGGTCGCGGCGCTCGCGGAAAGCCCGATGCTGCTGTTCGGATCATGGTTCTTCGGCGCGTTCGGAATCTTCATGGGCATTTGCGGTTTCGCCAAGTTCGGGTTCCACCCCGACGTCCTCAGTAACTTCCTGGGTTGAGGCGCCGCCGACCAGCTTATTTGGGCAGCGTGTCGAGCCAGCGGATGATCTCGCTCTCGAGCCGGATTCGCGCGTCGGACCAGCTGTGATCGGTCGCGACATGGACCGCCGCGACCTTGTCCCCACCCTGCCTGCGGATTGATGCGCCCAGCGCTTCGGCGGGACCGCGCAGCCCGTCGTCGGATGTCAGCAACAGCAACGGCAGTCGCTTGAGACCCGGGGCCGCGTTGATGAAATCATAGGCATCGCTCCTGGCGATCGCTTCGTCGGCTTCGCTCGAGCTAGTTGTTGTGAGCGTCTCCAGCCCGGCGCCCTCGAGCCGCTTGATCGCCGCATCGCGCGGCAGCTTTCCGATCAAGCCGACATCGGCCGCCGATATCGCCGCCGCGCCGATCAGCCCCTTGTCGTGCGCCGCCGTCATCAGCGTGACCCAGCCCCCCAGGCTATGGCCGATCAACACCATCCGCTTGGTGTCGCTGCCGAGTGCCGCGACCGACGCGGGCGTGCGCAGATAGGCCAGCACCGCGTCGGCGTCGGCCAGATCGTTGGCGAAGCTATATTGGCCGGGACTGCCCCATGACCCGCGATAGTTGAACGTGACCACGGTCCAGCCCGCTCGCCGCAATGCCTGTGCCAGGTCCAGATTCTTCTCATTGCCGGGCAAGCCATGACACAGCACCACGACGGGATGCGGCCCTGCGCCCGCGGGGACATAGGCGACACCATTGATCGCCACGCCGCTGCTCGGGATGTGCAACACGTCCATCCGCGCGGGGTGCTTCGGGTCGGGCGCGGGATCGGTGTAGATCGCCGGGGGAACCGACTGTCCGGACAATGCGGTAGCAGGTGCGGCGAGCGCGACCAATCCGATGACGATCCGCCTCAACATCATGCGCTTTCCCCCGCCAGCTATCTTGGTCTTGCCTGATAGCGCCTTCGCGCGCGATAGTCTCGGCGAGAGGTGCGGCGTGCAATGAGTGATCGGCTGGCAAACGTCACCGCCCTGCCCGACCGCGCGGTACCAACGCGTGTCGGCAATCTGGTGTTCGAGACCAAGGCCGCATTGCTGCGCCTGCGCCGTGCAGGCGCCGATCTCACGCTCGACGCCCCAAAACGTCATCGCCGAGGCGAGACACTGACGGCCGCTCCCGTGCTCGCGACGATCCGCTCGCCGCTCTGGACCACGCGCGGGGGTGCCAAGGACCGCGCGCTCAACGCCGGCAAGATCCAGAATTTGCGCGCGGCGATTTCGGGGCTCGACGGGATCGAGGTCGGCGCGGGTGAAGTGCTCAGCTTCTGGCGCCAGGTCGGCAAACCGCTGCGCCGCCGCGGCTTCGTCGAAGGACGCGAGCTGCGCGAAGGCTGCATGATCGCGACCGTCGGCGGTGGCCTCTGCCAATTGTCCAACGCGCTCCACGAAGCGGTGCTCGACGCCGGGCTGGACGTGGTCGAGCGCCATGCCCACACGCGCGTGGTTCCCGGATCGCGCGCCGAAGTGGGGCGCGACGCCACGGTATTCTGGAATTACCTCGATTTCCGCATCCGTTCGCCGCGGCCGTTCCGCATCGAGGCGCGGCTGAGCGCCGACGAGCTCGAACTGACGATCCGTGGCGACATCCCCGGCGCTTCCGTACCCACTCCCGATGTCCTGACCGGTGCGATCGCGCACGATTGCCTGACCTGCGGCCAGACGACTTGCCATCGCCACGATCCCGACGACATCGATACCAGCACGCCCACCGCTTGGCTGGTCGATGGCGCGAGCCCCGAATTCGCCGCGTTGCTGCGCGACCGAGCCGGGCCGGACGACCTGCTGATGCTGCCGTCGCGCCGGGTTGGCAAAGCCGCGGCGGGCTGGCCCGTCATCGCGCGCGAATATAGCGCCGACCTCGCCGCGCTGCGCCGCTCGCTTGCCTTGCGTGGCATGGGACCGGGCACGCCGCGAGCGCGCGTGCTGCTCGACGCCGATGCGCGGCTGGCGGCCGCCTATGCGCGCAAGCTCGGCGCGACGCACACGCATCTCGTCATCGCGCAGGCGCTGCTGCCGCATCTCTGGCGGGTGGGGGCGTTACGGGGTCGCAGCTTCGAGGTGTTGCTCGACCGCTTGCCGATCGACGCGATGCATCGCGTGCTGGACGCCGCGCGCGATCTTTATCCCGATAGCGCGACGCTCGGCGATTTCCGCGCGCCGGAGGCGATCGCCGCGGCAGAGCGTGCGGCGCTGGGCGAAGCGGTTCGGCTGATCACGCCACATCGCGCGATTGCCGCCCGTTTTCCGTCGGCACGCGTCGACCTGATCGACTGGCAGGCAGCGACGCCCCTGCCCGTTACGCGCGGCGGCCGTACTTTCCTGTTCGCGGGCCCTGCCCTCGCGCGCAAAGGTGCGCATGCGATGCGCGAGGCAATGGAGCAACTCGACATCGCGTTGTTGATCGAGCGCCCAGGCGAAGAGCAACCGGATTTCTGGGGCGATCGCGACGTTCGCCTGGCCCAGGGAGTGCCGGGCGAACTCGCCGGCGTGATCCTGCCCGCGATCGTCGAGCATCGCCCTGCGACCTTGCTCCGCGCGCTTGCCGCTGACTTGCCGGTGATCGCCACCGAAGCATGCGGCCTGCCGCCGCAACCGGGCCTGACGCTGATCGAACCCTGCGACGCAACCGGCCTGCGCGACGCGATCCGGCGACTGCTTTCCTAAGCTTGGCTCATCGTCTCCTTGCCTCATCATGGAGGCCAGCCCTAGCCGCGCGAGCATGAGCCCTGCTTTTTCTCGAGCTGTCCACGGCACCCGCGCGGTGTTCGGCGGGGCGTTGGAATGGGACGGCGCGGATGCGCTCGATCCCTCGGCGATGGCGGTCACCGCGCTCGGCATGGGCGTGCCGATCCTGATCGGCGTGTTGATCGGGCGGCCCAATATCGGCCTGGCCGCTTCGCTCGGCGCGATGTGGGTCGGCGCCGCGCCGCGCGGCGCAAGTCTGAAAGAGCATTGGCGGATCGTCCGTGACATCGTCGTCGCGGCGATCGCCGCCGCGGTGGCGGCCGCGATCATCGCCCAGCACGGACCGCGGAGCGACGTGGGGCTGGTGCTTGCCGCCGGTGCCGCGGCGCTGCTCGGCGGATTCAGCCGGCCGATGGCGGTCGCGAGCCAGCGCTTCATCATCTTTGCAACGATCGGACTCGGTGTCGCGGCGCACACGCCCAACCGGATCGCCCTGGTGGTTCTCATCGCCGAGGGGGCATTATGGGCGGCGCTCTGCGGGTTGGCGATCGGTGTGGCGGCGCGGCGATTCGACATCGGCTCGATCGTGGCGAGCGAACGCGAATCGACCGCGAGCTTCGAGCAGAAGTTCCGTCACTGGCGGACGATGCTCCGGACTTGGGCGGCATGGAGTTACCCGGTCCGGTTGACGGCCTGCCTCGCCTGCGCCGCCGCGATTCGGGGCGCGTTCCCGCAGCATCACTATAGCTGGATCGCGGTTGCCGTCGCCTTGCTCACGCAACGGCAAAGCGACAATCTTGTCGCCAAGGTCTCGCAGCGCGCGCTTGGCGTGGCGGCGGGTGTGGTGGCGACCGAAGCGATCGCTATCCATCCGTTACCGGGTTGGGCGCTCGTCGCGATCATCGCGACGCTCGCGGCGCTGAGCCCGTGGCTCAGGAACCGCAGCTATGTCGCTTATACCGCGGCAACCACGCCGCTGATCATGCTGCTGACCAGCGGCGGCGAGACGATCGGCCAAGGGCTGCTGATCGACCGGCTCATCGCCACTCTCATCGCTGCGGGGTTGGTGATCACCGCGTTCCTGGCCGCCCGCCGGTTTATGCCTCGGCCATCTCCGGATAGTCGGCGCCCAGACTGAGGTCGCGATCACCCTCGATGATCGCCAGACGCTCCTTCAGCTTCGCCACCGCTGTCTCATACGCGAACCTGCCGAGCACCAGGTGCCGCGGCACGTCGCTGCGCGACACCGCTTCGATGATCGCCTCGCCGGCGCGGACCGGGTCGCCCGGTTGCTCGCCGCTATAACCGCTGGTCGTCGCCATGCGCTTGCCCGCGGTCTCGGCATAAGCCTCGATCCGGTTCCTGGTCTGGCGCAGCGAGCGGCCAGCCCAATCGGTGCGGAACGGCCCCGGCTCGACGCACATCGCGGCGATGCCGAGCGGCCCGACTTCGGCGCGGAGGGAATCGGTGAAACCCTCGACCGCGTGCTTGGTCGCGGAATAATAGCCCGAGGCAGGGAAGCCGAGCAGACCGCCGACCGAACTGATGTTGACGATATTGCCGCTGCCCTGCTCGCGCATCACCGGCAGCACCGCGCGCGTTATCGCGAACAGGCCGAAGACATTGGCCTCGAACTGATCGCGTATCTCCCGATCCTCGCCTTCCTCGATCGCGCTCTGATAGCCATAGCCGGCATTGTTCACGAGCACGTCGATCCGGCCGAACCTGTCCTTCGCCGCCGCCACCGCCGCATCGATCTGCGCTTTGTCGGTGACGTCGAGGTCGACCGCCAGCGCCCGATCGGGCGCGATCTCGACGATATCGGCGACACGCTCCTTGCCACGTGCCGTCGCCATCACGCGCCAGCCGCGATCGAGCACGAGTTTGGCGAGCTCACGGCCGAAGCCGGTCGAGCAGCCAGTGATGAACCAGACGGGATCGGCGGGGAGCGTCATCAGGGCACCTCTTATTGGGGAAGATCGCACCAAGAGAGATGGGATCGCGGGCGCCCGGCGACAACCGCCGGACGCTCGTCACCGGACTGCGAGAACCAACGCCTCAGCGGCAGTCGATATAGACGGGGTTGCCGATCAGCAGCAGCCCGGTCTTGCCGCGCACATTGGCGCTGATCCAGCCACACGCTCGTGCACGATCGAGCGATACCTTCATGCGCGCATCGTCGCTGTCGATCGTCGAGCCCAGGCCGGCCAACGCCTTGCCATTGGCGATGACCTCGACCGCCGCGCCGCGTACGGCGACCAGGTGCAGTTCCATCGACAGCGTCGCGTTGGGACGCAGCCGTTCGCCCATTACCGCACGACGCCCGCCGGATACGACCGCCATTTCGAGCAAACGGTCGCGCGTCCCCTCGGTGTCGATGAACACGTTGCCGCGCTTGATCCCCGCGGTGATGCCGGGGACCGACAAGCTGTCGGCATAGACCACCGTGGTTGGCCGTCCGATCCGCGACGGGCCGTCGGGGTCGTGCGTATCGCTGCCGCCGATCCCGGTCAGGCGCTTGCCTTCGTTGAGCCGGGCGTACCAGAAACCGAGCCCGGCATAGGGGCCCTCGACATTGACGCCGTTGACCGCCTCGACCGCGGTCACTTGGCTCCAGTCGGTGTCGGTCCACAGCCAGCCGCAGCCCATGCAGATTTCGCCACTCGGCGACGCCGGATGGTTGATCGACATGATCGCGCCGGCAGCGGCGATACTCTTCTGAAGCGCGGGAAGATTGGGAACGCCGGGCGTGCCGACGCGGAAATCGACGAAGCGCGACGGTCCGAAGATGTTAGTGTGGCCGCGAAAGGTGGTGACCTCGACCCCGGGGATCAGCAGCATCTTGTCGAACCAGGGCTGCAACTCGCGCAGATCATCGAAATGCGCGACGGTATTGTGGTCGGTCACCGCGATGAAATCGAGCCCCAACGCGCTCGCCGCCTCGACCGTCCGGAACAGCGGACACGGCACCTTGCGCCCAAGCTGGCTCTTGCAACTGCCGTCGCTGTTGGCGTCGTGCATATGAAGGTCGCCGCGATACCAATCGGGTCTGTCGACGAGCGGCGGGTTGGCGATCGCGGCGCTCGCGCGCGCCGAGCTGCCGCGGTCGAAATAGACCCTCACTTTATAGGCGGCGCTGCTGTTCGGGCGAGCATTGGGCACCCCGAACTGGACGTGCCAACGGCCGGTCGGGATCGGTCCCGGCAGGTAGCCCGGCGTCGCGTCGCTCGGCGCGATCGTCACTTTGTCGTACGAGCCGCCGCTCCAGCCGCGAAACTGCTTCGAATCCCACACGCCGAGGTCGATCACCGTCTTGTTGGTCTTGTCATAGGACAAAGCGACCGTGATCCGCTCGACGCCCGCGGGGACGTCGAACGGAATCTCGCGATAGGTCTGCGCATCCTTGCCGGTGATGACGCCGGCGACGGTCACGTCGGGCTGCGCCTGATCTTGGCCGGCCATCGCCGCCGGAGCGGCGAGGGCGGCCAGGATCAGCGCGACGAAAAGATGAAATCTGCGCATCAGAAGGCGAAGTCGACGGCGAAGCGGAAATTGCGGCCGAAGATCGGCCGGCCGATGAACAATTGGTCGTTGGCCTGGCCGCTGGTCAGCTCACCCGCGCGCGGATTGCCTTCGGTCAGCCCGATCGCGTTGGTCAGATTGTCGCCATAAGCCCAGAACGAGATGCGGTCGGTCAGCTTGAACCGCACGCTGGCGTTGAGCACGGTATAGGCCGGCAACTTCGAAATGTTGGCGGCGTCGGCATAGCGTTTCGAATAATGCTCCACGTCCATCTGCGCGCGGAAACGCCCGTCGAGCAGGGTCACCGCCGGGGTGGCGCGCAGCCCGAGTTTGGGGACGCGGAGCAGCTGGTGACCCGAATAATCGCGCGGGATCAACGTCGTGCCCGACAGTTCGTTATACTTGAGGTTGCGGAAGGTCGGGTTCTGGATCGTCGCGTTGATCGTGAGGTCGAACCACGAAACCGGCCGGATCGTGCCTTCGAGCTCGACACCATAATCGCGGGTGTCGGTGTAGACGGTCTGGGTGATATAGCCCAACGTCTTCGGGTCGAACTGGGTGTTGCCGATCGAATAGGCATCGAAATCCGTCAGGAACCCGGTCGCGTAAAAGCTGACCAACGGGGTCGAGAGCTTGAACCCTGCTTCCCACATCTTGATCCCCTGCGTCACCGGCTGCGCGTTGGCGGAGGTGATGAAGCTGCCCACGCTCGGCATGCGGAATGCCGAGGTATAGCGCGCGAACACGCCCGCGCTGTGGCTGAACTGCCAATCGGCGCCGATCGTGTAGCCGACATGGTCGAACTTGCGGTCATAGGGCGTGAAGACGCCGTTGCCGGTCAGCACCTGATCGTCAGCGAGCGTGGTCGGGTCGCCGAGATTGACGGTCTTCTGGCCTTCCTGCGCGCCCTTGGCGGTGACCTTTTCCCAGCGGATGCCGCCGTCGAGCCGCAATTGCGGCGTGATCTGCCACTCGTCCGATCCGTAGAGGGCGAAGACGTCCGACTTGCCATAGCCGTTGGCGAATTCCGATCCGTAGCGGCTGACGCCGTTCTGGGTCAGCGCACCGACCACCTGACCCGCCGCGTTGAGCGCGACCAGATCGAGCAGCCGCGAATTGCCCGACACGTCCTGAACAGTCGAAGCCGAGTAGCGTTTGAAGGTCTCGCGGATGTGCGCGTAATAGAAGCCCAACGCGAAATCGTGCGTCATGCTGCCCATCTGGAAGCGGTGCGCGAGATGGAGGTCGTCGACGAACTCGCTCTCGTCGACCGTCACCGGGCGCGCGGCGTTGATGAACACGTCGCCATTGCCGTTCTGGTTGGCCACGTCGAACGCCTGGCCGGTATCGACATAGCGGAGCTGGACATTGGTCGCGCCCGGATAGGCCTTGAGCAGCGACGATCCATATTGAGTCAGCAACGCCGCCGCCGTGCTGATCGAGGCGGGATAGACGCCGTTGCGCACCGTGTTGCTGTCGCGATAGCGCGCCTTGTTCGACAATTTCCAGCCGGGCGCGAACTCCCAATCCGCCATCGCCGAATATTGGTTGAGCCGGATGCGCGTCCCCTGGGTATTGTCGAAGAACACCGGGCCGTTGGCGCTTTTGAGCGTCAGGAACGCCGTCTCGCGGCTGGCGGTGGTGTCGTAATTGGCGTTGAACCCCGGCAGGCTGACGATATTGCCGTCGGAATCCTTGGTCAGCGGGATGCCGGTGTAAAAGATCGCGTCATCCGCCAGATGTTTGTAGCTGAGCGCGATCTGTGCGTTGCCGAAATCCTTCGACAGATCGGCGCGGATCTGGCCGCCTTTGTTGCCGGTATAGCCCGGATCGCGAACGCCGCGCTCGTTGCGGTAGAAGCCGCCCACATCGAACTTCCAGCCATCGGCCAGCGGCGTGCCGACCCAGCCGTCGAAGCGGAACAGGTCGGCGGTTGGGCCGTAAAGCATGCGCGCGCGGCCCGACAATTCGTCGCCCGGCTTGCGAGTGATGAAATTGACCACGCCGCCGGGCGCGTTCGAATAGAAAACCGAAGACGGACCGCCGCGCACCACTTCGACGCGGTCGATCGACTCATCCATGCGGAACGCCTGGTCGGCATTGAGATAGCCCAGCGCCGGATCGTGCTGCACCGGCAGGCCGTCTTCGAGCAGGTTGATCGATCCGAACCCGTCGACCGGGATGCCGCGCGCGCGGACGTTGCCCGATCCTTCGCCGCCCGATGCCTCGACCCAGAAGCCGGGGACCGACTTCAGCGTCTCGGTGACGCTCGACGCAGCCCGCGAGCGCAGCGCATCGTTGTTGAGCGTGGTGATCGCATAGCTGGTATCGAGCTTGGTGCGCTCGCCCGCGCCGGCGCGCCCGGTGACGACAATGTCCTGGTCGGTCTGCGCGTCGGGCGCCGCATCGCTGTCGACAGCTACCGGTGCGCTCTGGGCAAGTGCCGAGGGGCTTGCGGTCAGGAGAAACGCTACGATTCCGCAGCGCACGGTAAGTGCTCGGTTGGCCACCCTTTTATCCCTTTTGCTGGTGCAGCGATTCTGCTGTCGCGCCGCGCCTAGGGATGGGTTTTTGCAGAGCGGTGACGCGCCGGTGTCAGCGCTGTGACGTCACCGGGTCAGTTTGATTGCAAAGAGGGTGAGCGCGCTCTTTTGTGCGCTCGCCCATAACCCAAGTCTATGCCTCCACTCCCGCTTTTGCCAAATCGCCAAAAAGCGGGTAGAGGCCCTGACCAATCCACATCCGTACCGCGTTACCTGCCCGGCGCCAGTCGCTCCGGGCCGACGCCGTTATTGCCATCGAGACAGAATGCCCTTTTCCCACCTTCCCCCGTTGCTTGCCGAGGCGCTGACCGCGCGCGGTTACGAAGCACTCACTCCCGTCCAGGCCGAAGTCAGCAAGCCTGAGTCCAATGGCCGCGACCTGCTGGTGTCCGCGCAGACCGGGTCGGGCAAGACCGTCGCGTTCGGCCTCGCCATGGCCGAGGAGCTGCTCCACAAAGGCCAGACCCCGCCCGCCGGCGCGCCGCTCGCGTTGGTGATCGCACCGACCCGCGAACTCGCGCTTCAGGTCGCCAAGGAATTGTCCTGGCTCTACGCCAAGACCGGTGCGCGCATCGCCACCTGTGTCGGCGGCATGGATCCCTCGCGCGAGCGCCGCGTGCTGGCGCAGGGCGTGCATGTCGTGGTCGGCACGCCGGGCCGCTTGCGCGATCATGGCGAGCGCGGCGCGCTCGATCTGTCGAACCTGCGCGTCGCCGTGCTCGATGAGGCCGACGAGATGCTCGACATGGGCTTTCGCGAGGACCTCGAGACCTTGCTCGACGCCGCCCCCGCCGAACGCCGCACCTTGCTGTTCTCGGCGACGTTGCCGCGTCAGATCGTCGCGCTCGCCAAGAAGTATCAGCGCGATGCGCTGCGCATCTCGACCGTCGGCGAAGAGCGCGGGCATGGCGACATCTCGTACCAGGCAGTCGCAGTCGCGCCGGCCGATATCGAACATGCGGTGATCAACCTGCTCCGTTTCTACGAGGCGGAGACGGCGATGCTGTTCTGCGCGACGCGCGACAATGTCCGGCATCTCCATGCCAGCCTGGTCGAACGCGGCTTCGCGGCGGTTGCCTTGTCGGGTGAGCATTCGCAGAACGAGCGCAACCACGCGCTCCAGGCGCTGCGCGATCGCCGCGCGCGCGTCTGCGTCGCGACCGACGTCGCCGCGCGCGGCATCGATCTCCCCACGCTCAGCCTCGTCGTCCATGTCGAGATGCCGCGCGACGCCGAAGTGCTCCAGCATCGTTCGGGCCGCACCGGCCGCGCGGGCAAGAAGGGCACTGCGGTGTTGATCGTCCCTTATCCGCGCCGCCGCCGGGTCGAGATGATGCTGCGCTCGGCGCGCATCGCCGCCGAATGGGTGCCGGTGCCGACCGCCGACGATATCCGCATCAAGGATCGCGACCGCCTGATCGAGGCGCTAAGCGCACCGGTCGAGCCCGATCCCGACGATTGGGTGATCGGCGAGGAGCTGCTCAAGAACAAGTCGCCGCAGGAGATCGCCGCGGCCTTGGTTCACGCTCACCGTGCCGCGATGCCGGCGCCCGAGGAAATGATCGACCGCGTGCCCGAAGGGCCCAAGGCGCATCATCGCGATGGGTTCGACGATACCGTGTGGTTCCGCATGAATATCGGCCGTCGCCAGAATGCCGATCCGCGCTGGATCCTGCCGTTGATCTGCCGCCGCGGCGGGATCACCAAGAACGAGGTCGGCGCGATCCGCATCCAGGCCAACGAAACCGGCTTCCAGATCCCGCGCGGCATCGCCGCGCGGTTCGCCGCCGCCGTGCTCAAGAGCGCGGGCGCGGATGGCGAGGACGATAGCGGCGTGCGGATCGAGCCGGTCGAGGGCTCAAGCCCCGCTCCCGCGCCCGCACCGGGCCGCGCGACGCTGCACCGTGCGGCTCCGACCGGCGATGGCCAGGGCGGCGCCCCGCGCCGTCAGGGCCCGCCGGCCGGTCGCGGCCGTCCGCCGCATGCGCATCGCAAGGGTGGCGCTCCGAACAAGGGACCGCGCCCGCCGCGTGCGTGACCTTCCCGTCCGGCAAAGCGCTCCGCCCTCTCCGTTCGTGTCGAGCAAACGGGGGTTGAGACCTCATGACGTCTGAAACGACGGCTAATCGCGCTGCTACCGGCCGCCGCATCCTGGTCGATGCCGATGCATGCCCAGTCAAGGAGGAGATCTACAAGGTCGCCTGGCGGCTTGAGATCCCCGTCTGGGTGGTCAGCAACAGTCATCTCCGCGTCCCCGCGCATCCGCTGATCACACGCATCGTGGTGAGCGATGCGTTCGACGCCGCCGACGACTGGATCGCCGAGGCCGCAGGGCCGGGCGCGGTGGTGATCTCAGCCGACATTCTGCTCGCCGACCGCACGCTCAGGGCGGGCGCGCAAGTACTCTCCCCCACCGGCAAGCCGTTCACGACAAGCTCGATCGGCACGGCGATCGCGACGCGAGCGATCATGGCCGATCTGCGCGCGGGCGGCGATCAGATCGGCGGGCCGGCCGCCTTCACCAAGGCCGACCGCTCGCGGTTTCTACAGGCGCTTGACGCCGCGCTGGTCCGGGCGCGTTAATCGAGCCATGGATCTCGACGATCGCCTGCGCCACTATTTCGGCACTGCCGATATGGCCACGCTGACGCCTGCTTCGTTCGAGGCGGGGACCGAGCGGATGCGGGTCGAGCTGGGCCTGGAAAAGGACCGCCCGCGGCGCTTCGGCTTGTGGACCTTGATGTACATGCTCGGCGTCGCGCCCGACCTCGATGTCGCGTTCAAGGACGAGGCGGATCGCAACGCCGCGCGCAATTTCATGGATATGGCCGACAAGGCCGAAGGCTGACCAACTATTCTCCCCTCCCGCTTGCGGGAGGGATTTAGCACCTCGCGCGTGCCCGCGAGGAGCGGTCCGCAGAAAGCATCTTGATCGGCGCGCCCTTCGGGAGCCTTTTGTCGACCATGGATCAACCGCGCGAAATCGAGTTGAAGCTCGAATTCGATCCAGCCGACCGCGATCGACTGGATGCGGCGACGGCGTTCGCCGGCGCGGATGCCAACGTCGAGTATCTCGTGGCAACCTATTTCGACACGCCGGACCGCGAGGTGCGCGAGGCCGGCTATGCGCTGCGCATCCGACGCGAAGGCGGGACGCAGGTTCAGACGGTCAAGAGCGAGGGCGCCGCGGCCGGACTGTTCGTGCGCGGCGAATGGGAGCACGAGGTGCGCAGCGACCGGCCGGTACTCGATGCTCGCAGCGGCCCGTTGGCGCAAATCGTCGGGCGCGACGCGGTGGCGCGCCTCGAGCGGGTGTTCGTGACCGACGTCCGGCGCGCGACCCGTGCACTCGATGCTGGCGGCACGCGTTTCGCCTGTGCGATCGACCAAGGCGAGATCCGCGCGGGCGATCGGCGCCTGACGCTGTGCGAAGTCGAATTGGAGCTGGAGAGCGGTTCGGCGCAGGCATTGTTCGACGTCGCGCGCCGCCTGGACGAGGCGGCACCACTCCGCCTCTCCGCTTTGTCGAAGGCCGAGCGCGGCTATCTGCTGGCCGAAGGCGAAATCGACCTTCCGGCCAGGAGCGAACCGATCACGATCGACCCGAACTGCACGCCGGCTGAGGCTTTTCGGGTCATCGCCCGATCCTGCCTGAAGCAGTTCCGCTGCAACGAGGACATCGTGTTGCGAACCGGCGCGCCCGAGCCGCTGCATCAGGCGCGAGTCGGGTTGCGCCGGTTGCGTACCGCGTTCTCGCTGTTCAAGCCGCTGATCGCCGGCGACGATCGGGGCGACCTGCTGCGCGTCGAGCTGAGCTGGCTTGCCGCCGAACTCGGTGACGTGCGCAATCTCGACGCGCTGATCGAGCGCGGGAGCCATACATTGCGCGAGCGGTTGCTCGTCGCGCGCGATTCGTGTTTCGACCATGTCCGGACCGAGCTGGCGTCAGCGCGAACCCGCCTGCTGATGCTCGACCTGACCGAATGGCTGTCGTTCGGCGACTGGCGTTCGACTCCGGCGGACGCCGCGATACTGCATGGCGATATCGAGCCGTTCGCGGCCGATCTGCTCGAGCAGCGGCGGCGCCAGCTCAAGCGGCGCGGCAAGGGGCTGGCCGGACTCGATGACCAACATCGCCACAAGGCGCGGATCGCCACCAAGAAGCTGCGCTATGCGACGCAGTTCTTCGCCTCGCTCTATCGCACCGGCAAGGCGCGGCGCCGCTACGAGCCGTTTCTGGAAGCACTGGAGACGTTGCAGGACAAGCTCGGCGAGCTCAACGACCTGGTCGTCGCGCCCCGAATCCTGGCGTCGCTCGGGATCGACGCCAAACCGCCGGGGAGCGGCAAGCGCGAGCAGCTGCTCCGCCAGGCCGAGCAAGCCTATGACGCCCTGATTGACGCCAAACGTTTCTGGCGCTGAGCGCCGACGGTGGGCCAAAGCGGGCGAGAACGACACGATCGCCGGCAAGACGACATGCATGATCACGTGGTCTCTGGCGAAGGGCTGACCTAAGCTCCCCTCCCGCTTGCGGGAGGGGATGAGGGAGGGCATGTCGAAGGCGGCGCTAGAGAAACACGCCCTCCCCTAGCCCCTCCCGCAAGCGGGAGGGGAATCTGGCATGGCGCCCCCTACCCCGCTACAGCACCGCCGATGATCCGCCTGACCGACCTTGCACTGCCGCTCGACCATCCCGCCGAAGCGCTTCCCGCCGCGATCTGCGCGCGGCTGGGGATCAATGCGGACGAGCTACTGAGCTTCGAGATCGCCCGGCGCGGCAACGACGCGCGGCGCAAGAATGCGATCATGCTGATCTATGCGATCGACCTGACCGTGCGCGACGAAGCGGCATTGCTCGCGCGCTTCGCCGACGATCGCAATGTCCGGCCCAGCCCCGACACCACCTATCGCCCGATCGCCCGCGCCACCGGCAGGGGCCTGCGCCCCGTCGTCATCGGCACCGGCCCGTGCGGTCTGCTCGCCGCGCTCGTGCTCGCGCAAATGGGGTTCCGTCCGATCATCGTCGAACGCGGCAAGGTCGTGCGTGAGCGTACCAAGGACACCTGGGGCCTGTGGCGCAAAAGCGTGCTCAACCCCGAAAGCAACGTCCAGTTCGGCGAAGGCGGCGCGGGCACCTTTTCCGACGGCAAGCTCTACAGCCGGATCAAGGACCGCCGCCATCTCGACCGCAAGGTGCTGACCGAGTTCGTCAAGGCAGGTGCGCCGGAGGAAATCCTGACCGAGGCGCATCCGCATATCGGTACCTTCCGCCTGGTAACGATGGTCGAGAGCATCCGCGCGACGATCGAGGAATTGGGCGGCGAATATCGTTTCGGCGCGCGCGTCGACGGCGTCGACATAGCGACCGACGCTACCGGCCAGCGCCATATCCGCGGCCTTCACCTTCACACCGGCGAGTATCTCGAGGCCGACCGCGTCGTGCTGGCGATCGGCCATAGCGCGCGCGACACCTTTGCCATGCTCCAGGCCGCGGGTGTATATGTCGAGGCCAAGCCCTTCTCGCTCGGCGTCCGCATCGAACACCCGCAATCGTGGATCGACAAAGCGCGCTTCGGTCCCAGCGCGGGCAATCCGATCCTCGGCGCGGCCGAATATCATATCTCGCACCACGCCTCGAACGGGCGTGCAGTCTACAGTTTCTGCATGTGCCCGGGCGGCACCGTGGTGGCGGCGACGTCCGAAGAGGGCCGCGTCGCGACCAACGGCATGAGCCAATATTCGCGCAACGAGCGCAACGCCAATTCGGGGCTGGTCGTCGCGATCGATCCGGAGCGCGACTATCCCGGCGATCCGCTCGCGGGGATCGCGCTGCAACGCCATTGGGAAGAGCGCGCATTCGTCGCGGGCGGCTCCAACTACAAGGCACCGGCGCAGAAGCTCGGCGACTTCCTGGCCGGACGGCCGTCGCAGGAATTGGGCGAGGTCGCCCCCTCCTATCGCCCCGGCGTGCAACTGACCGACCTCAGCCAATGCCTGCCCGATTTCGCGGTGACCGCGATGCGCGAGGCGCTGCCGGTATTCGGCCGCCAGATCCCCGGATACGACCATCCCGACGTGCTGATGACCGGGGTCGAGACGCGGACATCGTCGCCGGTGCGCTTCACTCGCGGAAAGGATTTTCAGAGCCTGAACACCGCCGGCCTGTTCCCGGCGGGCGAAGGCGCGGGCTATGCCGGCGGGATTCTCTCGGCGGCAGTCGATGGCATCAAGGTCGCCGAGGCGGTGGCGCTGAGCCTGGGCGCGGAGGGGCGGGCCGAGGTCGAGGCGGTGGTATCCGCTTAGGCTCACGATTTCACTGCCAATTCGTCATGCCGGGCTCGTCCCGGCATCCACCGTGCGGCTAAGCCCGGCCCTGGCGCCTCTTGTCCCACGCTTGCGGCATGGTGGACCCCGGCATAAGGCCGGGGTGACGGTTGGGAATTGGGCGATAACTCAATTAACGCACTCAACTCGCCGCTCCTCAATATTGTAAATCGGACCGCTGTGGATCAAAGGCGCCGGATGGCGCGGCTGATCCTGTTCAACAAACCCTATGGCGTACTGTGCCAGTTCACCGACCGCGGCACCGAGGGGTCGTCTCGCCCTACCCTCTCCGCGTTCATCGACGTGGCGGGAGTCTATCCTGCCGGGCGGCTCGACCTCGACAGCGAGGGGCTGTTGCTGCTGACCGATGACGGCCGGCTGCAATCGCGGATCGCCGACCCGAAATTCAAGACGGCCAAGACCTATCTCGCCCAGCTCGAAGGCGACGTGACCGACGACGCGCTGGCGACCTTGGGGAGCGGCGTGCGGCTGAAGGACGGCATCACGCGCCCGGCGGAGGCCGAGCGCATCCCGGCCCCCGATCTATGGCTGCGCGACCCCCCGATCCGTTTCCGCAAGAACATACCCGATGGCTGGATTCGCCTGACGATCCGCGAAGGCCGCAACCGCCAGGTCCGCCGCATGACCGCGGCGGTTGGCCACCCGACGCTCCGGCTGGTGCGGTGGAGCATCGGCGACTGGTCGCTCGACGGCATCGCGCCGGGGGAATGGCGATCGCTGGACGTGTGAAGCTATTCTTCGACGGCGGCTGGCGGCCGGCGTCGGGGATGGAAACCGCGGTGGTCGTGCAGGGGCGCGACTATGTGCGACAGCGTCTCGGGCCTGGGTCGGCGATGGACGCGGAATGGCTGGCGTTGTTGCACGCGGTGGAGCTGGCCGGGGAACTTGGCTTGCACGAAGCGGTGTTCCTGGGGGATTCGCTGGCGGTCGTCGGTCAGGCCAATGGCACGGTCAGATGCCCGCGTGATCACATCCATCACCTCCAGGCCCTGGCCTCGTCGCAATCGCGGCTGGGCAAGCTGCAGATTCGTCACGTGAAGCGATCGCAGAACCTGGCCGGCGTCGCGCTTGCCCGGCTGCACGGACGGTAATCGGCGACCAAAATCCCTTTATTTAAGTAAATTAGTTACGAAAAAAGCCATCGTCCTATTTTCTTGTTGCAAATGGTCGATCGCTTGCGCAGCTTACGAATCGACAGGGCGGCGACAAGCCCCGTCTCACAGGAGAGGCCTCACCTAAAAGGGAGGGTCGCTCTTGACTGCTTCACAAGGCGTTTGGCTGATTCCGTTGCTCGCGCTGTTATGCGCCGGACTGATCGCGGGTTTTGCCGCCGGCATTTTTGGTATTGGTGGGGGGTTCATCGTCGTTCCAGCGCTGATGCTGGTCCTGCCGTTATTGGGCGGCGACAAGCATCAATATGCGCACGTCGCGATCGGCACGTCAGCCGCGACGATTATCCTGACCTCGTTGCGATCCTTGCGATCGCATGCCAAGCGCGGCGCGGTCGAATTCGAGATTCTGCGCGCCTGGGCGCCATGGCTGATCTTCGGCGATGCCGTCGGGGTCGTCCTTGCCAGCCATGTCGATGGGCATGTCCTGCTGATGATCTTCGCCATCGGCGTGCTGCTGATGTCGCTCAACTTTCTGGTGCCGCGCTTCAGCGATCACGTCATCTCGGATTCGATGCCTGGCCTGGCGCCGCGCGTCGCGATTGCCGGCGGGCTCGGCACCTTTTCCTCGCTGCTCGGGATTGGCGGCGGCACGATCGCGATCATGGTGATGACGCTGCATGGCCGCTCGATCCATCGCGCGATCGCGACCGCGTCGGGCATTGGCGCGCTGATCGCGATCCCCAGCGCGATCGGCTTCGCGATCATCGGCTTTCGCGAGCATGGCCTGCCCTGGGGATCGCTCGGCTATGTCAACCTGCCGGCGACGGTGGTGATCGCCTCGATGTCGGTGCTGACGGCGCCGCTTGGCGTGGCCGCGGCGCACAGCCTGCCGGCCGGACCGCTCAAGCGCGTATTCGGCCTCTATCTCATCTTCATTTCGATCGTGATGCTGAGGAACGCGATAAAATTCTGACAACGGCGACTGGTCGATGGGACCGACCAACGCGAACAGGGAGACAGACAAGATGATCGACAAAGAAACCGTCATTGACACCGTTCTGAACGAGGAATCGGCCGATGACCTGCTCAGCCGCGGTTATGCCCGCCGCGACCTCGGCCGCATCGCCGCGATCTTTGGCGTCGGTGCGCTGGCGGCGGCGAGCGGCCGGCCCGCCTGGGCATCGGCCGGCGTGCCCGATCCTGCCCCCTCCGCCAAGACGCGGATCGGCGCCAACGAATGCTGGACCGGGCCGCTCGCCCCCGGCCAGGCAGCAGCGGCGAAGATGATCGCGCAAGGCAATCGCTATTCCCCGCACGCCGAGCGCAACGATTTCATCAAGGCAGTAATGTCGGTCGAAGGCGTGCCGTTCGACCATGTCGCCCCCTGGCCCGGATCGAGCGATCCGCTGTCGCGCGCGGTAGTAACCTATTGCTCGCCGACCAAGGGTCTGGTCACCGCCGATCCGACCTTCGAGCTCGCCGGGCGCACCGCGGCGTGGCTCGGCGCACCGGTCAAGGCGGTGCCGCTGACCCCCGATTTCCGCCACGACGTGAAGGCGATGCTGGCCGCGGACCCCAATGCCGGGCTTTATTATATCTGCACGCCCAACAACCCGACCGGGACGATCACGCCGCTCGCCGATATCGAATGGCTGATCCAGAACAAGCCGGCCGGATCGATGGTGCTGATCGACGAGGCCTATACGCATTTCGCCGGCGTGCCGGTGGCGTCACCCTTCGCGGTCAAATATCCCGACGTCATCGTCATGCGGACCTTTTCGAAGATCTTCGGCATGGCCGGAATGCGGATGGGCTATATCATGACCCAGCCCGCCAATATCACCAAGATGATGCGCTATGACGGCGGCATGCAGTCGGGCGCATTGCCGCTCCCCTCTCTGGTCTGCGCGACCGCCAGCCTCACCGCCGCGCCGCTGATCGCGCAACGCCGCGCCCAGATGCAGGCGGCGCGCGCCTTCGCCGTCGATCATGTCAAGAAACGCGGGTTGAAGGTCATCCCGACCGAGGCGAACATGTTCATGATCGACTGGAAGACCAAGCCGGCCAAGGACATGCAGGCCGCGTTCAGGACGCAGAGCGTGGAGATCGGCCGATCCTGGCCGATCTGGCCCAGCGTGTCGCGCGTCACCGTCGGATCGATGGCCGAGATGGCCGCTTTCTGCACCGCCTTGGACAAGGTCTGGACCGTCTGACGATGCGGCTCACGCCGTTCCTTACACTGTTTACACGACTGGGCAGCGGCTCCCCCGCGTCCAACGCGGCCGCGCGCCCAGTCGCATTTTCCATATCCACCGCTGCCGCGCCCCGGTGGGCCAGGCGGCCAATCCGTTCGCGTCGCGGCGATCCAGGACAAGCAACGTCCGCCGGAGCTTCACGAACGGCACTGAGCGGGAGGGGTGTCTGAAGGCTTTCTGTTGAAAGGGGCCTTCAATGAAAAGATCGGTATCTATTACGGCACTGGCACTCGGCATCTTGTGGGCGGCCGGGGCACAGGCCAGAACAGCTGACACTCCCGCCGACAAGACGGCGGATGTGACGGCTGACAAGGCGGCAACCGCGCCGCCCGCGGACGCACCTGGCGATCCCCAGGCCGCCACGCTTCCCGCGGCGACAGCGGTAAGTGGCCAAGCCAGCGACGAGATCATCGTCACCGGCACCCGCGTCGTCGGCACCACGGCGGCGGAAAGCTCCGCGCCGATCAAGGTCCTGGACGCGGCGACACTCAGCCGCGTCGGTCAGCCCAATCTCAACCAGGTGCTGACCCAGCTCGTCCCCTCGTTCAACGCCCAGGCGTTCGGCGGCGACACCGCGAATCTGACGCTGTCGGCGCGACTTCGCGGCCTCAGCCCCAATCACACATTGGTACTGGTCAACGGCAAGCGCCGGCATGGCACCGCCAACCTCGCCGTCCTCGGCGGCCCCTATCAAGGCGCGGCGGCGGCCGATCTCGACCTCATCACTCCCGCCTCGGTCAAGCGCATCGAAGTGCTCGAACAGGGCGCGGCCGCGCAATACGGCTCGGACGCGATCGCCGGCGTCATCAACATCATCCTGAAGGACGATACCAGCGGCGGCGAAGCGATCGCCACCGGCGGCTCCTATTACGATACCGGCGGCGAGACCTGGGCCGGCAGTTTCACCATGGGCACCAAGATCGGCGAGAATGGGTTCCTCGACCTCACTTTCTTCCACCGCTTCCACGCGTTCAGCCAGGTCGGCGGCCTGGATCGCCGCGTGACCGACTCCAACGGCGTGCTGCGCACCAACCTCTCGGCAGCGCAACAGGCTCTCTACGCCGGGATTCCCGGCTTTCCCTATGTCAACCGGATCAACGGCGACGCGCGCTCGCACCTGACCAATTTGCAGTACAATGCCGGCTACGATTTCGGCGACGTCGAGGTCTACAGCTTCGGCAGCTATTCGAAGCGCATCGCGTCGGCGTATGAAAATCTGCGCGTGCCCGACCGCATCATCGCCTCGCCGGTGCTCGGCGTCGGCGGAACGCTCGGCGCGCCGGGCTCGATCGTCTACGATCCCGATGGCGACACCCCGCCCAACGGCTTCAACCCGCGCGAGGGCATTCGCGAGGACGATTATTCGGTGACCGGCGGCATCAAGGGCGACCTGAACGGCTTCCGATGGGATCTCAGCGCGACCTACGGGCAGGACAAGAACCTGATCTACACGCTCGATTCGGCCAACCGCTCGCTGTTCATCGACACCCATTTCACGCCCACCGATTTCTATGACGGGCTGTTCAAGGCGACCGAATGGACGATCAACGCGGATTTCTCGAAGGAAGTCGATCTCGGCCTCGCCCATCCGCTCAACATCGCGTTCGGCGGCGAATATCGGCGCAATATCTATGAGATCGGATCGGGCGATCCGGGCTCGATCTACAAGGAGGGCGGACAATCCTATCCCGGCTTCCGGCCGTCCGATGCGGGCAAGCATAGCCGGCACAATTGGGCCGGCTATCTCGATTTGTCGGCCGAGCCGGTCGACGGGCTGAAGCTCGATGCCGCGCTGCGCTACGAGGATTATTCGGACTTCGGCTCGACCTGGACCTGGAAAGCGACCGGCCGCTACGATTTCAGCCCGGCGGTGGCGATCCGCGGCACGGTCTCGACCGGCTTCCGCGCGCCGACTTTGGCCGAAAGCTATTATTCGGCGACCAACGTTTCGCCGACCTCGGCCTTCGTCCAGCTTCCGGCCAACTCGGCCGCGGCCAAATTGCTCGGCTTCAGCAACCTCGGTCCGGAAAAGTCGACCAACTATAGCGCCGGATTCGTGTTCAGGCCGGCATCGCGGCTGGTGATCACGCTCGATGCCTATCAGGTGAAGATCCGCAACCGCATTCTCGGCACCGGATCGATCTTCGGCAGCGGCGGCGCGATCAATTTCCCGGTGGTGACGCAGGCGATCGTCGCCAACGGCAACGTGCTCGACCCGACCGTCAGCCAGACCGGCATCAACATCTTCACCAACGGCGCGGACACGCGGACGCGCGGCGTCGATGTCGTGCTGACCTATTTCAGCGACTTCGGCGATGCCGGCAAGGTCGATTGGACGATTTCGGGGACCTATAACGAGACCAAGGCGACACGGATCGGGCTCGCCCCGACCCAGCTCACGCCCTCCGGTGGCACGACGCCGATCGCCTTGTTCGACAAATCGGCGATCTCCAATCTGGAAACCGCATCGCCCAAGGTGAAGATCGTCGGGTCGGCAGCCTATAAGCTCGGCGCCTTCTCCTCGACCCTGCGCGGGACATTGTTCGGCAAGAGCTCGTCCTATGCCTCGCCCGATGGCGGCACCTATTACAAACAGGACATCGGCACCGCGTTTATCGTTGATCTCGACGCCAGCTATACGATCGCCCACACGGTCACGCTGACGATCGGCGCCAACAATCTGTTCAACAAGAAGCCGCCGACGGTCGCGCTGGTACCGGGCACGACCAACTTCACCCTGGTGAATGGCGGCAACGTCATCGACTCGCCGCTGACCTTCTCGCCCTACGGGATCAATGGCGGCTATTATTACGGCAAGATCTCTGTGAAGTTCTGATGTGAAGACGAGCCGTCCGGGGCGCCGGGCGGCTCGTCGAGTTTGGCGGCGCAGCGGCCAGTCCCGCAATTGGGCCACAGAGTCGCAATTCAGCCCCGCCGACCTATCTCCAGGCCATGGAGATCACCGAAGACGACATCGCCAAACTCGTTCCCGCTTTCTATGCGCGCGTCCGGGAGGATGCGGTGCTCGGCCCGATCTTCAACGGCGCGATCGAGGACTGGCCGCGTCACCTCGCCAAGCTCCAGGCGTTCTGGTCGTCGGTGCTGCTGACCAGCGGCCGCTATAAGGGCCAGCCGATGGTCGCCCATGTCCGCCATGAGCCGCATATGACGCCCGACAATTTCGCGCGCTGGCTCGCTTTGTGGCGCCAGACCAGCACCGAGGTGCTCGCGCCCGAGGCGGCCGCCGCGTTCCAGGAAAAGGCGGACCGCATCGCCGAAAGCCTGCAATTGGGCGTCCAGTTCTACCGCGACCGAAACGCCGCGTGATCGCTGCGCTTTAGGAACAGGATCGCCGCGGAAATGGCGAAGTAGAAGGCGCCGAACGCCGCGTAGGGCGCGACATCGGCGACGGTCAGGCTCGCGGTCGCATCGGTCGCTTTCTTCACGAACACTGCGCCGGCCAAGGCGGATTGCCCGCCGCTCAGGATCATCGGCCATTGTGCGCCGGAGGTGCGCCAGCGACGAACGGCAGTGGTCAATTGCAGAATACCGGCAAGCCCGGCCCAAATGCCGATGATGGCGATCACGACGTGGAAATCACGAGTAGCCGCGACCGCGAGCGCGACGATCGCGCTCACGATGACATTCAGCATCTGGCTAGGATTGGCGCGAAGGCCGCCATTGCCCTTCGCATCGACATAATTGGCGAGGCTGTCCCATGCGGGATAGGCGATGATCAGCGCGATGCCGAGCGGCGGATGGGCCTTGCCGATGGTAAACGCCAGGGCGACCCATAAGGCCGATACGAGAGCTCGGAGGGCATAATAGCCCGTGAGCCCGTTGCGGTTCGAGGTGGAGATATCGGCAGTCGTGGTCATGACAAGTTTCTTTCCATGCGAATGATGATGGCGAATGGGCACGCGGCCGGCTCCGAAGCCCCAGAGCTCCGGCCGTGT
Source organism: Sphingomonas sp. P4_D12 (assembly GCF_056401895.1). NCBI lineage: Bacteria > Pseudomonadati > Pseudomonadota > Alphaproteobacteria > Sphingomonadales > Sphingomonadaceae > Sphingomonas > Sphingomonas sp. P4_D12. Next base: position 6,134 of record NZ_JBFUIL010000012.1, on the reverse strand, counting down.
TGTGTTCGGCGCCCTCGCGAGGAGGGTCGCTTAGGGAGTTGAAGGGCTCGAGGCGGACGTGAAGCTGGTGGAGCGCGAGAGAGAATCCCAGGCGGTGATTTCGGCCTTCATCTGATCGAGCTTCTGGTCGACCAGCCCCAGGGCATCTTCACCCAGGAACAGCCGCGCCGGCGGGTTCGGCGCTTCGATCAAGGCCAGCAGCGCTTGCGCCGCCTTGGCCGGATCGCCCGGCTGATTGCCGCTCTTGGTTTGTCGTGCGGCGCGGATCGGATCCATGACGGCGTCATAGTCCGCGATGCTGCGCGGGGTGCGATCCATCGACCGTCCGGCCCAGTCGGTGCGGAATTGACCGGGAGCGAGCGCCGTCACCCGGATCCCGAAATCCGCCACCTCCTTGCCCAGCGCTTCGGAAATGCCTTCAAGCGCGAACTTGCTGCCGCAATAGAAGCTGATGCCGGGCATGGTGATGAAGCCGCCCATCGACGTGACGTTGACGATATGGCCGCGACGCCGCGCGCGCATGCCCGGCAGCACTGCCTTCATCATCGCGACCGGGCCGAACACATTGGCCGCGAACTGGCGCTGGAGGTCGTCCATCGAGGATTCCTCCAATACCCCTTCGTGACCATAGCCGGCATTGTTCACCAACACGTCGATCGCACCGACCGTCCGTTCGGCATCGGTCACCGCCGCCGGAATCGCGTCGAAGCTGGTCACGTCGAGCACGAGCGGATGGGCGCGGCCGGGCGCCAGCGCGGCAAAGGCTTCGGCGTCGCTGTCCCGCCGCACGGTGCCGATCACGCGATGCCCCGCGTCGAGCGCGCCCGCCGCGAAGGCACGCCCGAGGCCCGAACTGACGCCGGTGATGAGGAAAGTCTTGGGCAAGGCAGCCGCCATGGTCTAACTCCAGACTGAGTTGATAACTATATCATGATATAGATAGTGAGATGGCAAGCGACAAGCCCCAACCTTCTTCGACCGCCACCAGGGGGGAGCCGCTGCGTCAGCGCGTGATCGATGCGGCGGAGCGCTTGCTGCGCGAGGGCAAGGCCGAGTTCTCAATGCGCGACCTGGCGGCCGAGGCGGGAGTCAGCTTCGCGACGCCGTTCAACCAGTTCGGGAGCAAGGCGGCGATCATGCACGCCCTTGCCGAACGGCGCATCGACACGATGGCGAAGCGCTTCGCCGAACAGCCACCGCTCCCCTACGCGACCGACCGCGTGCTGCTCGCCATCGGCATCGCGGCAGCGGGAATGCTGGAGGAGCCGAGGATCAATCGGGCAGTGATGGGGTGGATCGGTACGGCCGGCCCCGTCCCCGGAAAGGCCCTGGCCCATTCCACGGCCTTGTGGCGGCTGGCGCTGGGCGATGGCGAGGGCTTGACCACCAGCCGGCAGGAAGAGGCGCTACGCTGTTTGCCGCGGCAACTCGCCTTCGCCTTTCGCGGCGTGCTGTCCTTCTGGACGTCCGGCGAACTCGCGGACGAAGCGCTCGCCTCGGAAGCGCGACAGGTCGCGAGCGCCTTGTTGCTCGGTTTTACCGAACGGCCGCTATCCGGTGGCCACGACTCCTGAACCGCGGATCGGGCAGGTCCCAAACCACGGAGGCCGCGCCGGGCGATCGAGGCGTCCCGGTGCTCGTATAACGCTCCGGTCGGAGCGGCGCTTTCCGGCCGCTCCGGGCGTGCCGTCCGAGGAAGCGTTCAGTCCGCTGCGTCGAAGAAGAAATAGTGTTCGATGACTTTCCCGTCCGCAATCCGCGCAACGTCGGCGCCGCTGACGATGACCTGATCGCCGGGACCGCCCGTCCACTGCGCGGTGGCGATGCCATGATGGCCATGGCCTCCCGGCAACACCTTGAAGCTGAAGCCAGGAGGCATGTCGGCAAGGACTCCCTTCACCACGTCTGAGATTGCCTGATGGCCTGTCACCGCGCGCGCCGGCTCGAAGATCTGCGCGTCGCGATGATACAGATCCTCGATCGCCGCGAGCCTCTTCGCCTCGTCATGTTCGCTCCAGACGCGTTCGATCGTGGCATGGAGTATCTCAAGTTCAGGCGATTCCGGCATATCGATCCCCATTCGCTACCAATGCTGACGCACGCCCGCGCAGCCTCAACGTCACTGTGAGGTACGCGACCCACCATCGCCGCTCAAGTCGACGCGGGGCGTTGCGGTGACGGTGTGGCCGGCGCTCTGATTGGCCGGTTGATACGGGAGGTCCCAGTGCCAAGGCGCCCCGGCGCCGGCCGAGTCCTACATGGTCTAGCAGAAGCGCTTAGGGCCGCCGCGCCCGCAATGCGCGAGCAAGCTCGGCGACGCGGCTCACCAGCAAGCGAACGCGGCTCATGGGCCGTCGGAAACGCCGCTTCTGTCCAGGGAGCCGGCACAGTCGCCGGCGCGAGGGGTCCCTAGGTCAGGCGCCTAAAAGGCTGCGCGCCCGCCCAGGGCGGGGAGGCGCTCGGTGCTGCTGCCCGGATGCACTTCGACGGGTTGGATGGAGATCGTCGGGGGCATGGTAAGGATGTGGGCCTTGGGTGCAGCGGCGCAAGGCACGGGGCTGCGCGTATCCCAAAGCGATGAGTGCGAGGGAGTTTGGTGCATTAGTAAACTGGCATCGTAATCGAGAGATTTAACCGGCTATCGCCTTGGTCCGTGGAACGTCAGAAAGGCCGCGTAGTTCACCGGCTCGACACGGTCGCCGACTGGAGTCGCTCCTCAGAAACATCCAGTTCTGCCTAATCGCCGCCTGTTACCCTCCTGCTCTGGAGCACCGAACGACGACCCGCCACCTAAGCAGGAGGCTGGCCACCTCAATTAGGCTACGTCACCGTAAGTCGGCCTAATTCAAAATGGACCTTTTCCACCATTTTTGGTCATACCTTGCTGTGGCATCAATAATGATTGCAGCCGAGATCCAGACTGCTGAGGGGGGATTCGTGACTGAAAATAAGGACACGCCAAGCGTAGTGTCAGTTGAGCTGATGCCCGAGATCCGGCTTTCCGCGGATTGGTCGGAGTTTGCAGGCGGGTTGAGCGCCGCCGCCACTGATTTCTTTATGAAAGGAGCGCCAGATGGCGCGGCGAGTGGGATCGGAGCACTCGTCAAATTTCTTGCCTCAGTACGCATGGATCCGAACCCCGCGCAGCGTGCGTGGGCGCTCGCAGTGTTATCTTTCGCGTGGTCGATGGACCAAATCAGTAAGACCGAGAATTTCGATCCTGAGCACTTAAAGGCCGCGCTCCGAGCTGGAATCGACGAGGCGAAAGCAGTCATCACTAGCGATCCGCTAATGATACCGAGCAACTTCTTCCAGCACCCTACTTCTATACCAGTATATCGCACAATTATTCGACGAGTTATAGAATATCTTGTTTCGGCGAACAAAATATCTGACCCAATCGAATTTAACTATAAGATGGATGCCGCGTTCAACCGCGCCATCTATGAAATATGGTCTCGAAAACCAGATTTTTATCAACCGGTAATGGACACTATTAGTAACCCTGGCGAGCCTGCGGCGAACATGGCCTTAAGTTGGTCGCGCTATCGAGCAAAACTCGTCTATGATTTTGGTGTTAGGCCTCTCTTCGGTCAAGAAGAGGGTAAGATAGCAATATCTCAGCTTTACGTGCCGTTGCGATGCCTATGGGTAAAGGAAAAGCAATCTCGCGCATCCTACCATTATGCCTCCGGACCCACCTCTGAAAGCCATGAGGTGGCGATGCTGGATCACGTACTAAGCACTTGGTTAGGCGACCCAGATCCTGCAGATTGGCTGCGGTTGATCGGCGGCGGCCCAGGAAGCGGAAAATCTACTACGCTAAAGGCTTTGGCAAGCCGAACCGCCAAAATGTCGCAGTGGCGCCCATTGTTTATCCCCTTGCAGCACATCGGCTTAGAACGAGACTTGCGCGAGTCCATCAATTCATACTTCGCGGAATCTACTGATAGCGCATTTACGAGCGCTCCCCTCGCTCGTTCGGCAGTTGAAGATGGCCCACCTCTCCTGTTGATCTTCGACGGATTGGACGAGCTCGTCGCGCCGGGAGAGGCGGCAAAAGAAGTTGTAGGACTTTTTGCCAACCGTCTGAACAGCTTAGTGTCCACGCTAACGGGCAGTGGCAACAGGCTAATAAAAGTCGTGGTAAGCGGGAGAATGCCATCATTTCAAGCTGCGGAAAAGTATTTGACGCCCCCCCTGCATGGATGCCTTGAGGTCCATGGGTTCCTGCCGGTCAACGAACACGCGGATAGCGATAATGATCTGTGGACGTCAGACCAGCGCCCGCAATGGTGGTCGCAATGGGCCAAGTTAAAGAATGAGCCGCTTGATACTCCGGCCGCTTTTTCGGCTGCAAGGTTGGCGGGGATAACTCACGAGCCACTGCTGTGCTACCTGTTGGCACTAGCTGGCTACGCGACTGATCACTGGGAGCAGGCAGCGGAAAATCGAAATAGGATTTATTCGGCACTGGTTGATTCGATTTATGACCGAGGATGGGGGGAAGGCTCTCCCAAACGCCACGGTCCAGGCCGTCACATGTCGAAATCTGACTTCAACAAGCTGATGGAAACCATCGCCCTCGCAGCGTGGCTCGGTGGTGACACAAAAGTCGCGACGGTCGATAATTTCGAGCTCGCATTAGACATAACCGAAGCAAGAGAAGCTTGGTCAGCATTTACCGAGGACAACGGAGACGACGTCACGAATCTTGCGCTAAATTTTTACCTAAAATCGTCCGAAGTTTCTCAGAGGGGCTTCGAGTTTACCCACAAGAGCTTCGGAGAATATTTGGCATCTCGGTCAATTTTAGCGATATCGGACGAGGTTGCTACTCAGGCCGACCGTCGCCCCGACTATGCTCTGCAGGACTGGTTTAAAGCGACTGGTACAGGAATATTTACACCTGAAATGCTCCACTTCATCAGAGACGAAGCCCGCCTTAAGGTCGGGAGTACTGTTGAAAAGGAGAACGCGAGATCAAAAAAGATCGAATTCCAATCGCTTGCCATGCGAGCAGCCGCGGACGGATTTCCTGTAAATTTAAATCCCGGCGGTTTAACTCGAACACAGTTTGAACAGGCCAACGCAGAAACTTGCTTATGGGTGATTATTAATTCTATTTCGCTTGCCTTTAGATCAATATCCGAAGACGATAACGCAAAAATAGTAATGCACTGGACAAGCCCTACTCATCTTTCAAGCATTATACACAGGATCCTGCATAATTCCCCAACTTCTATTATCGCACGATGCCTTGATAACATCGTAGCTGACAAGCAAGAAATATCTAACATTAATTCTGGCGCAATAGAGATGAGCTTCTCCAGCTTAAGAGGAACTCTTTTCATGGGAATGTCGATAAGCGACATAGATTTGACAAAATCCGATCTATCTAAGGCCAGATTTTATCAGTGTACAGTGAGACAAGCTTCTTTTAATAGCGCCTGCCTCGATGGTATGACTATCCACGCAAGCCATTTCTACGACTGTTACTACGAAAACTCCTCTGGAACTGTGGTCGTTTCGCCGGCCAGTCTGACGCTTATGCCCTTGGAGGATATAAATGCTCTTGGAGATCGGTATAGCATCATGCTTCCCACCGAAGAATACAGAAATGACATAATAGACTTTCTTGAGAAAAAGCTCCGTATTATCCGGGCTTGCCCGGCCTTCTTGACGAAAGAGCTTGTCCAAGATCTTACGGATCGGATAAGTTATCTAGATGAATATTCTGAAGGCGAATTAACAGACTGAGGCAAGGGTATCGCGAGAGGAATATATATGGCGCAGGGCTCGATTAGCGGTTAGCAACCAACCGACTTGCGGGATACGCTTAGACTTATCCGCATGCCGGAAAAGCTGTGGCCGGACCATAGGACAGTTAAACCGGCGCCCCCCAACATTTAAACCGGCATCCCCAAACATTGACTTCCCCCCAAATCCCCGCACAGGCGCGCCCTCGCAGGCGGGCTTTGGCCTTCCCCTGCGTTACCGTCCGAGACAGCAGGTGCGGGTTTCCCGCTTAATGTCCTGCCTAGACGGGGAATGGAATTTTGCCCGCTCGCGGTTCGCCGTGTCGGGACTGCCGCTCTCCATGAAGACAGCGGCCGGCGCCATGCCCCATCGAC